>JACQWT010000134.1 GCA_016209145.1 Deltaproteobacteria bacterium | reverse complement strand
CGCGCGGGCTGACGGTGGTGCAGGCCCGCTTCGATCCGGCCGGCGCCGGCCGCGTCGAGGGCGGCGAGCTACGCGCCAGCCGTTACGCCTGGCTGCTGCTCGAGGCCTCGCCCGCTACCGAGCTCGGCCTGGACGCCGGCCCCTTCGGCCCGGTGCCCGAACGGATCGAGCTCGCGCGGCGCGCGCCCCGCGAGGCGCGCGTGCGCGAGCGGGGCAACGAGGAAGCGCTCGCCTGGCCCCTGCGCTACGACGAGGCGAGCGCGAGCATCGCCCTTGTGCCGGGGCCGCCCGGCTCAGGCGAGGGCACCGTGCGCGTGGCTCTGGACGGCCTTGGGGGAGTCGATCCCGCGCGCGTCGGCGCGCGGCTGCGCGTGCACCTGCGGGGCGGCGTGGCCGAAGGCGCGCTCCGCGCGCGCGCGGGCGATCCGGCGAACCTCAGCGCGGTGGTCGTGCTCGGCGACCGCGCGGGCACGGTGCGCTTCGACGTGGTCGACGGCCGCGGCCGGGTGCTCGGCAGCGAGCTGCTCGACTGGCGCCCCGTGCCCAAGGAGCGGCCCGCGCCGCCGCGTCCGCCCGGGCCACCGCCCGGCGTGCTGGCGGCGCCCGTGGCGCAGTCCCCAGCCCTGAGCGTGCCGTGGTGGGCGCCAAGCGCCCCGCAGGGCGGCGCTCTCGTCCTGGGCGCCGACAGCGTTGCGAGCGGCGCTGCCGCGCAGCTTCGCGCCCATCTGGTGGGCGTCATCGAGCCGCTGGCCGTCGAGGCGCGGCTTGGGACGAACGCGCTGGGCGAGCCCCGCCCCACCGACGCCGGCGCCTGGCTCGGCGCCCGCTGGCGCGCCTTCGAGCTCGGCCGGCCGCTCGAGCTCGGGCCGGCGCTAAGGCTCGGCCTGCCCACGAGCAGCACCTCGGCGCCCGCCCGGCTGGAGCTGGGCGGGGCCGCAGGCGGCAGCCACGGCCGCTGGACCTGGCTTGGTGACGTCGGCGCCCGCTTCGCGTTGCAGGACGACGCGAGGCGCACCGCCGTGCCCGACGGCCAGGCATTCATCGTGCTGGGCGGCACGTACCAGGCGGCACGCTGGCTGCGCGCCTACTCGCTCCTGGACCTGCACGCCATGACCTACCCAGGGGACGACGTGGCGGCCGTGCGCGGCGGCCTCGGGCTGGGCCTCGAGACGGCCACCACGGTGTTCGGCGACCTGGGCCTGCGCTTGACGCCGTGGGAGGATCTCGGGGGGCACGTGTACGGGCAGATCGCGGTAGGCATTCGCAGCGAGTAAGAGGGCGCGCCATGATGGGCCGCGACAGCGACAAGCCAGAGGACGAAGACGAGCAGCGCACGGCCCTCATCCCCGGGGCGCCGCCACCGGAGCGAGTAGAGAAGACGCTGATCTTCGGCTCGGGGCGCTCGGGCAGCAGCCCGGGCGAGCCGGCCGCCGAGCCGAGCGAGCCGGCCGCGGACGCCGTCGCCCCCCGCCCGCCCCCCGACGCGGAAGACCACGCCGAGTGGGAGACCGTGCCCGCCGACACCGCTTCCAAGCGCACCGTGATCGGCAGCACCGACCGGACCAGCATGTGGGAGGAGGCGCGCCGGGCGGCGGAGGCGCCGGCCGAGGCATATGCCCAGCCCGGCACGGTGCTGGCGGACAAGTACCGGCTCGACGAGCTTCTGGGCGAGGGCGGCATGGGCCAGATCTACCGCGGCGAGCACCTCGCGCTGCGGCTGCCCATCGCCACCAAGATCATGCACCCGCACATCGCGGCCAATCCCGAGAACACGCGCCGCTTCTACCGCGAGGCGCGCGCCATCTCGGTCATCAACCACCAGAACGTCGTGCGGGTGCTCGACTTCGGCCAGCACCAGAGCACGTTCTACATCGTCATGGAGTTCATCGCCGGGACCTCGCTGGAGGACTGGCTCGGGCCGATGAAGATCCCCCCGCCGCTCGCGCACGTGGTGGACATCATCGGGCAGGTGCTCTCGGCCCTCGAAGTGACCCACGCGCACGGTATCGTGCACCGCGATCTCAAGCCGCAGAACGTGATCCTGACCGAGGACGTCGCGGGCAAGCGGCTCATCAAGATCGTCGACTTCGGCCTGGCGCACGTGGACAACGCCGGCGACGACACGCCCTCGCTCACCCGCTCGCAGACCGTGGCCGGATCGCCCAAGTACATGAGCCCCGAGCAATGCCGCTCCCTCGCCGTCGGTCCCAGCACGGACATCTACGCCGCGGGCTGCGTGCTGACCACGCTCTTGCAGCTCGTCCCGCCCTTCGAGGGCGAGTCGATGATGGACATCCTGGCCAAGCAGATGTTCGTCCCGCCGTCGCCCTTGTGCCGTCCCCCCGGCGCGGAGCCGGTCCCGCCGCTGCTCGAGGCGCTGCGCCTGGAGCTCCTGGCCAAGGACCCGGCCGCACGGCCGCAGCAGGCGGCCGAGGTGCGCCAGCGCCTCTACGAGTCGGTCTCGCCCGACGCCGCCGCCGTGCAGCTCGTGACGCGCAAGGGCGAGCTGCCCCGGGGCTCACGAGCGGAGCGCAGCCCCGGCTGGACCACGCCGGAGCCCGCGCCCGAGGGCGCGCGGACGCAAGGTGAGCCGGTGGCCCGCGTCGCCCTGGTGCGCCAGGGGGGGACGAGCCGCGGCGTCGACGAGCACTGCACCACCGGGCTCGAAGCGCAGGGCGTGCACGTCGTCTCGTGCGCCGCGGTCGCGGATGCCGCCGCGGCCGATCCCGACGTGGTGCTGCTCGACGCCGGCGACGACGGCCCGGGGGCGCGTGACGCTCTCGCGGCCCTGACGCGGGCGGCGCCCGGGGCGCGCGCCGTGGTGTGCCTTGCCAACCTGAGCACCGCCGACATGAAGGAGCTGATCGAGGCCGGCGCCGCCGACGTGGCCAAGTACCCGCTCGATCCGGCCAAGCTCGCCAAGAAGGTCAAGCGGCTGGTGCGGCAGAGGCGGTAGCGGCGCACCCGCTAGGTCGCCGCGACGCACTTGTCGTTGTCATCGCACACCTGTCCCTGCGGGCAGCACGTCTTGTCGCAGCAGAACTGCTTGTTGTCCTTGCCGCACGCCGAGTTGTCGTCCTTCTTCTTCCAGTCCGGGCCCCAGTCCTTGCACACGGGCACCTTGCAGTCGTGGGGATCGGGATCGCCCGGCACGTCGCCGTAGTCCGCGAGCTCCTGGGCATTGCCGGCGCCGTCGCAGACGTACTTCCGGCAGTCTCCGTACGGCTCCCAGATCGTCGTGCCCTGGGCCACGAAGTCGTAGCCGCACTGGTGCTGCTCGTCGCAGTACGTGCCGGCGCACGGGCTGTCCCCGAGCGGGCAGTCCCACGCGTTGAGGCACGCGACGCAGTGGCCGTCGCCGTCGCACATGGTGCCGCCGTTCTGGTCGCACCACGAGTACGGGTTCTCGTTGTACTGCTGCGGCACGCCGCCCGAGCAGTACTCGATGGTGCACTGCTCGCCGTCGTTGGGGAAGTCGCCGTCCTCCGGCAGGCTGGCTTCGCCCCCGTTCCCGTCGCAGATGGCGGTCTGACAGTCGCCCGGGATCTGGTTCGGCACCATCGCGCCGTATGCCTCCGGCTCGGAGCCGCACACCCCGTCAAGGCAGGCCGCGTGCGCGCACGGGGTGGGAGGCGGCGGGCAGCTCTCTGGCCCGTTGCAGGGGGCCGGCGGGGCCGCGCCCTCGCCACCCCCGGCGGCGGAGCCCCCGGCGCCGGAGCTGCTCGTCGAGACGGTCGCGCCCGCGCCCGCCTCGCCGCTACTGCCCCCGCTGCTCGGCGGAGCCGCGCCCACCACGAAGGACTCGCCGCAGCCGCCCAGGGCTGCGCCCAACGCCAACCAGAAGGGAAGAGGCCGCATGCCTCAAGCATACCGCAACTGCGGCGGGAGCGCGCCTGGCCTACCGTTTCCGGGACTCGAAGAACTCCCGCGCGCTCGCGAGCTGCGCCGCCTTGCTCGCGGCGCACAGGCGCACCTCCTCGACGGCGCCGTCGAGGTTGTGCGCGGCGCCCGGCATGGAGCGCGCACGGCTGCCGAAGAGCAGCTCGGCCTCGGCGGCGTGCTGCTCGTCGCAGAAGTAGCTCGCGAGCCAGGGCAGGCCGGCGACGGTCCAAAGGGGCAAGCGCGCGGCGAGCTCGTCGAGGTGAGCCTGGATCCACGCCCACGCGCCCGCGCGCGTCTCGGGCCGGCCGAGCTGCGCCCACAGGGGCGAGAGCGCTTCGTTGACGCGCAACCGCGGATCGAGCGGCAGCGCGAGCGCGCGACGCGAGAGCTCGGGATCGAGCGCCGCCCCCAGCGCCGTGACGAGCCGGGCACGCACCTCGTCGTCCTGTACGGTCGGGAGCAGGCCGAGCAGAGCGTCGTAGAGTGCCGCGTCGGCCTGCTCGCCGGCGACGGCGAGCGCCACGGACGCCAGATCGGGATCGACCGCCTCCGGATGGATGCGCCCATCAGTGCCGAAGCCGACGTAGGCCCGGCCGCGGCGCGCGGCCTCCTGTCGCAGGGCCGGATCGCGCGCGCTCAGGGCAAGAAAGGAGGTCACCTCCACGCGCAGCAGCTCGCGCTCGGGCGGCTCCCCCGGCGCCGCATCCCACCCGAGCCGCGCCTGCACCGGCCCGAGGAGCACGCGTCCGAACGCCTCGACCCTGGCTTGAAGCGGGTCGCCGTCGAGCCAGAGGCGCACCGCGCGCAGCAGGCCCATCGGAGCGGCAGCCACAGCCGGATGGGGATCGGCGGCGAGAGGCGCCATCGCGCCCAGCACCTCGGCGGCCGGCAGGGTGGCCCGGGCGAAGCTTCCGGCCAGGCTGTCGGCCAGGCTCATGCGCTCGCGCACGGGAAGCTCGACGAGCCCGTCCCCGAGAATCTGCCGCAGCTCGCGGGCCGGCAGCGACCAGCGGTAGTAGCCGGCGCCGTCGGCGTTGGGCAGGACCCAGCGCGGGCAGGCGCCGCCCTGGAGCGGCAAGCGGCCCTGCTGCTCGGCGAGCAGGGTGCAGGACTCGCGCCGCTCGGCGCCGGCGGCGTAGCGGACGCAAACCGGGATCTGCCAGAGCCGGCGCGGATCTCCCCTCGAGCCGACGGGCAGGAAGCGCGACTGCTCCAGCAGCAGGCTCGCCTGACCGCCCTCGCAGACCAGGCGCACATCGACGTGCGGCAAGCCGGACTGCAACAGGAAGCTGCGAAACGGGGTGGCCACGTCGCGGCCACTGGTCTCGGACAGCGCGGCGAGGAAGTCTGCCTCCGTGGCGCTGCCAAAGCGGTGCCGGCCGAGGTAGGTGCGCACGGCCTGGCGGAAGAGCTCGGGCCCGAGCCAGCGCTCGAACATGCCGAGCACGCCCCCGCCCTTGCGGTAGGTGATGGCATCGAAGGCGTTGAGGATGTCGTCGTGGCTGCCGATCGGCTGCCGGATCTGGCGCGCGCTCGCCAGGCTGTCGGCTTCCATGGCCGAGTGCACGGCGCGCAGCAGCGCAACCTCGCCCTCGTACTCGGGCCGCCAGCTCGCCACGGCCCGGTTGCCCATCCACGTGGCGAACGCCTCGTTGAGCCAGATGTCGTCCCACCAGGGCATGGTTACGAGGTCGCCGAACCACGCATGCGCGAGCTCGTGGGCCACGACGAAGGCGAAGGCGCGCTTCTGCGCGAGCGGCGCGGTGCGCTCGTCGAACAGCAGCAGCCACTCGCGGAAGGTCATGGCGCCGGGGTTCTCCATGGCGCCGCTCTTGTCGGGCACGGCGATGATGTCCAGCTTGTCGTACGGGTAGGCGATGCCGAAGTAGTCCTCGAGCGCCGCCAGGATGGGCCCGGTGTGCGCCAGCGCGTAGCCGAGCTCCGGCCCGCGGCCGCGCACCGCCACGCCGCGCAGCGGCAAAGGCCAGGGGCGCACCGCGCTCGGCGGGACGGGCGCGCCCGGCACGATGTCGAGCGGCCCCACGGCGAAGGCCACGAGGTAGGTCGGCAGGGGCTCGGTCGGCACGAAGCGCACGCGCACGAGTCCCTCTCGGTCTGCCGCGCGCCCGAGCTCGCGCGTGTTCGCCACGGCCTGCCCCTGCGCCGGAACGACGAGAGTCACCTCGAAGGGCGTCTTGTATGCGGGCTCGTCGAAGCACGGGAAAGCCTTGCGAGCCGAGAGCGGCTCGAACTGCGTGAAGGCGTAGGCGCGACCGCCGCTCTCGGCGCGGTACAGACCCTCCAGCCGCGGATCGAAGCGCCCGGAGAACTCGATGCGCACGCTCGCCTGGCCCGGGGGCACGGGCGACGCGGGGACCAGGGCGACGACGCCGCTGTCGAACTGCTCGTAGCGCGCGGGGAGCCCCACGGCGCCGCGCGGCGTCACGCTGGCCGCGCGCGCTTGCAGCCCGTCACCGTGAAGCCAGATCCGCTCCGTGGCGCGCTCCAGAGCCACGTCGATCTCGACCTGGCCGGAGAACTCGGGCCGCTCGGGCACGATCTCGAGGCTGAGGCGATAGCGCAGGGGGCGAACGCCACCCGGAAGCCGCCCCCGCGGCACGTCCGGCCGGGGCGAGGCTGCCGGGCTGGACTGTGCGGCCGGCGCCGCGGCGGACGGCGTCCCGGCGGGCAGGCCACCGGGCGGCGACGGGCAGCCGAGCAGGCACAAGAGCACGAGCAGCACGGGGCGGCACGGGGGAAGGCGCGAAGGACGATGCCCGAGAGTGACCGATGTGGCCATTCGCGAATCCTTCTACCCTTTCGTCGCCGAGGCGAGGCGAAAGAGAACAACGGACCAGCCCGTACCGAGTGGACGGGGGCGGGCCGGCCGGGTAGAGTGTCTTGCGGCGGATGAAGACGACGCGCTACTTCGATGAACAGGATCAGGCATCCAAGAAGCTCGATCTTGCAAGCCTGGAGGCAGAGCGCCTCCCCACCACGCACGTGCGTGTGGCCTGAGCACCGATTCCTGCGCTTGGATCACGCGAGCCGATCGCGCCTCGAATCACACAGAACGTGTGATTCAGGTGCCGATCGGTGCCCCTTCGCCCCCTGGATCACACACTCCGTGTGATTCGACTGCCGATCGGTCCACCTCACAACGTCCCGTACTCGGCGCAGCCCCACGCCTCGACGAGCAGCTCCCAGTCCCAGTCGGAGTTCAGGTGCGTGCCCTCCCGGCGCACGGTCCAGAACACGCCGTTGGTCATGGGGAGCTCCTTCTCCAAGGGGATGTTCTGCTGGGCGTTGAACAGGTGATCGTCGCCGTCCAGGGCGAGCCCCTGCGAGACGACGGGCGCGAGCGCGCCGGCCGTCTTGAAGATCCAACCGCTGTCGCCCGGGATAGCGTCGCCCACCTTGCTGGCCGCGTCGCCGATGGCGCCGACGAGGTTCTGGTAGCCGTCGTTGGTGTCGGCCTCGAAGCAGTCGTAGGTGATCATCATGCTGCCGGCGGGCGTGCGCGGCTCCTTCTGGCCCCAGAACACGCCGGCCAGGAGCGAGAGCGTGTAGCTGTCGCCCTCGTCCAGGTTGGGCGTGGGCGGCGTGATGCGGATCTCGCCGCCCGCGGCGGCCTCGGCCTGCAGCACGCAGTAGACGATGTCGTTGGCCCAGTCGTCGTCCTCCTCGTACACCGTGATCTTCATGACGCCGATGCGCAAGAGCGGCGCGCCGCACTCCAGCGTGCCGCCGGGCGGAACGACGTCGAGCGGCGCGTCGGCAGAGCCGCCCGTCGGCTGCCAGCCCGAGCCCGGCAGCGCCGGCTCGGGGAACGCGTCGCGGTAGGCGGCGATCGAGGCCAGGCCGGCGGCTGCCAGCGCGCTCCGCAGCTCTTGTGCCTGCGCCGGGTGGCCCGCGAAGACATCGCGCAGCGCGGTCACGAGCGGGTTCTCGCCGGGGCGCGCGACCGCGTCGAGCGCGGCCACGAGCACGCGCACGGCGTCGGGAGCCTGGCCGAGCTCGTGCTGCAACCGCGCGAGGATCTTGGCCGGAGGCACGTACTCCATCTTGGGGATGTCGAGCTCGGCCATATGGGACGGGCTCGGCGGCGGGATCTGGACGTTCTCGCAGGCGGGCGCGATGTCGCAGGGCTTGCAGATGCCGCAGTCCTTGTTGCAGGTATGGCAGTTCTCGTCGTCGTCGCACGTGCCGTTGCCGCAAGGTTCGCTCGGGCCCGAGCCGCCCGCGCCGCCGCCTCCCTGGCTGAAGGGCGTGCACTCGCAGGGGCCGAGCCCGCTGCCGTCGGGCAAGCACACCTGCACGCCGGTGCCGCCGCCCGGGCACCCACAGCCGAGCTGCTGGCCGGGCGTGCAGACCATCGGGCCGCCCGCGCCGCCGCCGCCATCACCGCCGCCCAGATCGAGGCCCGAGCTATCGCTGTCCCCGGCAGCGCAGCCCGGCGACCCCGCCACCGCCGCGCACAGCACGAACGCCCGAACCAATCCCGGTGTGCTCATGATCGCAAGTGTACGCGCCCCGAGCCGCGCGCGGCAAGCGCGGGGGCACCAGAAGAAGGTCCCCGGACCGACCCAGTTGGTGTAGGAGGTACGTTCGCGGCCGGCGCCGCGGAGAGCCTGAGCCATGGTCACCTTCAGAGACTTCCGCGTCCCCTACAGCGCTCTGCAAGCCTGGGCCTACGACCGGCTGATCGCCCCGGCCGCGGTGGAGATCGAGGCCGCGCTCGCCGCCGAGCTTTTCGCCGAGGTGACCGAGCGGGCGAGCCTGCTGGAGGTCGGCTGCGGCGGCGGCCAGCTCGGCCTGCGCCTCGGCACGCGCCACCAGGAGCTGCGCTGGACGGGCGTGGATCTGTCGCCCGATCAGGTGCGCCGGGCGCGCCGGCGCACCGCTCCGCTCGGCGAGCGCGCGCACGTGGTGCAGGCGAGCGCCCTCGCCCTGCCCTTCGAGGACGCCTGCTTCGACGCCGTGCTCAGCATCGCGTCGATCAAGCACTGGCCCGCCCCGGAGCGGGGCCTGGGCGAATGCGCGCGCGTGCTGCGGCCGGGCGGGGTGCTCGTCGTGGGCGAGGCCGACCGGGGCTGCTCCTACGAGGACGTGCGCCGCTTCGTGTCGCGCTGGGGCATACCCGGGTGGCTCCAGCCGCCCGCCCACGCTTTCTTCCGCACACTGGTGGCCGGCCACTCCTTCGATCTCGACGGCGCCCGCGCGCTCTTGGCCAGCGTGCCGGTCGACGGCTCGGTCGAGCGCGTCCCGGACGTGCCGGCGTGGATCATCAAGGGCCGCAAACGGGCACAGCCGGCCGCCAGCCATGACCATCCGGCGACGCCCTAGCTTTCTGCTGCTCCTTCTCCTGCTGCTCGGCGCCCTCGCGCTCGCCTGCGGCGGCGGCGCCCTCCCTGCGCCCCCGGCCCCGCCGCCCCCCAAGCCGCGCAACGCGGCGGACATCGCCCGGGACATCGTCGGCGGCCGGGTGAGCGCGCTCGTGCACGTTGGCCGGCTGCGCGGCCATGCGCTGGCCGCGCGCCTCGCCGCGCTCGATCCCTGGGGGCCCGTGCTGGACGGCACGGGCATAGATCCGCAGCGGGACTTCGAGCGCGCCTTCGTGACCGCGCCCGACACCGAGCACGAGGACGACATGGCCTTCGTAGCAGAGCACACCCTCGGCGAGGCGCGCGCCCGCGCCGCCGTCGACGCTCTGGTGGCGCGCAGCAGCCCGCCTGGTGCCTGGCTCGAGGGGCTGGGCGTGTCGGCCGCGCGTGTCACGGTGCGCGGGCGCACGCGCGTCGTCGCCTTGGTCGAGCCCAACGTGCTCGTGGTGCTTCCCGACAGGTACGCCCGGCACGCGGCCCGCTTCGCGGGAACGGCCGGCTGCCCGCTGCCCACCGGGGTCGAGGCGGTGCTCGCCACGGCCGACGATCCCAGCCGCACGCTGCGCGGCCCAGGCGTGCCGGAGCTGCCGCCCACGCTGCTTCGCGCCGAGGCGACGCTCGTGCCGGCGGCCGACGGAGGAGCAGATCTGCACGTCGAGGCCCCGTCGAGCTCGCCGGAGCAGGCCGGGGCCGACGCCGCCACCCTGACCGATCGCGGCGAGAAGCTCACCTCGATCGACGTCGTCTCGCTGCTGAAGCTCCGGCTCTTCGAGCCCGTGGTGTTCCGCGCCCAGGGCACGACGGTCACGGCAGACCGGCACCTTACGCCGAACGAGCTCGACCGCATCGAGTCGATCGTGCGCGCCTTGCTGCCGAAGTAGGCGCCGGCGGCCTCAGAGGGTGTTTCACAGCCTGCTGCGCGGGCCGATGCGTCGGTCGGGCTCCTCGACGTACGCGCAGTACGCCTGCGTCGCCCTCCCTAGCCTCGGCCCGCTCGCGACGCCTGTGAAACACCCTCTCAGTCGCGTCACCAGATCGCGCGCACCAGAGGGCTCTCGGCGATGCGGCTGTCGGCGGTCACCAGAGCGGTGCCGGCATCTCGCGCGGTGGCGGCGATGATGCGGTCCGCAGGGTCGCGGGGGAAGGAGGCGGGGAACTGCGTGGCCAGCGTCGCTACGGCGGGAGTGAGCTCGCGGACGACGACCCCCGTCTCCCGCACGAGCCGCGCAATCCACCGCTCGGCCGGCTCGTAGGGGCGCACCTTGCCCGCGGCGATCAGCATGGCCACCTCCCAAAGCGAGATCGACGCGACGCCGATGCCTCCACCGCGCAGCGCACCACGGATGGCGGCCGCCGCCCGCCGCGACAGCCGTTCCGGCTGCGTCCACAACCAGAGCCAGGCGTGCGTATCGAGCAGCATGGCTGCCTCAGCGGCCGAGCGCGCGCCAGTGCTCCGGGGGCACGGCCGGCGCCACGATGTCGCCCACGATCTCACAGCTACCGCGGCCGGCGCCGAAGACGCGCGCCGTGCGCTCGTCATCGTCTACGGGCACGAGTCGGGCCACGGGTTTGCCTCGCTTGGTGATGAGAATGACGACGCGTTGCTCGTGGACGTCGTCCAGGAGCTTGAGACAGCGGGCCTTGAAGCTCGACGCGGCCATTCGCTTGGCGACCATTTCTTTCATACCATGGTCATGACACGGTGGTCGGATGAAGTCAACCGCCCGAGCCGCCCCGCTCCGCCCCTTGCCCACCTCTTCGGTTCCGGCTACGCGTCGTTGGTACGCGATGGCCCGCTCTGCCCTACGCCGGGGTCGACCGTCCGCCGGCCGCCGTGCTCCCCGTTGGCCGCTCGCGGCGGTCGTCGCCGGGAGCCTGGGCGCGCTCGGCTGCGGCAGCCGCGAGCCGTCGCCGGCGCCGCCGACCGCCGTGCACGCGGCCGAGCCACCGGCCAGGCCGCCGGCCGCGCGAGCGAGCGTGCCGCCGGCGGAGCCGGCCGCATCGGTCCCGGTGCCCGACGCGTCGCCGGCGCCAGGGCCGTTCGCGGAGCTGCCGGTGCCGGGCTGGGAGCCCGCCGTGGTGTCGCTGCCGGCGGGAGCGCCGGGGCCAAGGCCCGTCCTCGTGGCCACCCACGGCGCCGGCGGACGCGCGGAGCAGCACTGCCAGCTCTGGCGCGGCGTGGTCGGCGATCGCGCCGTGGTGCTGTGCCCGCGCGGGCGCCCGATCAATCCCCACGGCCCCGGCTCGCCAGCCGCGGCCGGGTACTTCTACCCGAGCCACGGTGCGCTCGGCGCCGAGGTGAGCGCCGCCCTGGACGCGCTGCGGGCTCGCTTCCCCGACCTCGTCGACCCCGAGGCGCCCCTGTTCGCCGGCTACTCCCAGGGCGCCGTCATGGGCGCGCTCTTGCTGCCCGACCATCCCGCCCGCTTCGCGCGGGCCGCGCTCGTCGAAGGCGGGGTGGGCGAGCTCGCCGAGTGGAACGTGCCGGTCGCGCGCCGCTGGCGCGAGCACGGCGGCCGGCGCGTGCTGCTCGCCTGCGGCCGCGCCCAGTGCCTGCCGCAGGCGCGCGAGAGCGCGCGCCGCCTCGCGCGCGGCGGCGTGGAAGCGCAGGTGCTCTACGCCGCCGGCGCGGGCCACAGCCTGCGCGAGCCCCTGCCCCGGCTCCTCGGCGAGGCGTGGGGCTGGCTCGTGGCCGGCGATCCGCGCTGGTAGCCGGCGCGCCAAGCGAGCGCGTGGTATTGATCCACCGTGCGAGCGGCCGGGCGGCTTCGCCTGATGGTGGCGCTGAGCGCGATCGCGCTCGGCTGCGCCGGCACCGGCCCCGAGCCGGCCCCGAGCCGACCTGCCGGCCTGCGGCGGCCCCCGCCCAAGCCCGGCGAGAGCATCACGCACACCATCATGTGCACCTGCAAGAGCTGCGAGCCCGCGTCCTGCTGCCAGTGGAAGGACGAGCGCGGCGAGGACGCGGCAGGCTGCTCCGACGGCTACGACTTCAGCAAGTGCGAGGGACTGCAAGTGCAGAGCTGCGCCAGCCGCTGCTTCGAGCACCGCTGGCGCATCCGGGTGGAAGAAGCCTGCGAGGCAACGCGGCCACGACAGTGCTGCCGCTAACCCGCTTGCCGTACGGGGCGCAAGGTGCCAAGGATAGACACGTGGCAAAAGCGATCATGCTCGCCGGCGGGATCGTCGAGCCGGGCGCGGGCGCGCCGGGCGCGGTGCACGCCTACGTGGCAGTGAGTGTGGGCCTGGCCGGCTCGCGCCTCTTCGTGCTGAGCGGACCGGTCGGTGTGCCCGCGGTCCGAGAGCTCGCGCGCGCGACTACCGTGGACCTCAACCACTTCAGCGCCGAGACCGAGCACGTGCTGCGGCCCGTCCTCGAGGCGATCGAGCAACTCGGCGGCAAGGCGGCCATCGCCCGTCCCTCGCCGGCGTGGGTCTGCGGCCAGATCCGCGACTATCTCTGGGCCAAGGAGGGGCTGGAGATCGACTGAGCGCCGCCGCGGCGGAGACGGCCACCTGGCGCGGGCTTCGCCCGCAACCCAATGGTGAAGCCGATGCGCCCGTACGAACGGAGCGGGCCACCAGCAACGCCTCGCGGCCGTTGCGCGCTGTAGCCGCAGGCGAGCCGTCCGCGGCGAGAATTCCACGCTGGGGCTTCGCCCCAGACCCCGCGAACGGGGCCCCAACCCCGTTCGCCCTGACCGGCCGGTCTTCTATGCCAAGGCGCATCGATTCTCTGACCTGGTAGATCAGTTGCGGCACACCATGAAGCCGTCGGGCAGCGAGTGGCTGTCCTGACAGCTCGTGCCGGGCGGGCAGACGTTCGGCGCGCCGGCGCACATGACGAAGGCGGGATTCTGGCGGCTCGACGGGCAATCCGGGGCGCAGACGATCTCGGAGTACCAGTTGTACTGGCCCCAGTGGCCGCAGCAGATCTGGCCCGGCAGGCAGTCGGCCGGGCCGTCGCACTCGGCCTCGACGAACCCGGAGCCGCAGTTGCCCTTGGGCGCGCACTTGTCCTGGTTCTCGTCCTGATAGTGCACGCAGCACACTTGGCCCGTGCACGTCTTGTTGGTGCACGGAACCTGCGGCACCGGCGCACCCGAGCTCGACGACGAGCTGGAGGTGGAGCTGGAAGTGCTCGCCGACGTGCTGCTCGATGTGCTCGTCGACGTACTGCTCGATGCGCTCGTCGAGCTGCCGCTGCTGCTCGACGACCCGCTCGTCGTCTCGCCCCCGCCGCTGGAGCTCCACAGCCCGCCGCCGGCGCCCGCCTGGCCGCCCGCCCCGACTTGGCCTCCGCCGGAGCCGCCCGGCGGCCCGCCTGTTCCAAACAGCTCCGAAGTGCCGCAGCCGGCGGCGAGGCAGGCCACCAGAGCCGGGAGCGACGCGACCACCAAGAAACGAGCAAGCGGAGTCATGAGCGGGTGTCCTCCTGGCAAGGCGGCGACCGGGCAGACCGCCGGCCTGCCAACCATCATAGCGCGCGACACGGCGCCGAGAACAGGTCAAGCGCGCCTCACCCGGACACGCGTCGCCAACCCCTAGCACCGTGGACGCCCAGGACCACCTATCTCAGCAGTCGACCCTGCGCATCCTTCGAGTCGCTCGCGAGCATGACTATCCCGTCGATGATCGGCCACAGGATAACCAGCACGGTCAGACCGCAGGTGAACCAGGACAGAACCCACACGCCGAGCATGCACGCGACCAACTGGATGACGGCTGTGCTGCTGTCGCCGATGTAGAATCGTCCGATGCCGAACTTCCCCAGAAACAACTGCAGAAGTCCCGCGACGATCTTCTGCTTGTCCGAGTAGGGGATGCCGAGCGTGGGGTGCACGCCCCAGGGCGCGTACGGGCTCGCTCCATACGCGCCGACGAAGGCTCCCGGAGCCGGCGGCGCACCGTACTGACCTGGAGCCGGAGGTTGACCGAAGCCGCCAGGCTGGGGCGGTGGACCGTAGCCGCCAGGCTGAGGTGGCGGACCGTAGCCTCCGGGAGGCGCGCCCGGTCCACCCATGCCGCCGCCCGGAGGCGGCCCGTACGGACCTCCCGGCCCAGGCGGATATCCACCCTGCATGGTCTGTCTCCTTCCGGACATCCGACGCTACCCGTCGGCGCGACGGGAGGGAAGCCGCATTCGCCGGGACGGTGGCCCGAAGGGCTCGCGCCGAAGACGTTGCTGTCGGGAGGTTCTCGGTCCACGCCTATGGCCTGGCGCGGTGCCCGCGGCGCCGGCTACAGTCACCGGCATGATCCCGCGCTGCCCGCATGGCCACCAGGAGCGCCGGCCCGGCCTCCCGCGAGCGCTCGTGCTCGCCCTGCTCGCGTCCCTGCTCGCCGCCTGCGGCGCGGCCGCGGCGCCGCCGTCCGCCCCGAGCCCGCTGCTCGGCAAGCCGCTGCCCGACTTCGAGCGCCGCACCGTGGCCGGCGCGGCGGTAGGCACCCGGCAGGCACGCGGGCGCGTCGTGATCGTGAAGTTCTTCGCCAAGTACTGCGAGCCCTGCCGGCGTACCCTGCCCGCCGCCGAGCGGCTCCATCGCGACCGTCCGGACGTGCTGCTCCTTGGGATCGCCGAGGACGAGCGCCAAGCGGACGTGCGTGAGACGATCGCCACCTATGGCTTGACCTTCCCCGTCGTGCACGACGCCGGCAACGTGCTCTCGGGCCGATTCCGCGTGCGCGAGCTGCCCGCCGTGTTCGTGGCCGGGCCGGACGGCACCGTGCGCTGGGCCGCGGGGCCGGAGCAGGACGAACAGGGTCTGGGCCTGGCCGTCGAGGCTGCCGCGCGCTAGGCGGCAGTCAGCAGCATCACTCGTCGTTGCCGGCCGGGCCGAGCGACACGATCCACGCTGCCGGTACGTGCGCGCGCACGATCTCCTGCGCCAGGCTCGCCCAGTTGCCGCAGCGATCGAGGATCCAGGAGTCGCCGGAGGCCACGCAGCCCTGGTAGGCGCCGAGCAGGCGATCCGGGTCGTCCGCAAGCTCAACGCGGTGGGTCTGGGCCCGAGCCGCGGGCTCGGCCCCCACCACGCGCTCGATGAGCCCGCGCAAGAGGCCGCTGTTCGACACGGGACGGTCCAGATACCAGTCGACCCGACCGACATGGCAGGCCGCGACGTGCTCGGCAACGAGCGCGATGGCCCGGCCCGTCTCCTGCACGCGGCGATAGGTGCCGTGAACGCTGGCCAGATCGCGGCAGCAGCCGTCGCGCCCGACGAGCACGACGGCGCCCGAGATCGCGCTTTCCAGGGTAATAAGCAGGTTGTGCCCGTCGATGCCGAGCGCCCGCCCCGGCTCGGCGCCGAGCGCCACCCGGCGGCGGCGGCGGGAGGCGAGCGCCGCGTCGCTGCACGCCGAGCGCTGCACGGCCGTACGCTGGCGCGCCGTCAGGTTGTGCCGGTCGCCGACGAGCTTGAGCGCCGAGGGCTCAGCATAGCCGCGACCGAGCAGCCAGGAGTACTCCTCGACCGCGGTGCGCAGGGCCGCGTGGTGCGCGGGCGCGAACAGCTCCCGGTCCTTAGGGTGCGGGCCCCGATGCTGGCGCTGTCCGTTCACGGGAATCTGTGTGTTGGGCAGTGACGGCGGCCGATCCATCCGCGCCGGCCGGGGCAGGGGTGACGCGCCCGAAGGGCGCGTCGGGACCCCAACCCCGTCCCGAAGGGACGGACTTTCGTCCTCGCGCCGGGTCCTCGCGTACGAAAGTACGCTGCGGCCCGGCGCTGTGGGCGCGCTCGGCCGGCGCGGCGCCTCGGCCGCCGAGCGACAGGGGACGTGAACGCATACTGCTGGCGCGAGTCCGGCAAGATGGCCTTCCCGGGTCGGGACGGTATCAGCGTGGCCCTGGCCGTCACAAGGACTTCGTGGCCCTCGGGCCGGCGCCCCGGTAAGATGACGGCGCTGGCTGTGTGCCCGCGCGGCAAGGGCCAGCGGTCAGATCGCGATGAGACTCAGAGCGGGCTCCATGCTCACGGCCGAAGTGCGGCTGGTCCAGCCGCTCAAGGCCGGCGCGATGGGCAGCCTCTGGATCGGCGAGCACCTGGGCCTGGGCACGCGCGTGGCCGTCAAGTTCATGTCCGAGCAGGCCGCGCGCACGGATCCTGGGGCCCTGGCGCGCTTCCGGCGCGAGGCCACGGCGGCCACCCAGATCCAGAGCCAGCACGTGGTGCAGATGATCGACCACGGCACCACCGAGGACCGCACGCCTTTCATCGTGATGCAGCTCCTCGACGGCGAGAGCCTGGGCGAGCGGATCGAGCGCCAGCGCGAGCTCAGCGTGCGCGACACCGCCGTGATCCTGCTCCAGGTGGCCAAGGCCCTGGAGCAGGCGCACGCCCTGGGCATCGTCCATCGCGACCTCAAGCCCGACAACATCTTCCTCGTGCGCACGGAGCGGCCCGAGGAGCTGTTCGTCAAGGTGCTCGACTTCGGCGTGGCCAAGCAGCGGCACGTGGGCGACGACAGCATGGTGACGGCTACCGGCGTGATGGTCGGCACGCCCGCCTACATGAGCCCGGAGCAGGTGCTCGGCTCGAAGGACGTGGACTATCGGGCCGATCTGTGGGCGCTGGGCGTGCTTGCCTACCACGCGGTCACGGGCCGGATCCCCTTCGACGGCCCCTCCCCGCACGCGCTGTTGCTGGCCATCTGCAACGGCGAGTTCACGCCGCCAAGTAGGCTCGACAAGGGCCTCACGCCGTCGCTCGACCGCTGGTTTGCGCGGGCGCTGCGGCCCAATCCGCAGGATCGCTTCGGCTCGGCCAGGGAGATGGCCGACGCCTTCGTGGAGGCGGCCACCGAGATCCATTGGACGGCCGCCGAAGAGGCCACGCTGCTCATCGCCATTCCGGAGGTGCCGGCCGCGCCTCGACTGCCCGATCTCGACAAGACCGTTCCGGTGGGCGACATGATCGAGGCGAGCAGCAAGCTCGCCGGCGAGGAGCGCACGGCGCTGCTCGAGGGCTTCGCCGCGCTGGCCGATGGCATTCGCATCGGCAGCGTGGACGACGAGGACACGGCGGAGAAGCCGGTCGCGCCCGGCCTGCGCGCCGCGGCCTCCGGCACGCGGCCTGCGGCCGGGCAAGCCGGTGCCGGGCCGCCGGCAGCCGTGCTCACGCAGGCCCAGCTTGCGGCGGGCGGCGGCGCTGGTGCCGGCGAGGTGGCGCGCGCCTCGGACCGCGCCAGGGGTGCCAGGCGCCTGCGCGTGGTGGTGGGCGGGGCGGTGGGCATCTTGGCGCTCGGAGCGGTGGCGGCAGCGGTCCTGCCCGGCGCAGGATCGGGAGCCGGGTACCGCGTGCCGGCGGCGAGCTCGCCCGCGCCCAAGACCACCCCGCCCCGGCGCGAGACCGAGCCCGAGGACGAGGAGGGGCTCGCCGAGCCGGAGCCGGCGCCGCCGCCGAGCGCCGCGCCGGGTACGGGCTTCGTCACGGTGCTGTGCACTCCTCCGTGCGACCGCGTGCTCGACGGCGAGCGGGATCTCGGACCGAGCCCCCTTTTCAACCTCGCGCTTTCCCCGGGCGAGCACGCCCTGCGCTTCGAGCGCCGCGGCACGGCCGCGAAGGAGCGGAGCGTGCACGTTGCGCCGGGCCGGGTGGAGACGGTCCACGCCGCCATGACCGAAGGCGGGACGGTGACGTCCCGCTCGCTCCTGGCGCCGCCGAGCGCCGCGCCGGTGCCGCCGCGGACCCCTACCGCGCCATCGTCCCGGCCGGGCACGGCGCCGCGCGCGCCCGGGCCCCCACCCCCGGGGAGCGGCGCCCCGCGGTGAGGAGCAAGCAGCCGTGAGCCGCCGGCGTCCCGTGCTTTCCGTCATCGGAAGCGGCGCGCCGCTCGGGCGCCGGGCCGAGTTGCTGTGCCGGGAGCTCGGCGAGCGCGCCATCGACGCCGGCTTCCGCGTCGCTACGGGTGGGCTCGGCGGCGTGATGCGTGCCGTCTCGCACGGCGCACACCGCGCGCAGCGCTACCGCGAGGGCGACGTCGTGGGCGTGCTACCGGGCGCCGAAGGAGCACGCGCCAACCCCTACGTCGACATCGCCATACCCACGGGCCTGGGCATGGCGCGAAACGTCCTCGTCGTGAGCATGGCCGACGTCGTAGTGGCCGTCGCCGGCAGCTCCGGCACGCTGAGCGAGATGGCCTTCGCCTGGCAGCTCGGCAAGCCCCTCATCGCGCTTGCGCCCGCCGGTGGCTGGGCCGCGGAGCTCGCCGGCCGGCGACTCGACGAGCGGCGCCCCGACCGCGTGCTGCGCGCCGACAGCCCGGAGCAGGCCGTGCGGCTTGCGCTGGAGGCGACTACGGGCACGCGCGGCTAGAACGAGCCGCTCAGACCCAGCCCGGGGCCTGCCGCTCCGAGCGCGGCCGGCCCCGGCCGCACGGCCACCGGGCCGCTGCCGGGTTTCCAGACCAGCACGTCGCTCGGCAGAGCCACCCCGAGCACGAGCCCGACCGCCCCGGCAGTCTGCACCAGGCCGTCGAGCAGCAGCATCGAGACCCCAATGTTCTCGGCATGGGCCGTCTCGATGGCGACGAACGGCCCGACCACCGGGATGGCCAGCGGCCAGAAGACGTCCGGCTCGTACACGTACGTGCTGCCGGGGTAAGTCGGCACGTATCGGTCATCCTCCTCGGCCTGCAGACCGGCGGCGATGGTAGCCGAGACGAGCCAGAGACCGCACAGGGTGCTCGCGCCGGCGGCCACGGCCCAGGTCCGGATCCTCGTGTCCCGGTGGTAGCCTGGGGGAATGGGCTGTCCCTCGTGGTACGGGAGCACGCCGGGGAACGGGCGGCCCGGCGAGCGGCGCCAGGCATCGAGCGGGTCGGCCATCTCGCCGTCAGGGAGCGGGGCCCCAGGCTCATAGCCATACGCCTCAGGCGGCGGTCCGGGCCGTGGGGGCGGGGCGGGGGGCGCGCCATAGCCCGGCGGCCGGGGGCCGGTCCCGGGCGGAGGCGGGTAGGCGCCCGGCGGGGGCCCCGGCGCGGGGCTCGGCCAGGCCAGGCCGGGCTCGGCGGGCTGGGCCGCCGTGCCCGGCTGGACGGGAGGACCGGGCGGCGGCGGCGCGGGCGCGGCCGCGGATCCCGCGGCCGGCGCTCCCGCAGCGCCTGCAGGGGGCGCCCCGTCTTGCGCCCAGCCGGGCTCCCCGACGAGCAGCAGTAACAGCCCACAGGCGACACCGAGCGCTGAACGGCGTGAATGGAACATGGTCTCTTATTATCCTCCCGGCCGCGCATCCTGCCCTTGCCGGCGCGGCGCTTCAAGGACATCTGCTTGCTCCGGGGCTACTGGCACTGCACCGGCTTCACGTCATAGACGACATCGCCGCCCTTCAGACCGCTGACGGTCACCCGGTACGTCGCGCCCGCCTGGGGCTTCCACCCCTTGGGCACCCAGCTCGTGGTGCCGAGCTCGCCGAAGCCCTGCACGAGGGGCTTCATCGTCACATCGAGCGGCGTGTTGTCGTCCACGCGCAGCACGCTCACCTGCGCCTGCGGGATCCCTCCGAGCTTCCCGTGGAAGGTCCAGGTCCACTGCGCTACGGCAAGCGGCGCGTAGCCCGGGTTCGGGAAGGCCAGCCACTGCGGGCTGGGCCCGCCGCCCGAGGAGGCGAACACGCGCAGGCACTCCGCATCGCCGTACATGCCACCTCCCGTCCAGTAGCCGATGCCGACCGGGCCGAGCGGCGGATTGAGGATCCAGCGCCGGTGGCCCATCGTGTCGTCGTTGCCTGCATCCTGCATGAACTGGTCGATGGCCTCGGCCGGATGGCCCGATCCCCAGGCGATGTTGCTGGCGCCGGCAGTGGCGGCCCCCTCGGCCGTGTAGCACTTCGAGTCGGGCGGCGGAGCGTGCGGGCTGCCGCCCTGCCAAGGCCACCAGGACTCGATGTTGGCGCAGAGCTGCGCGCCCTCGTTGAAGTCCGCATCGTCGGAGCAGGGGCCGAGCCCCACGAGCCACCGGAACATGTTGAGACGCTCGAGCGTGTCGGTGATGCCGCCCTCGGCGAGCTTGCCGGCGTCGCAGTCCGCGCCGCTGGAGCTGAACGGATCGGGCGTCGTGACAACGTGCCCCGCCTTCCACGCCTTGCACACCTCGTTGGCGCTCCGCGTGCTCGGATCGCCCACCGGCGCCGGGCTGCACGCCCCGCCCTGCTCGACGAAGCCGGGGTCGCAGACGCAGCTCTTGGTCTGCGCCTCGCAGTGCTCGTGCGCGCCGCACGCAGGGGAGCACCCGCCCTGCCCCGGCTGGTCGGCTCCCGCCCCGTTGCCCGCGCCGCTGCCGATCCCGCCGGCGCCATCGTGGCCGCCGGCCTCTGCGCCGCCGGCCGCGCTGGCGCCGCCTCCCGCCCCATCCTGGGGCTGCTTCGCCCCGGCCGGCTCGTCCTCGAGAACCGCGATGTCCACGGCGCCGGTGAGCAGGTTGCAGCCGCACAGGCAGGCGGCAAGCGCGACGGCAAGCGCGGGCGGTGTCGGGCGAGAGGGGCGCATCCGCAGCTCCTCCCGTTACGATAGGGCAAGGCAGGTGCCATGACCAGATGGCGCTCCGCTCCGGGGGTGGTCCATCGCCGCACCGGGGTGGAGCGCGGTGCGATCCGGGCTATACGAGCGGCCGTGCTTCCCCGGACCGCGGACTTCGCCATCATCGGCGGCGGCGTGGTGGGCCTTACCGTGGCCCTCGAGCTGCGCGCACGCCGCCCCGACGCCAGCATCGTGGTGCTCGAGAAAGAGGCCCGCCTGGGCGAGCACGCGAGCGGACGCAACAGCGGCGTGCTCCACGCCGGCTTCTACTACACGGCCGACAGCCTCAAGGCGCGACTGTGCCGCGAGGGCAACCGCCGCCTGACCGAGTGGTGCCTGGAGCACGGCCTGCCCATCCTTCGGTGCGGCAAGCTCGTCGTGGCGCGCAGCGACGAGGAGCAGGCGCGCCTCGATCTGCTGCTGGAGCGCGGCCGGGCGAGCGAGGTCGCGCTCGACGTGATTTCGGAACAAGAGGCGAAGCGGATCGAGCCGCGCGTGCGTACTTGCGGCCGTGCCCTGTTCTCGCCCACCACCTCGTCGGTCGATCCGCGCGCCGTCATGGCCGAGCTCGGCCACCAGGCACAGGGGGCGGGCGTGCAGCTTGCCATGGGCGCGGCCTGGGTCGGACGCTCGCAGCGCGTGCTGCGCACCAGCGCCGGGGAGCTGGAAGCCGGGTTCGTCGTCAACGCCGCCGGCCTCCAGGCCGACCGCATCGCGCGCGCCTACGGCTTCGCCGAGCGCTACCGGATCCTGCCGTTTCGGGGCACGTACCTGTACGGCGAGGGGGCGGCCGGCCCCCTGCGCGTGCACGTCTACCCCGTGCCCGATCTACAGATGCCGTTCCTGGGGGTGCATTTCACGGTCACGGTGGACGGCCACGTCAAGATCGGGCCCACGGCCCTGCCGGCGCTGTGGCTGGAGAACTACGGCACGCTCGGGGCGCGCCGGTCCTATGGCTCCGAGGGCGACGCGCCGAACCCCGGAGCGGAAGGGCTGTGGTGGCGCTTCTCGGCGCGCGAGGCGCTCGGCGTCGCCTGGCACGGGACGCGCCTGCTCGGCAAGAGCGGCCGCTTTCGCCGGCTGGCGTTGCGCGAGCTTGGCAAGACGAGCCGGCGCCGGCTCGTGGCGCACGCGGCGGAGCTGCTCGAAGGCGTCCGTCCCGAGCACTTCCGGCGCTGGGGACCGCCCGGCATCCGCGCTCAGCTTCTCGACCTGAAGCGGGGCGAGCTGGTGATGGACTTCTGCTTCGAGGGCGACGAGCGCTCGCTGCACGTGCTCAATGCCGTCTCGCCGGCGTTCACCTGCGCGATGCCCTTCGCCGCGTTGCTCGCCGACGAGATCGAGCGGCTGGCGCGATAGAGGTAGACTCCCGGCATGCAGCTCACCGCTGGCGAGATCCTCGTGCGCACGAGCCAGGCCAGGCAGCTCGTCGACATCACCGCCGCGGTGCGGCGGCAGGTGGCCGAAGCGAAGGTGCGCGAGGGGCTGTGCGCCCTGTACGCGCAGGGAGCCACGGCCGCCCTCATGATCCAGGAGAACGCCGATCCGAACGTGGCCCTGGACGTGCTCGACTGCCTCGACGAGATGGCCCCGCCGGGGCGCTGGCGCCACGACCGCGTGGACGACAACGCCGCGGCCCACATCCAGGCCGGCATCGTCGGCCCGAGCGAGACCATCCCCATCCGCGGCGGCCGGCTCGCGCTCTCGACCTGGCAGAACGTCTTCCTGTGCGACTTCGACGGCCCGCGCTCCGAGCGCCGCGTGCTCGTCACCATCGTGGGCGAGCAGTGATCGTGGGCAAGCCGTGACGCAAGCGCGTCAGGACGGCGGCGCAGCGTCGATCGCCGCCAGGAATGCCTGGAACAGCTCCACGCCCGGCCAAGCACGCGCGCCCAGGGCCGCGTGCTCCTCCACCCACGCCAGAGCGTGCGGCAGCACGACGAGCTCGGGGGCGATGCCCAGCTTCTCGGTCGCGAGCCGGGCGAGGGGCCCCGACAGGCCCGCCGGCATGGGCACCTTGCGTATGGGATGCCGTTCGGGCGCTGCACACCACTCGGGCGGCGTGGTCACGTTGTAGTCGCGGCAGGCGCAGGGGCGCTGGGGGTGAATGCTGCACGACTCCTCCTCCAGGAAGGGGCAGGGCAGCCCGAGCTCGAAGTACTGGCGGGCCACCTCGGCGATCCGCTCGGGACGCGGCTCGTCGAAGCGCAGGCCGGCGACGGCGGCGCTCTCGGCGCGCGCCCCGACCTCGGCCACGAGCCGCTCGAAGCGCTGGAGCACGACCGCACGCCGCTCGGGCGGAAGCGAGGCCACGAGGTCGGACAGCGCGAATGCCTCCGGGGCCGAAAGCGGCACCAACTGGCGACAGCACGCGCCGCAGCCGGGCCCGCAGCTCGTCGCGTGCCCGAGCTGCGCCTCGGCCGCGTTGGCCTTGGCGGCGTACATGCTCGTGATCCCCTGCGCGAAGGGCACGAGCTCGCCCAGGCGCATGGGCCCCGGATCGATGGCGATCCGGCCGGCAACCGGGCCCTGGGGCGTGCGCAGCGTGACGGCGAAGGGTACCAGATCGCGCGGGGCGGCAGACACGGGACAGGAGCCTATACCATGCGCGGGGCGCGGGCTGCGTCTGCGGCTCAAGGGTGAAACCAATACGCCTGCGCGAGCGAAGCGGGCAGACGCGACCGGCAACGCCCCGCGGCCGTTCCGCGCTGTAGCCCTAGGCGAGCCGTCCGCGGCGAGAATTCCACGCTGGGGCTTCGCCCCAGACCCCGCGAACTGGGCCCCAACCCCGTTCGCCCTGACCGGCAAGTCCTTACCGGAACCGCATACTACCACCGCGCGCAGTATGGCACCGAGGGAAGGTACAATGGGGGCAACCGAGGCCGATGGAGGAAGCAAGACCGTACGCGCAGCTCTTGCGCGAGGACGACGACCGGCGCTGGCGGCTGCTCGCCCTCGGCGCCGCGCTGACGATGGCGCTGCCCGTGGGCCTGAGCCCCGGCAGCGGCCTGTACGCCTGGCACCTGCTGCCCGTCTGCGGCCCGGCCCAGGTGCTGTCGCTGTGTGAGCTACGCGCCGGGCCTGACGCGGCTGGGCCAGGGCCTGGGCGCCCTGCTCGGCGTGCTCGTGGGCGCGGCCCTGCTGACGGGCTCGCGCGTGGCGTACCGCGACAGCTTCCGCGGCGTGCTCGACTTCGTGGGACGCCATCCGCTGCCCGTGGTGGCGGGCCTGAGCCTGGTCGGCGCGGGAGCCGATCTGCGCCTGCCCCGCCCGGGGATGAGCCGCGACCCGCGGCCCGGGGCCCGGCAGTTGCTCGCGGCCGGCAGCGCGCTGCTGCTCCTCTTGTACCTGCTCCCGCAGCGGGGAAAGCCCTTCGGGCTGCTGCTCGGCGAGCGCATCGTCGCCGCCGCGTCGGCCGGGGGCCTGCGTCTGGTGGCGGGATCGGTGCTCTTCTGGGCCCTGGGCCTGCTGCCGCTCTTCGTGGCCATGGCGGCGCTACGGGCACTGCGCCGCTCGGCCCGGCCCGGGATCCTGCTCGGCCTGGGCGCGCGCTACGGGCTGAGCGGCCTGGCCGCGCTCCTGTGCCTGCGGCTGCTGCTGGACGAGCTCGATCCGTACGCCATCCTCCTGCAGCTTCGCACGGCGGTGTTGCTCGGCGTGCTCGTGGGCTCGCTTTCGCTGGGCCTGGAGCAGGTGCTGCGGCACCTGCTCTACGACCCGCTCCCGCCGCTGCCGCCGCCCTCGGGGCTGGCGCGCGACGCCCGGCTGCGCGAGCTCGTGCGCGCCTACCTGACATGCGGGCCCGAGCATGACGCCAGCGTGCTCGACACCCCGGGCGTGCCCGCCAGCCACGCGCTCTTGCGCTGGCTCATGCGCCGGCGGCTCGCCGAGCTGGGCGCCGAGCTCGGCCTGCGGCGCGCCGGCGCGCTCAGGCCGTCGGCGCCGCAGGCGCACGCCTTTCTTGCCACCCTCGAGGCGCGCCCGGTGCCGCCCGTCGGCGGCGACACCGCCCCGCCCGCCGTGGCCGAGCCTGGATCGCTCGGGCTATGGCTGTGCACGGGCGCGTGGCGCCTGCCCCTGGCGCTGGCGGCGGCGCTCGTCGTGCTCGCAGGGGGGCTCGCGTGGCGGCTGCACGAGCCGGAGCCGGATCTCGCCTGGAAGCTCGGGCCCGCCACGGCGGCCGGCGACGCGCTCTTCGGCGATCTGCTGCCGGCCTACGTCATCGCCCTGGGCCGGCGCGAGGCGAGAGGCGAGGCATCGGAACGCTCGCCCCGCGCGGGCGACGAGCTCCGGCGCCAGACGAGCGCTCTCGTCGCGGCGGCAGCGGCAGTGGACCGGCCGCTCGGCCGGCGCGTCGAACGAATCGCGCGCCGGGCGGTCGCCCTCGACCGCACCGGCCTGCTCTGGCTCGACGCGGTGCAGGAGATCAATCGGCGCGTGCGCGAGCTGGGGATGCCCTACTACGTCGACGGCAACGCCCTGGTCGGCGGCGCGGGCGAAGCGGGCCGGCGCGAGCCGCTGTTCTACGTCACGACCTATCGCGTGCAAGCCGTGCGCCGTTTCGCCCTCGCCGGCCGGCGCCGGGCGGCGCTGCACGTGCGCCGGCTCGATCGGCTCGCCATTGCCGGAGCGCGGCTGGGTATGGTGCGCGACGACGAGCCCTTCGCGCTGGTGATGCTCGACACCGTGGAGGAGTCGGTGCGCGAACGCCTGGACGCGCTCGGCCGCGAGCGGCGCTGCGGCATCGGCCCCGGGCGCGGCTCCGATCTGGCACGCCCTGCCGATGCTGCCTGCGGGCAGGCGCTGCGCGCGCTCCTGGAGGCGCAGGGACTGGATCTTGGCGGAGGACGCGCCAGGACGGAGCGGGAGCTCGTGGCGCGCCAGGTTGCCGCCACCGAGCGGCACGAGCTCCAGCACCAGCTCGACGGCGAGGATCTCGCCATCGCCCCCGCGCTCTTTCGCCTGGCGCCGGGCGCGGCCGACGCCGAGCTGCGCGCCGTCACGCAGGAGCTCTCCGCGCTGCTCGCCGAGCTCGCCACGACCGACGACCTCGGCGCCGCCTGGAAGCTCGGGGATCTCGCCGGCCACGTGCTCGCCCAGGCGGCGGCGCGCTCCCGCTACCGCTACGCCGCCGCGCTCGTCGTGGGCGAGCTCCTGGGCCGGCCGGTGGTCGGTCCCGGCGGCCGGATCGATCTCGCGGCGGCGGCCGAGCTGTGGCAGCGCGCCCCGGCGCGGCCGGGCGAGCTCGGCGCCTGGCTGGCGCCCCGGGCCCGCGCGGCGCACGATCGATTGGTGGGCACGCCGCTCGGCCCGGGGAGCGAGTGCTCGGGCGAGCGCTGAGCACCGCACTCCAGAACCACGGTGACGTACTCCGGCGCGGTGCTCAGAGCCCGAGAGGGGGCAGCGGCCTGCCCTCCGGCCGTGGCGCCGCTCGCTCTCACCGGGCCGGCTGCCATCATCTGCTCGAGCTCCCGCGTCGCGGCCTCATCGAACCACTCCAGGTCCCGGCATACCGTGTCCAGGCTCGGCACGACCCCGCGTGCTGCAGCTCAGGCATCCCCTCATTCTCGTCAGCAAATTCGCGTAGTTCGGCATAGCCGCTTTTCTCCCGTCCCGCGCCCCCGGATTTCCTCGAGCAAGATCGATTACGCCGCGCGCCGGGGTACCTCCCACGCGGCGCCACCTCAATGGCAACACGTTGCAATGGCGCCCGATTCCTGTGGAATATCCAGTAGTTACAAATGAGGGGATCTTTTAGGCCGCTCGCTCCAAGCGCGCTCGCGCTTGTGGCTGCCTCACGAGCCGGATGCCAGAATGCGTAGGCGCCTACTGGGAATCTTGTGACGCGCAGCCACCGGATGGCCCACGGCGACCCCCAGCCCGCATCATCAATACGACCACAGCCACCACGTACAGGGCCCTGGAGACACCCACGATCCACCCCTTGCCCGGCACTGACGCCGGCATCGCGGCGGCCGCCACCACCGCCACTCCCGCGACAATCACCGCGGCCGGCCACTTCCAGCCCCGCACGCGCGGCAGGACGACGGAAACGACAGCAAGCAGGCCAACGAGGACCGCGAGCCCGCGAATTGGGGCATCTCCCGTCGCGCCAGCCGCCAGCCCGTCGCCCGCACGGCCACCACGCCTCAGCATCCCGGCCGCCAAGCCAAGCGCCGCGCCTACGGCCACTGATGCGACCAGGATCCACCGGCCCACCCTCAGCGCCGTTCTCTTCCACTGGGTGCGAACCGCCTGCCCAGCCGCTACACCAGCGGCCGCAGCCAGCGCAGGCACCGTTGCACAAAGCACCATCCGCCACGCCTCAGGCGGCACGACCGATGCGGCGAGCACAAGGGCGACCATGGCCGCTGCAGGCACCACGCCCAGGACTCTCACAACACGGGTGCTAGTGCCCAGGACAGTAGAAGCCGCAAACGCGCACAGCCCGAGCACGGCGGCCGCAAGGCCGAAGTGGGGCAACGCCGGGCAAGCACAGGACACGGCGACCCCCATGAGCAAGAACAACATGAGGGTCGACCCAGACGCGACGAGGACGACCCCGCCCCATCGCGGCGCCATCATCGCCTCCATCTTGTTGGCCGTGCCGCGCGGTGACAGGCCTGGCCTCCGCCCGGCACCACGTTGATCAGAAGCCGAAAGGATACTAAGGGCATTCCGGATTGCATGGGAGCTTGCACTCTGGCCAGCAGTAGCTGAAGAGGCAGAAGTAATAGAATGGTGCGCCGCAGACCGCAAGACAGGCGACCATGAGGTCCTCGGTAGGCACAACCTGGCATGCGACTATGCAGACAATGGCGAATGGGGCATAACACTTCGCCATGCACTCGGCGCACATGTCGCATCCGAGCGGATCCGAGTTGTCTACGGGATCGCCAGATGCGTATGCGTAGCCATTGGTCCCAAAGGGGGTAACGACGAGGGGATCTGTCGTGGTCCATCGTCCGACGTGAGGATCGTAGTCCCTGGCACCGAAGGGTAGTAGGCCCGTATCGGTGTCGTACAGGCCGCCAGCAAACCCGAGCGGCTGAAACCCCGGGTTCGTGTCGAGGGTGACGTTGCCGAACTCATCGTAGTCCAGGCGCTGGGCGACCTCGCCGGTCGCGACGTCGACTACGAGCCTCGGGCTGCCGAGATGGTCGGTGAGGACGGCGAAAACGTGGGTGTCCTTGACTAGGTAGAGCGGCACGGCGTCGAGTTGTCTGCCGGCCCGTGGGGCCGGGGGCCCAATGCCGAGGCGGGCGCGGATGGAGCGGAGCACGGCCTCGTCTGGAGCCGATCCGTCCGCCCAGACGAGGTGAGTCACAACATTGCCGCTGGCATCGAGCTGGGCGACCGGCCGCAGGTCGTCTCGGTAGAGGAGCCCCTGCCGCAGTACGCCGTCGACCTTCTTGCCGACGCGCCGGCCGGCCGCGTCGACGAGGTACTCGATGAGCCTTCCATGGGGCAGGGTGACGGCGAGAAGGTTGCCGAGCGCGTCGTAGCTGTACGTGATCGCCTCGCCCGTGGCGGTGTTGGTCTTGGTGCGTAGCTCGCCGTTGGGCGTGTAGCTGAAGGCCCAGGACCCGTACTCCAGGAGGCGGTCCTGGGCGTCGTACACCCCTTGGGGCGTGCCAGAAGGCGTGTGGGCCAGGACCCGGTTGCCGTTCTCGTCGTATTGGTACTCGGCGCTGAGGCTGCCATCCGTCCTCACCGAGACGAGACGGCCCACGGAGTCGTAGGCGTACTCCGTGACCCTGGCCTGCCCCTGGATGGCCTCAGCGCGGCGCACGATGCGCCCGAGGCCGTCGCGCTCGTAGCTGGTCGAGAGAAGGGGCGTTGCGCCGAAGGACGCGGAGAAGCTCGACAGCGCTCCGTAGGCGTCGCGAGCGAGCGTTGCAGCGACGTTGCCGATGCTGGCGCCGGCCAGCAGCCCCGTGCTCTGCTGGTGACTCAACGCCAGGATGCCGACACCGGTGAGCAGGCCGTCGTCGTCGTAGTGCAAGCTCACCGGGTCGCCCGCGTTGACCCGCTCGCTCGCGAGCCGGAAGAACGCGTCGTAGGACCGCTCGACCGAGCCAGCGATGGCGCCCGACCAGGCGGTCCGGGTCAGAAGTCGGCCATCGTGCTCGAAGGAGAGGCTTGCGCCGGAGGGTCCGGTCGCGGTCGCCAGCCGGCCGGTGGCAGGATCGTAGCCGAGGGCGATGGTGCCGGTTGGCAGGACGACACTGTTGGGCCTGCCTGCGGCGTCGTAGCCCAATGCGACGGGCGAGCCGTCCGGGCGCGTCACCGTGACCGGGCGGCGGTCGGCGTCGTAGCGGAACTGCGTGAGCGCTGGCCCCTGGCCCGCATCAGGCGCGATGTACTGCTCGAGCAGGTTCGTTGGGCCAAACGTGAGCTGGTGCGCGGGCCGGCCCGGGGGCGTGACGCTGGTCGGGTTTCCGCGCTGGTCGTAGCCATAGAGCACGGCGTTGCCGTCGGCCCGCGTGACGGCCACCAGACGGCCGGCAGCATCGTAGGTGTAGCTTTCCGTCTGCAGCAGCGGATTGGTGACGCTCGCGAGCTCGCCGGCCGGGTCGTAGAGGTATG
>JACQWT010000133.1 GCA_016209145.1 Deltaproteobacteria bacterium | reverse complement strand
GGCCGGCGCTCCCGGCCTTGGGCTCACCGCAAGCATGCCAGGCCACGGCACCCGCCAGCAGCAAGAGGACGAACCAGCGTGGCTTCATGGCTGCGCCCCGAGCGGCGCGCAGCCGTCGGGCTGCCAGCAAGCATACCTGCCGCCGCCCCGGGCACAAGCCGGCCGGCGATCCGGGCGGGGCGCCCGGCCGCACGCGGCGGCAGCCTTGCTCTTGGGCCTGGGCTATCATGGCTGGCATGTCGGCTCGGCCGCGCCTGCTCGGCTGCCTTGCGCTCGCCCTCGGCTTGGCGTGCGGCGACGAGCCCGAGCTGGTCGGCGGAACTGCCGCGCAGGGTGGCGGCGCCGCGACCGGGGGCGCGGCGGCCGGGGGCGGCGGCGTGGGGGGCGAGGCGACCGCCGATCTCGACGGCGACGGCTTCGCCGCGGGCGAGGACTGCAACGACGACGATCCGGAGGTCAACCCGGCGGCGACCGAGCGCTGCAACGGCGTCGACGACGACTGCGACGGCCTGACCGACGAGCCGGACGCCGCGGACGCGGCTACCTGGTACCAGGATCTGGACGGCGACGGCTTCGGCACCGAGGAGAAGACGGCGCTCGCCTGCGCGCCGCCCGAAGGCTTCGCCGGCCTGCCCGGCGACTGCCTCGACGAGGATCCGGCAGTCTACCCCGGAGCTCCGGAGCCGTGCGATCTGCGCGATAACGACTGCGACGGCGTGGTCGACAGCTACGCCAGCCCGGACGGCGACCCGCCGTGGGCCGCCTACTATGACGCCGCCGATCCCAGCAGCGGGGCGGCGCTGCGCCAGAGCCTGCACGCCATCATCCACGACCACCTGTTCCTCCCCTACAGCTCCGGCGACGTCGACACCTGGGACGTGCTCGAGCTGGCCGACCAGCACCCGGCCCACCCGGCGCGAATCCTCGACCTGTACCGCAACCGCGCGCTGCTCAAGCAGGGTGGCTCCAACCCCTTCTACGACCGCGAGCACGTCTGGCCCCAGTCCAAGCTGCCCGACCTGTACGACGTCTACCCGACCACCGACTGCCACCACATCTTCCTGAGCGACATCGGCTACAACAACTCGCGCAAGAACTCGCCGTTCGACACCTGCGGTGCGGGCTGCGAGGAACGGCCGACGGAGCACAACAACCTGCAGGGCGGTGGCCTCGGCGTCTACCCCGGCCGCTCCAACTGGCGCAAGCCCGGCACCTGGGAGACCTGGAACGGCCGTCGCGGCGACCTGGCGCGCGCGCTGCTCTACCTGGACGTCCGCTACGAGGGCGGCGTGCACGGCCTGAGCGGCGAGCCCGAGCCCGATCTGATCCTGACCGACGATCGCGAGCTCATCGAGGCGCTCGTGCCCCACGAGCAGCCGTTCGCCTATTTCGGCATCCTCTCGGTCCTGCTTGCGTGGAGCTGCGAGGACCCGGTCAGCCCGGAGGAGCGGGCGCGCAACGACGTGGTGCAGTCCTTCCAGGGCAACCGCAACCCCTTCATCGATCATCCGGAGTGGGCGCCCTGCGTGTTTCTCGAAGTCTGCGGGCTGTGAGCCCTGCCGCCCGTCTCCCGCATAGCGCGGGCTTCGCCCGCAACCCAAGCCGCCAATGCCAGCGCTCACGCTTTCGCGTTCCCGCACGGCCTTCAGCCAGTGGTACTCTGCGCTGCGGTGTCGAGCGCTCGGCACCGAATCCCCGGGCACAGGCGCCAGGGCTGCGGCTGCCGGCCGCCGAGAAGCTTCACGCTTCCGGCTGCCTCGGCGTCGGGGCCCCTACCCCGGCGCCCGTCGCGGGCGCGTCGCGCAGCCGAAAGTCGTCGCGCGGCGCGACGATTTTCGGACCTAGTAGATCAGCCCCCTCCGCGCCCCAGCCGCGCCGCGGCCGCCGCGTGGTGGTGTGCGTCGACGGCGGTGGTGAGGGACACGACGGCCGCGAGCAGGGTAGGGCCGCCGGCCCGGCCCGAGCCCGTGGCCGGGCGCGCCGCCCGAGCCGCCTCCAGCGCCGCCCGGCAGCTTGCCGCCGTGCGGCTCCAAGGATCGTCCGGGTGCTCGGCCGCCCAGGCCGCGAGCGGGCCGAGCGCCGCCTCGGCGCGGGCGAGAAGGGTGCCGGAGCCGGGCGCGCTTGGCCGTGCGGAAGCGAGGGACAGCACCAGCGCACGCACCGCGTCCCGGGCCGTCTGGGCGAGCCGCTCGCCCGGCGCCAGGGCGGCGAGGTCGGGCGCGTGCTCGCGCCGGTGGCGCTCCATCGCGGCGCCCAGCGCATCGCCGAGCTCGTCCAGCCTGGCCGAGGCAGCCGCGATGCGGCCGTGCAGCAGGCGCCCCCGGGCGAAGCCGTCCCGGGCAGGCTGTGCACCACGGTAGTACCCGCTGCCGAGCACGTAGCTCTGGGCGAGCTCCAGCGCGGCCGGCGTCAGGGAGGCAAGCGCCTCGTCCACGGCCGGGAGGGCCGGCTCCCGCGCCTTGGTTGCCCGGGCGCAATCGTGCCCCATGCGCTCGTAGTCGGCGCGCCCGCCGGCATCGAGCTGGGGGACGCGGCCCGGTCCGGGCTCGGCGCCGCCGAGGCTCGCGAGGTAGCCGTCGCGGAAGTGGCGCAGGCCCAGGGCCCCGAGGTGGCACAGCTCCGCGAGGTAGAGCTTGTGGGCGAGGGGATCGAGGCGCACGGCCTCGGGCGCCGCGCCGCCGTCGGGCGCACGCCACCAAGGGGCCGGCCGGCTCGCCGTGGCCACGGACGAGGCCGTCGTGGCGGGCGCGGCCGGCGCCGCGCTCGTGGTGCCGGCTCCCGGGCTCGCTTGCTCGCGCTCGCAGGCAGCGGTCACCGCCAGGAGCGCGGCAACGGCTACGGCGCGCCGGCTCCGCCGCGGGGCGGTCGAGGCAACCGGCATGGCGCGGCTACTTCAAGCCGGCCACGGACAGGTTTGCGACGACGGGCGTGACCTTCGGATCGGTCGAGTTCAGGCCGAGCTCGATCTCGAGGTAGGGCGACTTCTCGACGAGCGGCTTGCCGTCAGGCACGAGGTTGTGAACGGTGTACTCGCCGACCTTGTCTCCCGCGCACATGGGCGGCGTCCACGAGGCGCTGGCGAGCTTGCTCTTGTCCTGCGCCGCGCGCACGCGGATGCACACGCTCGTGCCCTCGGGGATCGTTGCCCGGTAGCTGACCAGGGCCCACTGCAGGGCGCTGCCGTGCTCGACCACGGCGCGCCAGCGGCCGAGCTGGCTCGTCACGAGCGAGTTCGTCGAGCCGGTCAGGTCGGAGTAGGTGTAGGGGCTCGCGAGCTCGGGCTTGGGGGCCTTGGGGTAGCACCCGACCTTCGTGCCGTCGGTCTTGTACTTTGAGACGAGTCCGTCGTACTGGAGCACGGTCCACATGTCGCCGTCGATGTCGGAGCCGATGCCCAGCGTGCCGTAGGACGACTTGTCGGGACAGCTCACGTCCACGCGCTTGACCCAGGTGCCGTCCGGCTTGAACTCGTGCACGTACTGCGACGAGTTGTCGGCCACCCAGAGGTGGCCGTTGCGGTCGATGCCGATGGCCCGCGCCGTGCCCATGGCCTGTTCCTCGGGCGCCTCGTAGACGCCGATCACCTTCCCGGTCTGCCCGTCGACCTTGATCACGCTGCCGCAGCCCATGTTCGCGAACCAGGGATTCGCGTCCATGTCGATGGCCATCCCGTAGAGGCTGAGGCAGCCTTCCGCCGCCTCGACCTTCGGATCCTGCCCGAGATCGTACTCGCCCACGACTTTCTGGGTGCGGGCGTCGATCTTGGCCACGGTGCCCGCGCCCAGGATGCCGACCCAGATGCCGCCCCGGTCGTCTGCCGCAAGGCCGTAGGGGTAGGTCGTCTCCAGCTTGACCCGCCCGACCTCCTTGCACTTGGGCGCCTCGATCGTCTTGCTGCTGACCGGGTCGGTGAGAGTGACCTTGCCGTCGGTCTCCTTGGGATCGACGCGGACGACCTCGCCCGTGTCGTTGAAGCCGATCCAGGCGTAGCCGTCGGCGTCGATGGCCGCGGCGCGGGTGTAGCCTACCTTCTTCGGGTCGTCGGGCTGCTGGCTCGTGCCGTACTCGCTGGCGCACAGGACCTTGCCGTCCAGGCCGATGTGCACGTACTGGTACGACTCGCGGTTCGTGATCCAGACCGAGCCGTCCGCGGCCACCGCGGTGCGGTTGGGGAAGTTGCCCCAGGTTTCGACCCGCAGGATCTCCTCGCCCGAGGTCGAGTCGAAGAGGGCCACCTTGCTCTCGTCTGTCGAGTTGACCCACACGATGGGCACGCGCGTGACGGTGTCGGGCGTCAGGCCCAGCACGCACTCGCCCTCGACCTCCTGCGCGTTCAGGGCCTTCTTCGCCAGCTCGGCCGCCTGCCCGCACCACTCCTGCCCGCCGAGGTCCTTGCCCGAGCAGTCCTTCGCTCCCTTCGTCGGATCGGACTCACCCTGCTTCTGCGCCAGCACGCAGCAGGCCTGGTTGACGAGGCAGCCCCCGCCCGGCGGCTTGCCCCCGGTGGTTTCCTCATCCTTGATGGTGCAGCTTGCCCACAGCAGCCCGGCGCCGGCCAAGGTCGCGATCGAAGCGACGCGGATGCTCATGACGATTCCTTTCGGCTCGACGCCGTCCCTGCCGGGCGCAGAGCCAGCTACGTAGTATGCAAGCTCCGCAGCCGCCATGCAAGCATTGTCGCGCCGACCGCTGAGGCGGTGGCCCTGCGAGCGATACTATCGCCCCGTCACGGTGCGAGCTCGGGCTCGGCTGCCCGTAGCGGCAGGGCTGCGCGCGCCGGCAGCGGGGGGCGCCTACCCGTTTCGGGGTTGAGGGGCGCGGAGGTCGCCATGCGAACGCCCGCTTTTGGTGCATCCGGGTGCCGACCTCGCCCAGGTCGCCATGCGAACGCCCGCTTTTGGTGCATCCGGGTGCCGACCTCCGGCGATCGCCGCGCCTAGCCAGTGCTAGTCGAGGAAGTTCCCGAGGATGCTGCCGCACCACCCGGGCGAGACCACATCGCCGACCACGTAGTTGGGCGCGCAGTGGCCGTTGGGGTGGTTGTCCCAGTGCCAATGGATGGAGTTGTTGTAGCCGCCGCCGCCGCACTGGCCATACTGCATGTCCTGGTAGCCGCCCGTGATGACACAGCACTGCCCTTCGCCGAAGTGCGACTCGCAGGCCTTGCGGGCGCGCGTCTGGGTCGTGTCGTTCTGGAGGTAGCAGTAGAACTTGTTCTGGCCCGTGCCGTTCTCGGCCGTGAGATTGCCGCCGTTGGGGTTGCCGCACTGCGCGATGCAGTTGCCGCCCGTGCACTTGCCCGAGCCGCACACGTTGCCGCACTTGCCGCAGTTGTTGGGATCGACGCTCAGATCCACGCACTTGTTGCTGCAGTTCGTGGTGCCCGGACCGCAGAGCACGGTGCACTGGCTGTTCGCGCAGGCGTAGCCCTGCTGGCACGCCTTGCCGCAGGAGCCGCAGTTGGCGGGATCCACCTTGGTGTCCACGCAGGCGTTGCTGCACTTCGTCGTGTCGCCGGCGCTGACGAGCGAGCACTGGCCGGCGGATCAGACTGTCCACGCAGGCGTTGCCGCACTTGGTGATGCCGTTGCCGGAGCAGATCATCGAGCACTGGCCGGCGAAACAGACTTGGCTCTGCAGGCAGGTAGCTCCGCAGTTGCCGCAGTTGGCGGGATCGGCCTTGGTGTCCACGCAGGCGTTGCCGCACTTGGTCGTGCCGCCGACGCAGACGAGCGAGCACTGGCCGGCGGAGCAGACTTGGCCCTGCGGGCAGGCAGCGCCGCAGCCTCCGCAGTTGGCCGGATCCATGTTCGTGTTCGTGCAGGCGTTGCCGCACTTCGTAGTGCCGCCGTTGCACTCCAGGCCACACTGGCCCGCGGAGCAGACTTGACCCTGCGGGCAGGCAGCACCGCAGCCGCCGCAGTTGGCGGCGTCGCCCTGGAGGTCGACGCACTTGCTGCCGCACTTGGCGGTGCCGCCGAGGCAGACGAGCGAGCAGGAGCCGGCGCTGCAGACCTCGCCCTGCGGGCAGGCGGCGGCGCAGGCGCCGCAGTTGGCGGCGTCGGTCTGCAAGTCGGCGCACTTGCTGCCGCACTTGGTAGTGCCGCCCGAGCACTGCAGGGCGCACTGGCCGGTCGAGCAGATCTCCCCGGCCTTGCAGGCAACGCCGCAGGAGCCGCAGTTGGCCGGGTCATTGGCCGTGTCGCTGCACTTGCCGCCGCACTTGGTGGTGCCGCCGACGCAGTCGAGCGCACACTTCTCGGCCGAGCAGACCTCGCCGCCCTTGCAGGCAGCGCCGCAGGAGCCGCAGTTGGCCGGATCGTTCTCGGTGTTGACGCACTTGTTGCCGCAGGCGCCGCAGTTGCCCGGATCCACCTGGAGCGACACGCAGCGGTCGCTGCACCGCGCCAAGCCGGCGCCGCAAGCGTTGTTGCAGCCCCCGCAGTGCGCCGGGCTCAGCGTCGTGTCGACGCACTCGCCCGCGCACTTGGTCGTGCCGCCGGCGCACTTGAGGGCGCACTGGCCGGCGGAGCAGACTTCACCCTCCTGGCACACGTTGCCGCAGCCGCCGCAGTTGCCGAGGTCGTTCTCGGTGTTGACGCACTTGTTGCTGCACTTGGTCGTGCCGCCGGCGCACTCCAGGCCGCACTGGCCGGCGGAGCAGACCTCGCCGGGGGCGCAAGCCTGGTCGCAGCCGCCGCAGTGCTCCGGATTGGACGAGCTGTCCACGCAGGTGCCGGAGCACTTGGTCGTGCCCCCGACGCACTCCAGCGAGCACTGGCCGTTGCTGCACACCTTGCCCTGCTCGCAGGCGGTGCCGCAGGCGCCGCAGTTGCCCGGATCCACCTGGAGCGACACGCAGCGGTCGCTGCACCGCGCCAAGCCGGCGCCGCACTGGGCGCTGCTTCCGCCCGCGCCGCCGCCGCCCGCCGGTGCGACCTCGACCGGGCCCGATGAGCACGCTTGCGCCCACGCCAGCGCGAGCCCGCCCAGGGTGATGATCTTCGCCAAGCTAGCCATGTCGTTCTCCTTGCTCCGCTCGTACCTGCGCTTCAGGCGCCGGCCGCGCGACCCTAGAATAGCCGGAGCAGACCGGCCGTGGCGAGGGCCTTTGTGGCCCCCCTCGGGGCCTCGGACAAAGTTCTCGGCCGTCAACAGGTTGCAGTCGAGAGTCGACAGTTTCGGAACAAGAGCTGCAAGGGAATCAACGGGCCGCCAAGTTGCCAAGCGTCAAACAAGGGCGCCCTTGGCGGCAGCTCCGACCCGCGCCCGCTCCCGCTCCCGCTCCCGCTTCTTCGTCCGGCGTCCTGCAGGACCTTCGCGAGCTTGACGATCGAAAGGGAAGCCCGGGTCAGCGAGATCGAAGAAGTCGAGCGCGGCTTGGTAGACATCGAGACGCTCGCGATCGAACGGCATGTGCGGCGCCCTCGGGAGCGGGAGCGGGAGCGGGAGCGGGAGCGGGCAGACCGGACGGCGTCCGAAGGTACCATCCGTCTTCGGTGGCGGCTCGGTTTCCTTGGCGGCCTGGCGGCTC
>JACQWT010000132.1 GCA_016209145.1 Deltaproteobacteria bacterium | reverse complement strand
AGCGGGCGCTCGATTACTACCTCGAGTCACGTGCGCTCATGCCATCGGTGGCCAACACCCAGAACGCGGCCATCTGCCTCGACGAGCTCGGCCGGTACGACGAGGCGCTGGAGCTCTACGAGGATCTTATCACCAGGTTTCGCGAGGAGATCTCCGAGGAGGACCGCGCGGCCGTCGCGCCCGACATGCAGCGGCTGCGGGGGCAGGTCGGGAGCATCGACGTGCTCGCCAACGTCGGCCAGGCCGCGATCGTGATCGACGGCCGCGCGCGGGGCCGGCTTCCGCTCGTGAGCCCGATCCGCGTCATGCCGGGCCGGCACGACGTGCGCGTGCTCAAGGAGGGCTACGAGACCTTCCAGAGCACGGTCGAGGTCGCCGTCGGCAAGACCGCCAGCGTCGACGCGAGGCTCAAGCCCCTGGCCAACGCGGGCCGGCTGCGGATCGAGCATCCCGTGCTCGCGGGGGCGGAGGTCTTCGTCGACGGCGTGCTCCTGGGCCGTATCCCCTGGGAGGGCACGCTCGGGGCCGGGCGGCACCTGTTCCTGGTGCGCAAGGGCAACGTGGGCTCGGCTCCCAAGGAGGTCATCGTGGTGGAAGGCCAGACCGCGCTCCCCTCCGTGCAGGCGCATCGGCTCGGACCTGCGCTGCGCATCCGGGTCGAACCGGCTACGGCGGAGCTGTCAATCGATGGCGTGCCGGTCGGCAAGGGGCGCTGGGAAGGGCGGCTGCCGGTCGGCGAGCATCGGCTCGAGGCCCGCGAGAGTGGCTACTTCAACGAGGCGCGCGGACTGAAGGTCACGGCCGAGAGCGGGGGGGATACCGTGCTGCGCCTGCGTGCCCAGGCCGAGCATCCGCGCTGGGGCACCAAGGAGCCGGGGCTCATCTGGCTCGAGGCCTTCGGCGGCGTCGCCATCGCCTCGAGCTTCGGCAGCCAGGCCGAGGAGAGCTGCGAGAGCGGCAGTTGCTCGGAGAACAGCGCGGCCTGGGGCGCCCTCGTCGGCGCGCGCGCAGGCTACGAGTTCCCCTTCGGCCTGTCGGTCCAGGCGGCCGGCGGCTATCTGACGCTCGGCCAGGAGCTCGGGCGCGAGCTCGGCACATCCTTCGAGGACAGCAAGACCGACAAGCCTGTGCCCGTGACCTACACCCTGAGCGACGACATCCGCATCTCCGGCGCCCTCGCCGGGGTTGGCCTTTCTTACCGCCAGCCCTTGGGCGAGCACGTCGAGCTTCGGATCCATGCGCTGGTTGGCGCCCTCTTCGCGCGCTCGCGCGATGCCATCACGGGTACGGTCTCGGACGGCGCTCGCACGCTCGATGTCTACGTCAACGGATCGGACACCAGCGTAGGCTCGGTGGATCTGTTCGTCATGCCCGAGCTCCAGCTCGGCCTGCGCTTCGCTGGGTTCGCGGCTGGCCTGGGGCTGAGCGCTCCGCTGTTCCTCCTCGAAGGGCCGGCATACGAGACGGGCGACGTCAGCGTCGTGGGCTCTTGCTCTGGCCCTTCTGCGCCAGCTCTAGCCTGCGCGCCCGGCTCGGAGCTGGTGGCGGGGGAGCGCGCCTACGGCCTGTTCCTGGCGTGGGTGCCCACGGCCAGCGCGGGCTACTCGTTCTAGCCGAGCGGCGTGCGCGCTGCCCTACCCCCCCGGAGCCCCGGCGCGCTATGCTGGTCTCGTCGCATGGACCGGGAGCCTGAAGCAACGCCGGCGCCGCCGCTCGGAGCCACCATCGGGGGGCGCTACCAGCTCCTGCGCTACCTCGGGGCCGGAGGCATGGGCGCGGTGTACGAGGCCGAGGATCCCGATGGCCGGCGCGTGGCGCTCAAGGCCATGCTGGAGATCCCGCCGACGGCGCACGGGCAGGAGCTGGTTGCGCGCTTCCGGCGCGAGGCCAAGCTGATGGGCTCGCTCGCCAGCCCGTACATCGTGGCGGCGCTGGAGGCCGGCTGGGACCAGAGCCTGGAGATCCCCTACCTGGTCATGCCGCTGCTCTCGGGCCTCGATCTCGGAGCGCTGCTCGATCGCACTGGCGCGCTGCATCCTACCGTGGCCGTCCGTCTCGTCTATCAGGGCTGCCGGGCGCTGGAGGTGGCCCACCGCGCGGGCGTCATCCATCGCGACATCAAGCCCGACAACCTGTTCCTGGACCACGACCCGCAGGGCAAGATCACGGTGCGCGTGCTCGACTTCGGCATCGCCAAGTGCCTGGCCGAGGACGAGAAGCTCACCCGGACCGGCAGCGTGATGGGCACGCCGCACTACATGTCTCCCGAGCAAACGACGAGCGCCAAGCACGTCGACGCGCGCACCGACATCTGGGGCATGGGGTGTACGCTCTACCATGCTCTCGCCGGCGTGGCGCCGTTCGACCACCTGGATACCTTCGCGCAGATTGTGGTTGCGATCCACGCCGAGGACGTGCCGGCGCTACAGAGCCACGCGCCGTGGGTCGATCCGGGCCTCGCCACGGTCGTGCACGGCGCCCTGCTGCGGGACCTCGAGGCCCGCTGTCCCAGCATCGGCGAGCTGATGGATGCCTTGCGGCCCTTCGCGTTTGGCTCCGAGGAGGTCACGGCCGCCATGCTCCACCCTGTTCCGGCCGAGCTGCGGCAGGTCGCGGCGCGGCCCGCCCGGCTGCCGGCGCGATGGCAGCGCGTCACCCCGAGCGTGCCGCCGCCGCCGCTCGAGGACGCCTCCGCGGACCCGCTCCTCGGACGCACCCTGGGCGGGTGCTACGCCCTGGTCCGCCGCCTCGGCCAGGGTGGGATGGGCACCGTCTACGAGGCCCACGGCAGCGACGGCGGCCGCTACGCCGTCAAGGTCATCGATCCGGAGCTCGCGGGCAGAAGCCCGGCGGCGCGCCGGCGCTTCGTGCGCGAGGCCAAGGCGGCGATGAGCATCGGCAGCGAGCACGTGGTGCGCGTCGTCGCGGCTGACACGGATCTGGAGCAGGAGCTGCCCTTCATCGTGATGGAGTTGCTCCAGGGCATCGACCTCGCTGCGCTCATCCAGCGCCGCGGCGCGCTCGAGCTCGAGCCGGTGGTCCGGCTGTTCATGCAGGCCTGCCGCGGTCTCGCAGCGGCCCACGCGCTCGGCCTGGTCCACCGCGACATCAAGCCGGCCAACCTGTTCCTGCACGAGCTGCCGTCGGGGGAGCTGGTGGTCAAGATCTGCGACTTCGGCATTGCCAAGCGCATGGCCGGCAGCGACACGGCGGAGACGAGCACCGAGCTGACGCGCACCGGCGGCGTGCTCGGCTCGCCCATGTACATGTCGCCCGAGCAGGCGACGAACGCCAAGAACGTCGATGCGCGCACCGACATCTGGAGCCTCGGGATCTCGCTCTACCAGGCGCTGTGCGGCGAGCCGCCGTGGGAAGGCAAGACCACCGTGGGTGAGCTCATCGTAGCCATCTGCACGGGCGAGCTGCCGCACCTCCAGGACAAGGCCTCCTGGATCCCGCAGGGGCTCGCCGCGGTGGCGCACCAGGCCCTGAGCCGCAAGCCGGAGGCCCGCTTGGCTGACATGAGCGCGTTCGCCCGGGCGCTCGCACCGTTCTCGGGCGGCTCGGAGACGCTGAGCGCTGACATGCTCGTCCCGGTCTCGGCCAAGAACCGAGCCCGTGTGGCGGGACGGGCCGCGCCGCCCGACTCGAGCAGCATGGAGGCGACGGCGCCCCTGTCGCATACGGTGGGCGCAGCGCGCGCCGGCCCTCGGTACCGGCGCCTGCGCCTGGCCGCAGCCGCCGGGCTGGCAGTCGCGGCAGCGAGCGCTGGAGCGATCCTGCTCTGGAGACTGTCGAGCGAGCCGAGCGCGCCGTTGGCGAAGGCGTCCACGGAAGCTGAGAGCGCCAAGGCCCAGGCTGCGGCGACAGCCCCGCCGGCGAGCGCGGCAGCTTCTGCGAGCGTCGAGGTTGCCGTTCAGGTGCTGCCCCGGCAGGCCCAGGTCACGGTCGACGGGCGAGCCCGCGAGCTCGTCGACGGCGAGCTTCGCCTCTCCGGCCGGCGGGGACAGGCGTTCGCGGTCGTGGCCTCGCACCAGGGCCGCGAGGAAACCAAAACCGTGACGATCACCAAGGAGGGCACGGCCTCGCTCGAGCTAATCGTGGTACCGGCCGCCCCGGCGCCGCGCCCCGGACAGGGCGCGGCCCAGCCGATCGCTGCCAGACCGCCAGGGCCCAAGCCGACCGAGCCCCCGCCGGCCAAGCCGGCGCCACCGCCCGCGCCACCGCCGGCGAAGGACGCGCCGCCCGCGCGCAAGACCAAGGCGGCCGATGGCTGGCGGTAGCGGGGGAAGGCAAGCCGCACTCGCCGTCGTTGCCGCCGCCGTTCTTCTTCGCGCTGCACGCCTCGCGCAGGCCGTCGCAAACCGAAGCGCAGCAAACGTCATCGAAGCACCGTGCGCTGAGACGCTCGGAACACCGCCACCGCGGAGGGCCGGGCCGGCTAGCTCGGGTGCGTCAGGCCAGGCGTTCGGCGGCGTTGTCTGCTAGACTTCTTGGACCGGAGGCGATCTTCATGACGGTATTGGAAACGATCGTCGACGCGGGCAGGGCGCTCCCGCCCGAGAAGCAGCAGGAGCTGCTCGAGTTCGCCCAGCTCCTGCGCCAGCGGCACGGGCGGCCACGCTGTCTGCGCAGCGTCGGCGGCCTGTGCGAGGACCTGGGGGTGGACATCTCCGCCAGCGAGATCGACCAGGCGCGCGCAGAGCTCTGGGGCGCCTTCCCGAGGCAGGACATCTGATGCCGGCCGTCGTTGCCGACACCCACGCGCTCGTCTGGTACTTGCTCGACCGCGGCCGGCTTTCTACGGACGCGCTGGCGGCCCTCGATGCCGCGGCCGTCTCCGGTGATCCGGTATGGATATCAGCGGTGACGCTGGTGGAGCTGACGTACCTCGTCGAGAAGGGACGGCTTCCGGCCATCGTCAAGGAGCGCGTCGAGGCGGAGATCGGTCGCCCCGACGTGGCGCTGGCAGTCGCGCCCCTTGACCAGGAAGTTGCCCGGCTCGTATCGCAGGTGCCGCGCGGCGACGTGCCTGACATGCCGGACCGGATCATCGCGGCGACGGCCCTGGCGCTCGCGTTGCCGCTGGTGAGCCGCGACCGGCGGATCCGCGCGTCCGCCATCCACACCATCTGGTAGCGGTCACCTGGAAGGAGGCGCCCGGATGGTCGCTCCGAAGCAGCGACGGGAGCGGAGCATCCGCCCTGCGTGCCCTACCGCCGCGCCGCTCGCCGCGCACGGCCGAGCCCGAGGCCGAGGAGCGCAACCGCCAGCCACGCCGGCGCGGAGGACTTGGCGCGAGAGCCGCCGATCCTGCAGCCGCAGCCGGCCTCTGGGCCCGCGCGCGGCGGTGGCGTCTCGCAGCGGCCGGCCGAGGTGCACACGAACCCCGCGACGCAGTCCTGCCCGCTGGTGCAGCTCGCCAGGCACCTGTCTCCAGCCACGTCGTCCTTGACGCAGCGGTACGGCGAGCAGTCCGTGGTGCCACCGCCGAGCTTGCTCAGCGTATGCTCGCCGTCGCAGCTCACCATGACCACGCACCGCCCTTCCTTGTCGCACGCGCTGGCGGGCACGCAGTCGTCGGCCGACTTGCAGCTCGTCTTGCACCCGGTCGGGCCGCAGGCGTAGGGCGTGCACGGCTTCTCCCTCTGCTCGACGCACTCGCCCTGCCCGTTGCAGGCGGGCGCAGGGTGGGCGATCCCGGCGCTGCACGAGGCCGGGCTGCCGAGCTCGAGGCACTCTTTGTCGGGGTCGGTGCCCGCGGCGACCGGCGTGCACTCGCCGTCCTGGCCGGCGCCCTTCTTGGCGGCCGTGCACGCCTCGCATGGCCCGTCGCAGGCCGAGTTGCAGCACACGCCGTCGACGCACAGCGTGCTGAGGCACTCGGAGCCATCCGAGCAGGCCACGCCGCCCTCCTTCTTGCAGCCGCCCGCGCCATCGCAGCTCTGGGTCACGTCGCCGGGCTTCAGGCACTCGTCGTCGGGGTCACTGCCCGCGGCAACCAGGGCGCACTCGCCGTCGTTGCCGCCACCCTTCTTCTGCGTGCTGCACGCCTCGCACTTGCCGTCGCAGGCCGACTTGCAGCAGACATCGTCGATGCAGAGCGTGCTGAAGCACTCGGAGCTCTTCGCGCAGGACGCGCCATCGTGCTTCTTGCACTGGCCTGCGCCATCGCAGCTCTGCTCGGGCCCCACGCCACACTCGTCGTCGGGATCCGTGCCTGCCGCAACCGAGCCGCAGATGCCGTCGAGCCCGCTGCCCTTCTTCTGCGCGCTGCACGCCTCGCACAGGCCGTTGCAGGCCGAGTTGCAGCAGAACCCGTCCACGCAGGGCGAGCCCTGGCACTCGTCCGCGTTCTTGCAGCTCTGGCCCACCGCTCGGAACACGTACGCCGAGCCAGAGTCGCCGCCCTTGTCGTCGTCGTAGCGGGCGCCCACGAGCGCCGTGTCGCCGCCAATCGAGACCGAGCAGCCGAAGAAGTCCTTCGCCGCGCCGTCGCTCGCGAGTAGCTTGGCCTCTTGGGCCCAACTGGCACCGGTCCGGAGGAACACGTACGCGGAGCCGGAGTCCTGGCCCTTGTTGTCGTCGCCCGAGGCGCTCACGAGCGCCGAATCGCCGCTGAGCGAGACCGAGTCGCCGAACCTGTCCTCCTTCGCGCCGTCGCTCGCGATGAGCTTGGCCTCCTCGGTCCAGATGGCGCCGCTGCGGACGAACACGTACGCGGAGCCGTAGTCCTGGCTCTTGTTGTCGTCGCCGAAGGCGCTCACGAGCGCCGTGTCGCCGCTGAGCGAGACCGAGTCGCCGAACTCGTCGCCCGCGGCGCCGTCGCTCGCCAAGAGCTTGGCCTGCTGGGTCCAGGTAGCGCCGCTCCTGACGAACACGTACGCCGAGCCTGAGTAGTCGCCCTTGTCGTCGTCGTAGTGGGCGCCCACGAGCGCCGTGTCGCCGCTTAGCTGCCCTTGTCGCCGCTGCCGTCGGCGCCCACGAGCGCCGTGTCGCCGCTGAGCGAGACCGAGCGGCCGAAGTACTCGTACGCCGCGCCGTCGCTCGCCGTGAGCTTGGCCTGCTCGGTCCAGGCGGCGCCGCTGCGGACGAACACGTATGCGGAGCCTGTCCCATAGCCCTTGTCGGCGTCCAAACGGGCCCCGATGAGCGCCGTGTCTCCGCTGAGCGAGACCGAGATGCCGAACCGGTCGCCCTGCGCGCCGTCGCTCGCCACGAGCTTGGCCTGCTCGATCCAGATGAGCGGATCGATTCGCAGTGGGTAGCTCGCCCCCCGGTCATCGACGAGCAGCCGAATCCCGCCCCCGCTCGCGGTCATCCAGCCGTCCAGCCAGCGCCCCGCGGCATCCTGGGCGTACAGGTCCGTGTACCGAAGCACGACCTCGCCATCCTCGGCCAGCAGCGAGACGGACTCGCCGTCGCCAGCGAGCACCGGATCGAGCCCGCTCACCTCGATCTCGAGAGCAAGCGGCGAACCCGGCGCCCCGCGCTCGGGCGCCTGTGCAACCACGAACCCCTGCTCGACGCCGAGCGGGCCGCCCAGGTACCACTCCTCGAGGCCCTCGCCTCGGCGCACCGTGGCCCGGCTGCCGTCAACCTCGATCCCTGCCGCCGGCTCGGGCACGGGCTCGATCGCCACCCCGCGCCCGATGCCGGTCCAGCGCAGCCCGAGCGTCCAGCGCTCCGAGCGCCCGACCCCCAGCGCTCCGCCGCCCACCTCGATCTCGAAGCCCTGCGCCACGTTCCAGCCCGTGGCCACGGCGCCGTCCGCGCCAAGCCTGAGAGCGTACTCCGGCCCGGCCCCGGACTGCACGGCCGCGATGTACGCGGCTCGCATCTCGGGCTGCACCAGCTCGGACCTGGCGGCGTCACGCGGTAGAGTTGCGGGCGCCCCGCTGTGGGCCCCCATGCCTGCTCCACCGCCGCCCGCCCCGAGCCCGGAGAGCGACTCCGGGCTACAGCCGCAGGCGAGGAGCAGCGCGAGCAGAGCGGCCGAGATTCGTGTCATCCGGTATGGAGCCATGGCTGCCCCAGGTACGAGTGAGCGCAACCGGGACGGTAGCACACTCGCGTGGCGGGCAGTCTCGCGCCGCCCCCGCGCCTCAGCGCCGCGCCGATCGCCGCGCGCAGCCGAGCCCGAAGCCCAGAAGCACCAGCGCGATCCATGCCGGCCATCGGGCGCCAGCGGCGCCAACCCTGCAGCCGCAGCCAGCCTCCGGGCGGCTAGGGAGTTTGATCTGGCGTTTCCGCGCTGCGGGGTGATGGGCAGGGCGGCGAGGGGGCGGCTAGGGAGTTTGATCTGGCGTTTCCGCGCTGCGGGGTGATGGGCAGGGCGGCGAGGGGCGGTGGGGGGCAGCGATGACATCGGCCGGATGCAGCCGCGGGCGACGGACGGGC
>JACQWT010000131.1 GCA_016209145.1 Deltaproteobacteria bacterium | reverse complement strand
GTCCCGGGCCGGGCGACGACCGCTCGCGCAAGGCGGGCGAGGCGATGGGGATCTAACGTGCTCGGCCTCTGCGGCGGCGCGGGCGGCAGCCGGTGGCGCGATGCGGCGCTCATGCTCGCCGTTCTCGTCGTCCTGGGGCTCGACTCGGGGCGGGCCAGCGCGGGCGAGCCCAGCGTGCAGGACCGCGCCATGGCGCGCAAGCTCGCGGGCGAAGCGATCGATCTGGTCAAGGCCGGCGACTGCGCCTCAGCTTCCCGCAAGTTCGACGAGGCCGACCGGCTCGTGCCGGCGCCGACGCTCAAGATCGAGGCCGCCCGGTGCCTCGCGAAGATCGATCGCCTGCTCGAGGCGGCCGATCGCTATCGCGCCACAATCGCCACCGAGCTCAAGCCCTGGGCGCCGCGGGTGCACCACGACGCCCGCAAGGCCGCCGTGCCCGAGTTGGCCCAGTTGCTCGAGCAGGTTCCGAGCATCGAGGTGACGGTCGAAGGGGCGACCGGTCGAGAGGTGGTCGTGCTCGTCGACGGCACGCGGGTGGACGATGCCTCGCTCGGCGAGAGTCGCCAGGTCAACCCGGGCACGTATACCTTCGAGGCGCGTTCCGGCATCCGCCTCGTCAGCAGGCAGATCAACCTCCGGCGCGGCGAGCACGCCAAGGTGCTGCTGCGCCTGCCGCCACCCTCGCCGGACGAGCCCGCCGGCCCGGCCCCGCCGGGCGCCCCGCCGCCGGCGCCAGGCGGGCCGTGGCGGGCGGTGGGCTGGAGCGCCGTGGCCATCGGGGGCGCCGGCCTGAGCGTCTGGTCCATTGCCGGGCTCGTGGCGATGGGCCAAGAGCAGGACCTGCTCGATCGCTGCGCCGAGCGCAAGTGCCCCCCCGAGGCGCACGACGACGCGCGCGCCTACGCCACGACCAAGGCCGTGTCCACGGCCGGCTTCGTGGTGGGGCTCGTGGGCCTGGCCGCCGGCACGGGCATCCTGCTCTTCGCGCCCTCCGGGGCGCCCGCGGCCGGGCCGGCCGAGGAGGAGCGGCATACGCCGCCGGCCGAGGTTGAAGCCTACGTCGGCGTGGGGGCGGGGGGCATTCGCGTGCGCTTCTGACGGCCCGCCAGGCGGGTCACTCCTTGGTGTCGCAGTTGTCGTTGCCCGGATTGGTCTCCGGTGGACAGCCGCCGTCGCCCGCGCTCTGGCCCACCTCGACGATGCGGCCGAGCTGGGCCGGGACGGCCTCGAGCGCCATGCCGAAGGAGATGGAGTCGCAGGGCGTGGTCGGGCCCGCCACCTTGGACAGGATGTCGGCGTGGCTGCAGATCCCCTGCTTGAGCAGCGGGTAGAGCGAGTGATCGGTGCAGATCGCCTTGCCGCCGCTGGTCATCTTGCCGAGCGTCTCGAAGAACAGGTTGAGCTTCCACATGCCGCCCAGGCCGGCGTCGAGCAGATGGTAGCCGTCCGCCTGCTTCTCGATCCGGCCGGCGACGAAGCCGGCCGCCAGAGTCACGTGCATCGTGCCCTCCTCCTCGGCAATCTCCAGCCCGGCCTCAGGCAGGTTGGCCACCACAACCCAGTTGTTGACGTAGGCGCCCTGGTCAATGTACTTCGGCTTGGACAGATCGTAGCCGGGCGCGTTGGCGCAGGCGCCAGCGTCACCCTTGCCGCCATCGCTGATCTTCTCCAGCGCGGTGGCGGACACGGGCCAGCGGTCCGAGCCGTCGAACTTGGGCTTGGGATCGGGCCCCAGACAGTCGTCGTTTCCGAGCCCCGGGCTCGGGAAGATCGCGACCTCGACCTGCGCGTCGTTGGCCTTGCCGTTGTACTGGGCAATGCGGACGAGCAGCGACCAGTTGCCCTTGAGCAGTGACTTGTTCTGCGACTCCGAGGTCAAGTTGTCGGCGAAGATGCCGGCGGCGGCGAAGATCTCCGAGACGGAGTTGTCGCGGCCGCCCGGGCCGTCGCACTGACCCCCGTCCGTCGCCCACGCGGGGTACTTGCAGCTTGGGCCCTCGTCGGGGCACGGCGCCTTGCAGCAGGTGCAGAACTTGTCGAGATCGTAGCCCACCTCCGGGCCGTTCTTGACCTTGGTCTCGCCGAAGTCGATCCACTTCAGGCCGACCACGAACCAGACATCGTCGGGCCCCGGATCGGGCTGGGCCGGCGGGGGGGGCGCAGTGGCGCGCTGGCAGCCGGGCGGGGCCCCGTCGCCGCCGTCGTCGCCCTGGCCGTCCTTGCCAGCGTCGACGGCGCCGTCCGCACCAGCGTCCGGCGCGCCCACCAGCTCGAACTGGCCGAGCACGCAGCTCGCCCCCGCGGCCGCAGCCGCGGCGGCGGCGAGAAAGAGGACGCCGACGCGCCAGATCTTCACGTCCCGTGCTCCGCCAAGCCCACGCTGGGAGGATAGCACGGCGAGGCGAGTGAGGTCGGCCAGGCCGTGCCTACCCGCCCGCCGCCGCCCGCGGGGCGCAGTCCCGCGACTGCTCGACGAGCTGCCGGGAGTGCTCGTCGTACATGCGCAGCCGCTCGATCTGCGGCGCGATCTCGGCGGCCCGCTCGCGCTCTGCGGCCAGCGCGGCCGCCCGAAATGCCTCCTGCCCGAGCCGCTCCATGGCGTGCGCTTGGGTCACGAGATCGTCGAGGCAGGCGCTGCGCTGCGTGTCGCGCACGCGCCGGGCCGAGCGTAGGTCCGAGTAGAGCCGGTCACTCTTGAGCCAGAGCGCGAGCACGAGCGTGCGCGCGATGGCGAGCTTGTCCTGGGGATCGTGCGCGCCCTCCGCGCGGGCAGGTGCCGGGCTCTGGGGACGGGCCGCACCGGCCCCGCCGCCAGCGTCGGCCGCAGCCGTCGCAGGCAGCAGGGCGAGCGCGGCGCACAGCATGGTGGTGCGGGCTCGTGACTTCATGGGACTACTCCGCTCGCCGAGATGGCGAATCCGGGCAAATCGTGGTGGGGTTGCCCGGTAAGTTGCCCCGCGCCCGGCTGCCGTTCAGGCCGAGGCCGCCGCCGCCCGGCCCAGGCGTTGCGCCACGAAGTCCCAGCCCACGAGGTTCCACCAGGCGTCGACGTACTTGGGCCGGGCGTTGCGGTAGTCGATGTAGTAGGCGTGCTCCCAGACGTCGCAGACGAGCAACGGCTTCTTGCCTTCGGCGAGCGGGCAGCCGGCGTTGGCCGTGGTCACGATGGCGAGCCGCCCCGACTGCTCCTGCACGAGCCAGGCCCAGCCCGAGCCGAAGTGGCCGCCGGCTGCCGCGCCGAACGCCCGCTTGAACGCCGCGAAGTCGCCGAAGCTCTCCGCGATGGCCCCGGCCAGGGCGCCCGTAGGCTGACCCCCGCCGCTCGGGCTCATGCCGGCGAAGTAGAACGCATGGTTGTAGATCTGCGCCGCGTTGTTGAAGACGGCTCCGCTCGCCGTGCGGATGAGCTCATCGAGCGACTTGCCGGCCAGGCTCGGATCCTTCTCGACCAGCCCGTTGAGGTTCGCCACGTAGGCCGCGTGGTGCCTGCCGTGGTGGTAGTCCAGCGTCTCGGCCGAGATGTGGGGCGCGAGCGCATCCTTGGGATAGGGCAGATCGGGCAGCGAGAACGCCATGGCTTGCTCCGGTGCGATTGCGAGGGGGCGGACCTGGGACCGGCGGCGGCGAGACCTCGCCCGGCGCCGGCCACGGCTCCGAATCTGCGCACGGTTGTCGAGATGTCAATCCGCTCGGGCCGGTGGCGCTCCCGCCGCGATCCGGGGCAGGAGCAGCGGCCAGGTTGTCAGCCGGCCAACCGCATCGTATCGTGCAGGTGTGGGCAAGACCTTCGCGCGAGTGAAGCTCTGGAACATCTTCGATATCGACTCCAAGCGGGGACGGCTCGTCCCGAACCCCGAATCCCCCGACGCTCCTCTGCTCGATGTCCTGCGGATCGCCTGACGCCCGGCTGCCGGAGGCGGAGCAGACCGCGCTCCGCGACCGGGTGGTGCGCATCACCAGCCTGGACGACCCGCGCGTCGCCGAGTACCGCGACATTCGCGACGCCGATCTCGCGCGAAGGCGCCGGCTCTTCCTGGCCGAGGGCGACTTCGTGCTGCGTACGCTGCTCGGGCGCGGCCGCTTCGGTCTGCGCTCGCTGTTCATGGCCCAGGGGCGCCTCACCAAGCTCGCGCCGCTCTGCGCCAAGCTCCCGGCGTCGGTGCCGATCTACGTGGCCGAGCAGGCGCTCGTGAGCGGGATCGTCGGCTTCCGCTTCCACCGCGGGCTGCTCGCCGCGGGCGAGCGCGGGGAGCCGCTCGACGCCGCGCGTCTGCTTGCGGGGCTAGGAGCGGGGCCGCGGCTCGTCGTGGCGCTGGAAAGTCTGTGCAACCACGACAACGTGGGCGGCGTCTTCCGCAACGCCGCCGCCTTCGGCGCCGACGCGGTGCTGCTCGATGAGCGCTGCTGCGACCCCCTGTACCGGCGGTCGATCCGCGTCTCGGTGGGCGCGACGCTGTGGGTGCCGTTTGCCCAGGCCGGACCCGGCCTCCAGATGGTGGCGAAGCTGCGGGAGGCCGGCTTCGCCGTGCTGGCGCTGACCCCGCGGCCGGACGCGGATGACCTGTGGGAGCTCGTGCAGGACGGGTCGCTGCCCGAGCGGGTCGCGCTCCTGCTCGGCACCGAGGGGCCGGGCCTCACCGAGGAGCTGCTCGGCGCGGCCGACCGGCGCGTGCGCATCCCCATCGATCGGCGCTTCGATGCGCTCAACGTCGCCACCGCGAGCGGCATAGCGCTCTGTGCGGTGCGCCGGAGGCTGGGCTGGTCGAGATCTCCCGCTCCCTTCTCCGATGCGCTTCCGGCGGGGAAGTGCTAGGCGGGGCGACATGCGCGTACGCATCGACGGCAAGCTGGCCATGGTCACGGGTGCCTCCTCGGGCATCGGCCGCGCGCTGGCGCGGCTGCTGGCGCCGCGCGTGCGCGGCCTGGTGCTGGTGGCGCGGCGCCGCGAGCGGCTCGACGAGCTCGGCGCCGAGCTGCGCCGAGTGGCGCCCTCGCTGCGGGTGCTGGTGCAGGGCTGCGATCTCGCCGACGAGGGCGCGACCGAGGCGATGCTGGAGCAGGTGCAGGCCGAGCTCGGCGCGGTCGACATCCTGATCAACAACGCCGGCCTCGGCGATTATGCCCTCTTCGACCGGGCGAGCTGGGACAAGACCGAGCGCATGCTCAAGGTCAACGTGCTCGGCCTGTGCCGGCTCACGCACCGGCTCCTCGGCCCCATGGTGGAGCAGGGCTCGGGCGGCGTGCTCATGGTGAGCTCGGGCCTGGGGCTCGCCTTCCTGCCCGGCTACGCGGCCTACGCGGGCAGCAAGCACTTCGTGACGGCTTTCACGGAGGCGTTGCGCCTGGAGCTGTGCGGGAGCGGCGTAACGGTGAGCCAGATCTGCCCCGGCCCGGTGGCCACCGAGTTCGAGGAGCTGGCCGGCAGCTTCGCGGGCCGGAGGCTACCGCGCCTGGTGCAGATGTCGCCCGAGCGCTGCGCGGCGATCGCGCTGCGGGGTTTCGAGCGCGGGCGGGCCCTCGTCGTCCCGGGCATCGGCATGCGCCTCGTGCTGTGGCTCGCCGCCTTGGCTCCGCGCGCCATCCTCAGGCTGGTCCTTGCTCCGGTGGGCCGCTGGCTGCGCCGGCGCGCGCGCCGGGACGGGGCGCCATAGGTCGCTACAGCAGGTGCTCGTCGCCGCGCGCCTGTAGCTCGGCCACCACCGCGCGTACGTCCTGCGCGCGCTCGCTCGCCGCCACGAGCAGCGCGTCGTCGGTCTCGACCACGACCAGGCCGCTTACGCCCACGAGCGCGATGACCCGGCGCGCCGGGCCCGCGCCGGCCGCAGTGCGCAGATCCACGACGTGGTTGCCCGCGGCGTCCACGAACACGCCGCCCGGCGGGGCGCTGTTGCCCCGGGCGTCCTTGGGCGCGAGCTCGCTCGCCGCGAGCCAACTGCCCACGTCGCTCCAGCCGAAGTCGCCGGGCACCACGGCGAGCCTGTCCAGGTGCTCCATCACGCCGTGGTCGATGCTTATCGCGGGCAGCGTGGGGAAGACCTGTGCCAGCTCGGCCGGCTCGCGGCCCAGGCGCGCGGCAGCGTCGAGCCGTTCGAGGCCGCGGCCGAGCTCCGGCAGGTGGCGGCGGATGGCGCCCAGCATGTCGCCGGCGCGGAAGAAGAACATGCCCGCGTTCCACAGGTGCTTGCCGCTCGCCACGAGCTCGGCCGCGTGCTCGCGCGAGGGCTTCTCGACGAAGCGCGCGGCCCGGAACGCGCCGGCCACGTCCCAGGGCTCGGCGATCTCGATGTAGCCGTACCCCGTCTCCGCCCGCGTCGGCCGGATGCCGATGGTGGTGATGGTGCCGCCGCGGGCCGCCTCGATCGCGAGCCCGGCCGCCCGCCGGAATGCTTCCGCGTCGGCAATGTAGGCGTCGCTCGGCAAAGCCATGACGAGGGCCTCGGGATCGCTGCGCGCCACGACGGCCGCGCCCCAGCCGATGCACGGTGCGGTGTTGCGGCCCACGGGCTCCACCAGGAGCTGCTCGGGCAAAAGCTCGGGCAAAGCGGCGCGCGTCGGCTCGGCCAGACGTGCGCCCGTCGACAGGAGGATCCCACGCCAGCCGCACAGCGGCAGGAGCCGCTCGACGCTCTGGCGCAAGAGCGGCTGCGCGCCTACGAGCGGCAGGAGCTGCTTGGGCCGGGCGCGGCGCGAGGCGGGCCAGAACCGCGTGCCGGCTCCCCCGGCCATGACCAGCGCGTAGATCGGGCTGCTCGACATGGCTCGCCGTTCGCGCCTAGAGGGGAATATTGCCGTGCTTCTTGCGCGGGTTTTGCTGCTGCTTGTCGCGCAGCATATCGAGCGCGGCGTGCAGCCGCGGGCGCAGCAGCCGCGGGTAGATCACCTCGTCGACGAAGCCGAGCTCGGCCGCGGAGTAGGGATTGGCGAACTTGTCGCGGTACTCGCCCACGAAGCCCTCGCGCGCGGCGGCGGGATCGGCGGCGGTCTCGATCTCCTTGCGGTAGACGATGCTCACCGCGCCGTCGGGCCCCATCACCGCGATCTCGGCGGTCGGGAAGGCGAGGTTGTAGTCGGCCCGGATGTGCTTGGAGCTCATGACGTCGTAGGCCCCGCCGTAGGCCTTGCGCGTGATGATGGTGATCTTCGGCACCGTGGCCTCGGCAAAGGCGTAGAGCAGCTTGGCGCCCTGGACGATGATGCCCCCGTACTCCTGGTCGGTGCCGGGCAGGAAGCCGGGCACGTCGACGAAGGTCACGAGCGGGATGTTGAAGCAGTCGCAGAAGCGTACGAAGCGCGCCCCCTTCTTCGAGGCGTGGATGTCGAGGCAGCCGGCGAGCACGGCCGGCTGGTTGGCGACGACGCCGATGGGGCGCCCTCCCACGCGCGCGAAGCCCACGACGATGTTGGTGGCGTAGCGCTCGTGGATCTCGAAGAGCTCCCCATGGTCGACCACGGCGCGGATGACGCGCTTGATGTCGTACGGCTTGGTCGACTCGGCCGGCACCATCTCGTCCAGCTCTCGTGCCTCGCGATCCGTAGGGTCGTCGCAGGCGGCCCGGGGCGGATCCTCGGTATTGTTGGCGGGCAAGTACGAGAGGAGCTGGCGGACAAGGCCGATGCAGCTCCGGTCGTCCGGGGCGGTAAGGCTGCACACTCCGCTCTTGCTGGCGTGCGTGGCAGGGCCGCCCAACTGCTCCTTGGTGACCTCCTCGCCGGTCACGGTCTTGGTCACGTCCGGCCCGGTGATGAACATGTAGCTCGTCTTCTCGACCATCAGGATGAAGTCGGTGATGGCGGGCGAGTAGACGGCGCCGCCGGCGCAGGGCCCCATGATGGCGCTCACCTGCGGCACGACCCCGCTCGCCAGGGTGTTGCGCAGGAAGATGTCGGCGTAACCGCCGAGCGAGGCCACCCCTTCTTGGATCCGCGCTCCGCCCGAGTCGTTCAGGCCCACCAGCGGCGCCCCGACCCGCATCGCGAGATCCATGACCTTGCAGATCTTCGCGGCGTGGGCCGAGGAGAGCGAGCCGCCGTGGACGGTGAAGTCCTGGGCGAAGATGAAGATCTTGCGGCCGTCGCACAGCCCCCAGCCGGTCACGACGCCGTCGCCGGCGATCTTGTGCTTCTCCATGCCGAAGTCGGTGCAGCGGTGGGTGACCAGCCGGTCCAGCTCGACGAAGCTTCCGGGATCGACCAGGAACTCGATCCGCTCCCGAGCGCTGAGCTTGCCGGCGGCGTGCTGCCGCTCGATCCGCTCCTGGCCCCCGCCCAGCTCGGCGGCGGCGTTGAGCTCGCCGAGCTTGCCCATCATCTGCGCGCGATCGGACATGAGACAAGCGCCTATCACGGAGTGGGCCGCGAAGCGACGGGGCTAGGCGGGCGGATCGACGTACGCGACGCTGGCCCCGCCCGGGGGCCTGAGCCGCGTCTGCCCGGCGGCGCTTGCGACGGCGTAGCAAGGCCCGAGCGGGACCTTGCCTCCGCCGCCCGGCGTGTCCACCACGAGCTTGGGCAGGGCGATGCCGCTGAGCTTGCCCTGGAGCGCGGCCATCAGCTCGACGCCGGCGGCGAGCGGCGTGCGCAGGTGCGCCGCGCCGCGCACGGGGTCCATCTGGAAAAAGTAGTACGGCCGCACGCGCCAGCGCACCAGGCCCCGGAACAGGGACGCAAGCACGCTCGCGCGGTCATTGACCCCGCGCAGGAGCACCGTCTGGTTCATCACGGGGAAGCCGGCATCGACGAGCCGCCGGCACGCCTGCTCCGCCGCCGCCGTAAGCTCGCGCGGATGGTTGAAGTGGGTCATGACCCAGATGGGGTGGTAGCGGCGCAGGGCGCGCACGAGCTCGGCCGTGACGCGCGACGGCAGGGCCGCGGGAACGCGGGTGGCGAGGCGCAGCACCTCGATGTGCGCGATGCGCCGCAGGCGCGCGCAGAGCGCGGCAAGATGGTCGGTCGCCAAGAGCAGCGGATCGCCGCCGCTCACTATCACCTCGCGGATCTCGGGATGCTGCGCGAGGTAGCGCATGGCCGGCTCGAAGCCGGCCGGCGCGGGAGAATCACGGCGGCGGCCCACGAGGCGCGAGCGCGTGCAGAAGCGGCAGTGCACCGCGCACTGGGCGCTGGCCAGCAAGAGCGCCCGGTCCGGGTAGCGCCGGATGAGGCGCGCAGCCACGCGGTGCGCCCGCTCGCCCAGGGGATCGACCATGTCGCCGGGCACGGCGCGGGTCTCTTCGGAGCGCGGCACGACCTGGCGGCGGATGGGGCACGAGGGGTCGTGCGGGTCGCACAGCGACAGGTAGTAGGGCGTGATGCGCAGCCGCAGCCCTTGCCGCTCGGCCCGCAGGGCGCCCTCGCGCTCCTCGCGCGACAGGTCGAGGTGGCGGGCGAGCTCGGCGACGGTTTCGATGGCGTGGCCGAGCTGCCAGCGCCAGTCGTCACGGCTGGCCGTTCGCCCCCTACTTCCCGCCGTCCGGCCCGGGCTGCTGCGCGCCGCCATCGGTCTCCCAGTAGGGCCTGTACTCGTCGATGCCCGCGGGCAGCCTCACCGCCTTGAGCGCGGCCTCGTCCACCTGCACGGGGTAGCGCCGGCGAAGCTCGGCCTCCAGCGCCTGCTCCTTCTCCCGCAGCGCCTGCTGCAGGAGCACGGCGCGGATGGCGCGCTCGGCCTCCTCGAAGGAGCGTGTGTGGCCCGCCGTGCGGCCGCTCAGGCGCACGATGTAGTACTTGCCCTCGGCCTCCACGAGGCGGTCATGGATCTTGCCCACCTCCGGTAGCTCGAAGAGCACGCGGCGCACGGCATCGGGCACCTTGTCGTTCCCGCCCTTGGGATCGTCGGGCGGCCCCACTATGCCGAGGTCGCCCGCCAGATCCGGGGCGACGCTGGGACCGCCGCGGCTGGCATCGCCAGGCGCGGTGCCGGAGTGCTGCTCGAAGAGCTTGCCCCAGTCCTGTCCGCTCGTGATCTTCAGCGCCAGGCCGAGCACGTGCTCGGCCTGGGCCTTGTCCGACATGACGATGGCCGACCCTCGGCGCCGCTCCGGCTCGCTGAGCTCGGCCCGGTGCTCGTCGTAGTAGCGCCGCACGTCCGCCAGCGGGATCTCGGCCGGCGCGGGCACGTTGGCTCGCGTCTTGGCCAGCACCGCGTCGCGCAGGATTTGCCGCACGGCCGCCTGCACCATCTCGTCCTTGTCGAGCCCGCGCCGGCGCGCCTCCTGGGCGAGGAGCTCCACGTCGATGAGCTGCTCCAGCAGCTCGCGGCGCCGCTCCTTGGTCTGGTAGCGAAGCCGGTCGTACTGGTTCATGCGATCGAGCACCGCGGCGAAATCGCCGAGGGTGATGTTTCGTTCTCCCACGCGAGCCACCACCGCCGAGGCCTGCTCGGGCCGCAGTCCGCCCGGAGCCGGGCCGGCGTCGGGCGCCGTCGCGACGGCCTGCTCGTTGCAGCCGGCGAGCCCCAGGGCCGCGCCGGCGAGCAGCAACGGCGCCGCGCGGCGCCGCAGGGGTAGCCCGATGACGGGAAAACGTCGCAGCATGCGAGCTCTGTAGCCCAGCGTGGCCCCCGATCGCAACCAAACCCGCCACAAGTTCGACCCTGCTGGCAAGGTCCCGACTTATGGCCGCCGGGGCCGGCCACAAGTCCGACCCTGCTGGCAAGGTCCCGACCTATGGCCGCCGGGGCCGGCCACAAGTCCGACCCTGCTGGCAAGGTCCCGACTTATGGCTGCGGATACGCGCGAGCAGGGCGGGATCCCAGTCCATGTCCTGCACCTCGCCATGCAGCACGGGGTAGCGGCGAGGCAGCGGCTTCGCGCGTAGCTTCCAGGGGAGCTCCGTGCAGGCTCTCACGGCGGCTCCGCTTCGGCCATGCCGAGCACCCCAGCGAGGGCCCGCACGTCCTGGTCCATGGCTAGATCCTGATCGATGAAGAGCTTGTCCAGCGATCGCAGGAAATCCACGCGCCTCAGCGGCTTCTCGATCCCCAGGCTACCGAGGGCCGGCAGGAGGAGCTCGCGCGCGGCCTCCTGGGTCTCGTTGATCGGTTCAGATGATCGGTTGATGATCGGGACGATATCCTCGATGCGTCTCTCGTCGTGAACGTAGCGCGCCACGTACTCGCGCGCCGGCAGGAGATCTCCGCGATGCGGCGTCAGCACGAGGAAGGGCCTGGCGGTCCAGGTGCACGCCCCGTCGTTCCACCCGGGGAACCCCTCGGGCAGGGGCTGTCCCCGCTGCAGCATCGAGGCGAGCACCAGCATCTGGTGGGCGAAGCCCCACACACCGGGAGGCAGATCGACGACAACGTCGGTGAGCATGCCGAGCCGCTCGACGAGCCCGTCTACTGCCCAGGCCAGCGCCTGTACCCAGTCGAATGAGCTGGGCATCAGCCACTCGAGGCTGCGGGCCACGTCACCGCGAAGCGACGAGGAAGGCAGGTATCGGACGCCGTCGTCGTGCTCGTGGCGCCAGAGCAGCGCATCGACGCGAGGCTTGCCCTTGGCGGTCTGAAGATGGGCAAGGACATCGTTGAGAAACGGTGGAGGCGGAGGCTGGCCCGACCAGGCCCCATCACGGCGCGCAGCACGCAGGCGGCGGGTCTCCTTGCTGTCGTGGAACTCCCCGGTCGGAGGTGCCTCCAGATCGATCGCGCCGCCAGCGCCTTGCGCCACCTTGGGGGCTACCAGCAGAAGCCCATCGGCGAGGGAGCTGCCGGTCATGTCGCCATCGACGAGCACGACGCCGCGCCCCCGTGCCGCGAGCAGCTTCGCGCAGACGACGGCGAGCGCGGACTTGCCCACGCCACCCTTGACCGAGCAGAAGCACCAGAGGCTGAGCGAACGAGCGCTCATGCCGCGTCCCCCGCTTGTTTCAGGAACTGCAGCAGTCCGGCCATGTCCGGATCATCACGGAACGGCGGCTCGGCTACAAGCGCGGCGAGCATGCGGCGGCCGGCAGCCCGGGCGCCGGCATCGCGGTGCAGGGCGAGCCGGCCAAGGCCCGTGATCGCCAGCGGCACCAGCCTGGCACCGCGCGCTCGGGCCTCGGCGAGCACGCTCGCCACAACTGGCTCGACCTGCCCGGGGTCGCCGGCGGCGAGGCCCTCGAGCAGCCGTGCAAACGCAACCGGAGCAGCATCTTCGGAGATCTGCTCCAGAAGAAGAGCACGGAGATCGGCGCCCAGACGCTGCTCGCCTGCGGCGAACAGGCCGGCCCAGACTGCAAGCCGCCACCGGCGCGCAATCGGCCCGTCCTTCATCGCGCGTAGCCTGCTCTCCAGCGCCGCGCGCTGCTCCGGGGCAAAGAGCGCCGGATGGTCCGCGACCGCAAGGACGAGGAGCTCGCCTAGGCGGCGCGACCCTGCCAAGCCTGCGTCCGGCTCGACAGGGAGCGCATCGATGCGGCGCCGCTGGGCGCTCGCGCTCAGGCGCGACAGCGACTCGGGCTCGATCCACAGCAGCGCCTGCAGCGCGAGATCCGGCACGTCGGCCGGGGCCTCCCACGAGAGGACCGAGCCGACGTCTGGCGTACCAGGCTCGCGCTCGGCGATCTCGAGGAGGCAACGCGCGAGCGCCTCGGAGGCCATGCTGGCCGGGCTCGTGGTGCCATGCCCGACTCCGGCACTCTCCTCCGGGGGCGCTGGCGGAAGAGCCAAGACGACCTCTTGCATGGCGCAGAGCGCATGAAGGACGGCTGCCAGCCGGTGGTCGAAGATGTCGCGATCGAAGCCAAAGGGATCGAGCCGGTCGCGGGGGGCGATGCTCCCGGCGGGAAACGCCCCGGGAGCGCTGTCGGCCAGTGCGAGCATGCCGGCGCGCCGGGCGTCGGGCGCAAGCGTCTCGAGCTGGGCACAGAGCCACTGGAAGAGCCGGTACGTGAGCCAGAGACCGTCGCGCACCAAGAGCGGCTTTGGACTGAAGAGACGCCCCACCGCGTCGGCGCACAGCCGAAGCAGCGGCGCCTCGCAGGCGGCCATCGTGTCTCGCGCCGGCGACCCGCTGGCAATGCCATCCAGCAGCCGAGCGAAGTGCTCGGGAAGGATATCCCGCAGATCGATCGACCAAGCCTGCCCCGGAAGATGCACGAGCGGCTGCCGAGCGGCTGCCACCCGCAGCAGCACCACGGCCCGGGCGAGGCGAGCCGCCGGTTGCTCGTCGGCGCGAACGAGGCAGTCGAGCGCGTCGGCGACGCGCTTCTCGTAGTTGGAGCCAAGCCGCGTGTCCGCCGCAAGGGCCGCTAGCGCGCCAGGGATCTCCGACGCCTGCAACAGGAGCGCGAGGCGGTCCGGCCGCTTCGACCAGCACCCCCTCCTGACGCGATCGAGCAGTAGCGCACCGAGATCTCCCTCGGCAAGCGGCCCTGGCGGCTCGGACAGAATGGCCCGCAACTCGTCCACGCTCGGACGCAGCTCGCCCGCAGTGCGGGCTCCGGCCCAGACCCGGAGGAAGGCTGGGTGGTCGCGCACCTGCCGCCAGAGCGCGCCGGCTGCGCGGCGAGCGAGCACGCGCGTCCGCTCGCCGTCCGCGGGATCCTGCTCGATGGCGTCAAGCAGCTCGTAGGCCCCGCCGTCATGGATGCCCTGCGCAACCTTGAGCCCCCTCGCCCACCAGGGGCGCTGCTCCGGCGGCGCCCGCAGCAGCAGAGCCTCGACGGGTGCTGCCACGCGGACCTCCCCGAAGGGCTCCGGGAGCGAAACGCGGTAGGCGCAGGCCCGCTCGTCGAGCGCCACGATGTTGGGATCGGCTGGCGCGCTCGGATCGACCGGCGCGCTGGGCGCGCGGGCCAGGAGGTCGGCGTAGGTGCGCCGCAGCGGCTCCTTCCGATCGGGATGAACGAGCGTGACTTCCAGCGACTCGATGGGCTGCTCTTTCCAGCGAGCCGAGAGGAGGGCCACGGCTTCGATCTCCGGATCGAGGAGCCACACCAGGCCGCGCACGGGGGCGGTCGTCCAAAGCGCCGAGTTCCCGTCCGCCGTGGCTCCCTGCGCCCCCGAGCTCAAAGGGCGCGTAGTCAGCATCAGTGTTCGCGCCAGCAGCAACGGCGGCCCTTCCTCGGCCCCCGCCTCCACCGCGATCCAGGCAGCGCGCGCCGCACGGCCGTAGGCAGCGCGCCGAGAGCCGTCGAGCCCCGGCCACGCAGCAACGGCGCCCCACAGCCGCGGGCCAGGGCTGTGCTCGTCGAGCCGCAGCCCTTCGCCGGCCGGCGTCCACGCACGCTGCCATTGCTCCACCGTCCTGAGCGCGAGCAAGGTCAGCGCCTGGTCGAGGACCGCGGACACGGCCAGGCGACCAAGCCGCTCCAGGCGGCCGAGCAGCGCGTGGGTGAGCGCCCTGGCTTCCGCGTGCGAGCGGGAAGGCACCGCCGGCTTGGGGTCGAGATACGCGCTCGTGATGCAGCGCTCGTAGGCGGACGCGATGCGAAGCTGGGCCACCTCGGCGCCCGCGTGCCCGGGCTCGACCGCCATCCACTCGAGGTGGCGCAAGATCCGATCCGGCTCGGCCCCGTCGAGCGCGCCACCGTCGCGCCAGCGCCGCTCCAGGCGGCCAAGCTCGGCCGGGCCCAGCGCGTCGACGAAGCCCAGCTCCGCCAGCAGCAGCAGGCGCTCGTCGGCCTTCTCGGGATCCGGCACGAGCGCCCTGACGAGCGCCGGGAGATGCACGTGCCGCTTGGCCGCGAGGCCCACGCGGCCGCTCAGCTCGAGGTACTGCTCGGGCCGCTCCCACGCGAGCTCGGTCGTGAGCCCGGGCGCGGCGATCGTGTTGCCTCCGAAGAAGTCGGCGGTGAGCCGGGTCCACGAAGGGTTGTCGAGCAGGGCGCCGGCGTACCGCAGAGCCTCCTCGATCGGCTCCCTGGCAAGCTCGCGTGCCAAGGGCCCCGCCTGGCTCCGGGGCTCGGGCACCGGCTCAGGCTCCGGCGCCCTGACCGCGCGGATCCATCCCTCTGCCAGGCCCCGGCCGAACGTGGCATGCATTCTGTCGGCGAGGTCGGCCGCGCGTGCGCCGGCCTCCGCCTTGCCCCGCTCGAATTCCAGGGTCGTCAGCGCCTGCGGCCCGATCCAGAGCCGGGACCCGAAGGCGTCGAGCCACGCCTCCAAAGCGCGCGCCCGCCAGAACACGTACAGCGCGTATGCTCCAAGGGCCAGGCGCTCGGGAAGCGCGGACGTGGGCTCGGGAGCAGTCTGCTGTGGTAGCGCGGCCAGGATCGAGATCCCCGGCGGGGATGAAGCTCCCGCCGAACGGCTCCTCGATCACCGTTCCATGCAGGGCCGCAATCAGGGACGTCACGGCGAACGCCTCGACAAGAGGGACGCTGTCCTTGCGGCCGAGCACGTGGAGACCGTGCCTCGCCGCCCGCGCCAGATCGCCTTGCGCGAGAAGGGCCGAGGCCGCCTGGGGCAGGACGTCGGGCGACGCGTCGAGCTCGGCCGGCAGCTCGCCCGCGGCGATCGCGAGCCGCTGCCGGGCCGCACGCAGCCCCTTGCGCTCTTCGTCGCTCAGCGCCGTCTCGTCGATGGGCTGCGCGCCGAGCAAGTCACGAGCACGATCGATCTCGCGCAGCAGGACGAGGCACTCGACGAGCTGGAACCGGCCCTTGAGCGACAGCAAGTCGGGCTCCACCTGCGCGAACAGTGCGCGCGCCTGGTCTGGCTCCTGGAGGTTGAGCAGGGCGGCGGCCCGATTGAGCCGGCTCCGGGCAACCCATCGGAGCATGCTGGGCGCGTGAGCCGGGTCTGCTTCGGCCAGCGCCATCGCCTGCTGCTCGATATCCGTGAGGATGGCGGTAGCTTGCTCGTAGCGGCCGCGGTTGAGTAGCTCGGCAGCCTCGCGGTGGCGCTTCTCGAGGCCGCTCTCCACGGCTTGCGCGAGCGCGCTAGCCGGCTCATGAGCGCCGTCGTGAGCGAGCTGGATGGCCGCGCCGATCGAGCTCGCGCCGGGCGGACCAGGCGCGTCAGTTCTCCTCGGGATGACGAAGACCGGCTTGCCTGCGCAGAACGCGCCGTCGAGCGTCCACAGACCGGACCCGTCGTCCCGGTAGATGATCGCCTCAACGCGGCTCGCCTTCTCGTCCACCTCCACAAGCAGCGCGCAGTTCCGCCGGTCCCGGCCCTCGTAGCTCGCGCCGACAGCGAGCACGGCTGCCTCTCCTTCCGGGATGCGAACCTCTCGCGGCCGCTGCCTGTGCCCGTGCCCGACGAGCACGAAGTAGAAGCGCTCGAGCAGCAGCGCCTCGATCACGTGCTCCTCGAACTCCACGAGCCAGCCGAAGGGGTGGTGCAGCAACGCGACCCGCAAGCGTCGCGGCGAGGGTAGCAGGGGGATCTCCTCCATCGCCCTTCGGAGCACGCGCTCGCTGGCGACGAGCTTGCCCTTCACGCCATCGTCCAGAGCAAGCCACGCCGTGTTCAGGCCCACGACGAGCAGCTCTCGGTCGCCGACGGCCGTGCGGCAGGACAGGTAGGGCTGAGCCGCGCTGAGTGCCCGGCCGAGCTGGCGCTGCTCGAAGTCCGCAAAGGCTCTGAACGGCCGCAGCCACAGGTCGAGCACACTTGGATCAGCGGGGTCGAAGATCTCGTCCAGCTCCTCGCGACGGCGGAGCTCTCGCACCAGGCCCTTGGCCGCGGCTCCGCGATCCAGGTCGTGGTTGCCCGGCACGACGAAGATGCGTTCACGCGGGACTCCGGCCGCGGCCGACAGCTCCGTGAAGAAGACATCAAGACGCTCGTACTCGCCGGCCTTGCCCGAGTAGGCCAGGTCCCCCGTGCAGAAGATGACGTCCGGGCGTCGGCTCGCGAGGCCGCCACCATCGGCGAAGGCCCGGACGAGCGCGCCGAGGACGATGTCGGATGCGTACTTGTCCGACCCGACGTGCAGGTCGGAGATGTGCAGCCAGCGCAACGGCCGCGCGTTCCCGGGTCCGGCTGCCTGCCGACCGCCATCCGCGTCCATCACCTTCGACGTACACTCCGTCATGCGCCACGGTCAACAGCCGCGGGCGCCGACCGGGATGTGGATGAACCGAAGGGCCGGGCAGAGACGCCCAGTGGGAAGCAGCGCCAGGGCCGGCGCATCATCCTACATCGGCACCAGGTTGCGCAGGGGGCGCGCCGCGCAGCGTGTTTCACAACACGGACCCTGGCAACGAGGGTCGGCGCAGCGCACGCTCGACAAGCACATGTCCGCGAACCTTGGGCGAGAGAAGATGCGCCGGCCCTGGAAGCAGCGCGCCCCGCTCTTGCGCCGCCGCGGCAACGACGCTACCAGCGCCGCGTGCAGGGCGACAGCAGCAGCGTGGCGACCGGCGCGGTCGACGGCCTGTGCTACCAGCGCATCGTGCTCAAGCTCAGCGGCGAGGCGCTCGGCAACAAGCCGGACGGAAGCGGGATCTGTCCGGCGACGTTGGCGGCTGTGGGCGGCGAGCTCGGCGACGTCCATCGGAGCGGCATCCAAGTCGGCATCGTGGTCGGGGGCGGCAACATCTTCCGCGGGCTGCGGGGCGTGAGCGCCGGCATGGATCGCGTGCAGAGCGACCACATGGGCATGCTGGCGACCGTGATCAACGCGCTCGCCATCCAGGATGCGCTGGAGCGGGCCGGCACGCCCGCCCGGGTGATGACGGCGCTGGAGGCGAGGCCCGTGGCCGAGCCCTACCTCCGGCGCCGGGCCATCCGGCACTTGGAGAAGGGACGCCTGGTGATCTTCGCGGCCGGCACCGGCAACCCCTACTTCTCCACCGACACGGCCGCCGCTCTGCGGGCGCTGGAGATTGGAGCACAGGTCCTGTTCAAGGCCAGCAAGGTCGAGGGGATCTACGATCGCGATCCCGAGCGGCACCCCGAGGCGCGCCTCCTGCGCGAGTTGAGCTACGACCGCTTCTTGGCCGATCGGCTCGGGGTCATGGACCAGACGGCCGTCGCCCTTTGCCGCGACCACCGGCTGCCCGTGCGCGTGTTCCGGCTGGGCGAGCCGGGCAACATCCTGCGCATCTGCCGCGGCGAACCGGTGGGCACGCTGGTCTCGAGCGGCTGATGGCTCGTGCCGCGCCGTTTCTCTTGCCCTGGCCGCCTTTTGCCGCTAGGGTCCCTTCCCCTTTGAGGTCTGGGTAGCCTTTCCATGGCACGGGTAACCGTCGAAGATTGCCTGGAGCGCGAGGAGAATCGCTTCGCGCTGGTGATGATGGCGGCCCACCGGTCGCGCCAGCTCATGCGCAACGACGCCAAGCCGCTCCTGGTGTGCAAGAACAAGCCCCTGGTTACCGCCCTGCGGGAGATCGCCGTCGGCAAGGTGCGCTTCGACCGGCCCACCGCCGACGTGATTGATGAGTGGGTGGCCGGCCAGCGCGTTCGCTACGGCCAGCGTTCGTGACGGGGGGCCGAGGCGCACCCGAGCGACGCGCGCCTGCCGCTGCGGCGGGTGCCGGCCGGGCCTGGGAGAAGGGGAGCCGCGCCCACTACGACGACCCGCTCTACTTCACCCGGGCGTATCGCCGGCGCCGCGACGACGTGCGCTACTACACGGGGCTCGCGCTGGGCAGCGGTGGTCCGGTGCTGGAGTACGGCTGCGGCAACGGCCGGATCGCGCTGCCCATCGCGCGCTCGGGCATCGCCATCACGGGCGTGGACCGCTCCGCGCCCATGCTGCGCGATCTGCGCCGTAGGCTGCGCGGCGAGCCGCCGAGCGTGCGCCAGCGGCTGGCGCTGCGCCGTGGCGACATGTGCGAGCTGCGGCTCGGGCAGCGCTTCCCGCTCGTGCTCTGCCCCTTCAACACGCTGCTGCACCTGTACTCGCGGCGCGCGGTCGAGCGCTTCCTGCGCCGCGTGCGCGAGCACTTGACCGCGCGTGGGCAGTTCGTCTTCGACGTGTCCGTGCCGGATCCGGAGCAGCTCGGCGCCGACCCGGAGCGCCGCTACCGCGCTCCCCGCTTCCGCCATCCGCGCTCGGGAGCGCTGGTGCGCTACGCCGAGCGCTTCGACTACGACCCCCTGGGGCAGGTGCTCGTCGTCTCGCTGGTCTTCGAGCCGGCGGGGCGGCCCGCGGCCGCCTGGGAGGTCCCGCTCAGCTTGCGGCAGTTCTTCCCGCAGGAGATCGAGGCCCTGCTGCACTACAACGGGCTGCGCGTGCTCGATCGGCGCGGCGACTTCCGCCCCGGCCCGGCGCCGAGCGACTGCACGACGCTCGTCTACCACTGCCGGGCGCGTCGCTGATCTACTAATTCGGGCTCTCCGCGCGCCGCGCGCAAATTCTGGGCCGGCTGCCGAAGCAGGGGCCGAGGATTCAAGGGGTCGAGGGGTCGAGGGGTCGAGCAAACCCCGGCCCCTTGCCCCTCGGCCCCTTGGCCCCTTGACCCCTTGGCCCCTTTGGGTTGCGGGCGAAGCCCGCTCTAGGCGCGCCCCAGGCTACACGCCAATGTAGAGGCGGTGGGCGAAGTTGCGCTCGAGCTTGGCCTCCAGCACCTTGTGCGCGGCGAGCTCGATGTCGTACTCGATGCGCTTGAACTCGAAGCGGCGCGTCTCGCTGTCGTAGATGGTGTAGCTGGCCCGGTTGTCGTAGTCGCGGGGCTGGCCGACCGAGCCCACGCTGACGATGTACTTCCTGTCGGTCTGCAGGGTGAAGTCGGCGGCGGGAAGCTCGCTGACGGAGTCGGCCGTCAGGGCAAACACCTTGCACAGATGGGAATGCCCGATGACGGTCAGCCGGCCAAGCGAGTCGAAGATCGGCAGGCACTCGCGCGCCTGCTCCGGCGCGAAGATGTAGTCGAACTCCTCGAGCCGCACCGGTGAGCCGTGGCACAGATCCACGTCCACGTCGTCGAGTCGGACGCTGTATGGCAGGCCCTTGAGCCAGGCGGCGTTGCCCGCGCCGAGCATCTCCGTGTGCACATCGAGGGCGTGCCGGGCGGCCTCGTAGTAGTAGGAGTAGTCCATCCGGCCGGACACCGCGGCGTCGTGGTTGCCCAAGATGGTGGCCTTGGCCAGCTCCCGCACCACGGAGGCGCACTGGTCCGGCGATCCCCCGTAGCCGACCACGTCGCCCAGGCAGAAGCAGTCCACGATGGCGTCACGGTGGAATGCCTCCAGCGTGGCCGACAACGCCTCGTAGTTGGCGTGGATGTCGCTGAAGATCCCGATCCGCATAGGGGAGCGGCGCAGCCTAGCACGCGAGCGCGCCTTCTTCCTACAGCAACCTACTTTCCCCGCGATCCCGCGCCGCGGGCGTCTCCACTGCGGCCGCCGGTGGGGGCGTGCTCTGTCCGAGCTGGCGCAGGCGCCGGACGGCCGCGCGCGCCAACCGCTGCCGTCGCCGGTCGAGGGCCCCGGCGATCTGCTCGCGCTCCGCGCGCGAGAGCCGGCGCGCGCGCCGCACGGCGCCGGCGGCCAGAGCGAGGTCGTGCAGGTGGCCGAGCGCGCCCTGCATCTCCCTGGCGTGCTCGGCCACCTCGGCGCAGCTCGCACCGAGCGCCGGCACCCCGCCGGCCGCGGATCCGAGGCCCACGGCCTCGAGTAGCTCCGCCGTGTAGCGCAGCCGCTTGAAGGCGATGCGCAGTCGGTGCAGCCCCTCGCCGTCGTCGGGGCCGACGGACAAGCGCCCCGCGACGATCAGGTATGCGTGTCCTAGGCTGGCAGCGGCGAAGAGCTCCGCCGGCCAGTCGCGCCGTGGCCCTCGCGCGATGCGCCGGCCAAGTCGCCACAGGCACGCGTCGAGCTCGCGCCGGCCCAACTCGGCGATGACGGCTCGGCGCAGCGAGCGCTGGTGGGCACGCCGTCCCGCGAGCCAGAGCGCGAGGGCGCCGCGGGTCACGCTTCCGACCCTAACGACCCGCACTGTCTCCGCGAGCACCTCCTCGTCGCGCAGCCGGCTCGTGGCCCGCGCCTGGCGCGCGATCTCGCCGAGCCGGCGCCGCGTCCAGGTCTCGCCGTAGAGCGGCCGGGCGCAGCGCAGCAGCGTGCGTAGCCGGCGCAGCCCCACCCGGAAGTCGTGCACCGCCTCGGGATCGTCCGGCGCGCCCAGCACACGAGCGCGATCGGTGCGGACGGCCGCGGCAAGTCGTGCGATGGCGGGCTCCAGGACGGCGTGTGCGCTCGCCGCCCGCGCCACGGGATGCTCGTCGGGAGCGGGCGAGGCGACGGCCAGGGCCGCGTTCTGTTCCGGCTTGAGCTGAGTCATGGCGGCGGTTGGGGAAAAACTGTTGTGAAGCTGAGCACTTGCACCGGGAAACCTGTGTCCAGGCTACGGCCGTTCAGCCCCGCAGACCGGAGGCGAAAAAAATCTCAGGAGATCCCTGCGGTTGTCTTGTCGGCGGAGAATTTCGTTTGCCGGCGCACTAAACATTGGGGTAGTGATCGACGCTCTGCGCGGCCGGCAGCGCTGCGCAGAGCGCCGCGCCCGGAAACGAGCCGCGACCTCGTTGGAAGTGGCCAATCTGAACGAATGTATGGGAGGCGGGTGGGACATCGGCGCAGCTTCTCCCACATATGGGTGCTTGGCTCTTGCGAGGGTATGAGTGAGTGGCTCTTTTCATTGTGCGCTTTTCGCTCCGCGCCTGGCGTGGGTCGGGGGGTGCACTGTCGCCGTTGATTCGCTGGGGCTGGCCGGCGGGCCGTTGACACTCGGCGGCGTCGCTGGCGAGCCCGGGGCCTGATTCGGGCCGGCCAGCCCGCGGGGGCTGCCGGCCGCGGCGGTGGGTGCCGCGCTGGTGCCGGTCGTTCGGAAGTTCGGGGCAATGTCGAGGCCGCGGGAGAGCGCTAATGATGCAGGCATACGTGGTCGAAGGCAATGGCAAGACAAGGGATGGCAGGTCGCGCCGGGCCGCCGGAAGCGCGAGCACCAAGAGCCCGCCCTCTCGCCCCGCCCGGGACAAGCCGGCGAACGCAGTGCTCGGCGCGGCGCAGGAGCGCAAGGGCAAACGGCGATTGGACCCCGGTCCGCGCCGGGGCGGCACCTCCGGCGGCCTGCGCTTCGCGCGGCGGCTGACGCAGCGTGGCCGCGATCCGTTCGATGAAGTGCGTTGGGAGCGCCGCGCGGCGGTCATCAGCAACCCGGACGGGTCGGTGGTGTTCAAGATGGAGGGCGCCGAGGTGCCGGCGCCCTGGAGCCAGCTCGCCACCGACATCGTCGTCTCCAAGTACTTCCGCAAGGCCGGCTTGGACGGCGAGCGGACGCACGCCGAGCGCAGCGTGCGGCAGGTCGTGCGCCGCATTGCGCACACCATCCGCCAGGCAGGCGAGCGCTACGGCGGCTACTTCGCGGCGGCGCAGGACGCCGACGCCTTCGAGGCGGAGCTGACGCACATGCTCGTGGGCCAGTACGGCGCCTTCAACTCGCCGGTGTGGTTCAACTGCGGGCTGTGGCACGAGTACGGCATCAGAGGCACCGGCGACAACTACGCCGTGCGCGATCCCGCCAGCGCCGAGGTGGACATCGTTCCCATCGAGAACCCCTACGAGCGGCCGCAGTGCTCGGCGTGCTTCATCCAGGGAGTGGATGACGATCTGATGAGCATCTACGAGCTCATCAAGACCGAGGCGCTGCTCTTCAAGTACGGCTCCGGGACCGGCACCAACTTCAGCAAGCTGCGGGGCCGCCAGGAGAAGCTCTCGGGCGGGGGCACGAGCTCCGGGCTGATGAGCTTCCTCGAGGTGTTCGACCGCGCCGCCGGGGCGACCAAGAGCGGGGGCACTACCCGCCGGGCCGCGAAGATGGTCTGCCTCGACATGGATCACCCGGAGATCGAGGACTTCATCGGCTGGAAGGTCTGCGAGGAGCGCAAGGCGCGTACGCTCATCGCCGCCGGCTACGACGCCGACTTCAACGGGGAGGCCTACCACACCGTAAGCGGGCAGAACTCCAACAACTCGGTGCGCGTGACCGACGAGTTCATGAACGCCGCCCTGGCCGGCCGCGGCGTCTCGGGCCCGGCGGCGGCGGGTCCCGGCGGCGCGCGGCCGGACGGGATCTGGCGCACGCGGGCCCGCACCACCGGCGAGGTGGTCGCCGAGCACAGCGCCGCCGATCTGTGGCGTCAGATCGCCCAGGCGGCGTGGGCCTGCGCCGATCCGGGGGTGCAGTTCGACAGCACGATCAATCGCTGGCACTCGTGCCCGAACACCGATCGCATCCGTGCCTCGAACCCCTGCTCCGAGTTCATGTTCCTCGACGATTCGTCGTGCAACCTCGCCAGCTTGAACCTCACGAAGTTCCTGCACGAAGACGGTTCCTTCGACGTCGAGCTGTACCGGCACGCGGTGCGCGTCTTCTTCGTCGCTCAGGAGATACTCGTGGATCTGTCGTCGTATCCGACGGCGACGATAGCCCGCAACGCCCACGACTACCGGCCCCTGGGGCTGGGCTACGCCAACCTCGGCACGCTCCTCATGCGCCTGGGCTTGCCCTACGACTCCGAGGCGGGGCGTGCCCTGGCCGCCGCGCTCAGCGCCGTCCTTTGCGGCCACGCCTACACCGTCAGCGCCGAGCTCGGCCGCGCCAAGGGCCCTTTCGCCGGGTTCGATCGCAACCGTGAGCCCATGCTCCGGGTGATCGAGCTGCACCGCGAGGCCGCCTACGCCATCGATCGCGAGAAGTGCCCGGCAGATCTCTGGCGCGCCGCCGTCCAGGACTGGGATCAGGCGCTCCAGCTCGGCCGGGAGCACGGCTACCGCAACGCCCAGGCCACGGTGCTGGCGCCCACCGGAACCATCGGCCTGCTCATGGACTGCGACACCACCGGCGTCGAGCCCGACTTCGCCCTGGTCAAGTTCAAGAAGCTGGCCGGCGGTGGTTACTTCAAGATCGTCAACCACTCGGTGCCGCACGCTCTGCGCACGCTGGGCTACGCGGAGCACCAGATCCAGGAGATCGTGGCCTATGTCTCGGGCACGAACACCCTGCTGGCGGCTCCCCACATCAACCGGGCAAGCCTGCGCGCCAAGGGCCTGACGCAGGAGGATCTGGACCGGGTCGAGGCCGCCTTGCCGGGAGTGTTCGATCTCGGCCAAGCTTTCGCCCCGTGGGTGCTGGGCGAGGAGAGCTACGGGCGCCTGGGCGTCCCTGCCGGCGCGGACGCGGGGCGCGAGGGCGCGGGGTCCAAGGCCGCGCCGAGTTTGCTGCGGCACCTCGGCTTCAGCGACGCACAGATCCGCGAGGCGTGCGACGTGATCGTCGGCCGGATGACCGTCGAGGGCGCTCCACACCTCGATCCCGCCCACTACGCCGTGTTCGACTGCGCCAATCGCTGCGGGCGGCTTGGCAGGCGCCTGCTCGATCCGATGGCGCACATCAATATGATGGCGACCGTGCAGCCTTTCATCTCCGGCGCCATCTCCAAGACCGTGAACCTTCCGCACGAGGCCACGGTCGATGACATCCAGAGGATCTACGAGGAGGCGTGGCGGCTGGGGCTCAAGGCCGTGGCCCTGTACCGTGACGGGTGCAAGGCCAGCCAGCCGCTCTCGGCGGTGGCCGAGGGGCTCGGCGAGGATGCGGAGCCGGAGCCCGAGCCGCCGCTGGCGCGCCCGCCCGAGGTCCCCAAGGTGCATCCCGACGGCGTGCGCGTGCGCCTGCCGAAGAAGCGCTCGGGCTTCACCCAGGAGGCGCGCGTCGGCGGCCACAAGATCTTCTTGCGCACCGGCGAGTACGTGGACGGCACGTTGGGCGAGATCTTCATCGACATGCACAAGGAGGGCGCCGCCTTCCGCTCCCTGATGAACTGCTTCTCGATGGCGGTCTCCGTCGGCCTGCAGTACGGCGTGCCCCTGGTGACCTACGTCGACCAGTTCACCTTCACCCGCTTCGAGCCCCAGGGGCCGGTCGAAGGCCACGACAACATCAAGTTCGCCACGTCCATCGTGGACTACGTCTTCCGCGTGCTGGGCGTGGAGTACCTGGGCCGCTACGAGCTCGCTCACGTCCCGCCGGCGGCCGCCATCCAGGATCCGTCGGAGACGCGGGTCGAGCGGGCCGAGTCCTTGCTGCCGCCGTCGTCGGAGCCGGAGCCAGGTCCGGAGGCCGCCGAGCTCGGCGCGAACGGTCTGGACTCGCACTTGGAGGAGATGATGGGCGACGCGCCGGTGTGCGATGTCTGCGGTCACATGACCGTGCGCAACGGCGCCTGCTACAAGTGCCTGAACTGCGGCAACAGCTTGGGTTGTAGCTAACACCTCGATTGGCGACTTGTTCGCTTCCCCCACAATCGCGTAGCATCGTGCCCGCCTCGTGCGATGGGCCAGGCCATGCGGTGGATTGGGAGCGCACTACTCTTGGGCACACTGCCTCTGGCCACGGCCGGGTGCGGCAGGAGCGAGGCCCCCCCGGAGACGGTGCTGGTCGACGCGGCGGAGCCGACGCCGCGGCCCCGCCCGCCGGTGCCCCCGCCGGAGCCCGAGCCGAGTGCCAGCGCGGAGGCGGCGGGGCACGCGCCGGCCGGGCCGCCCGCCTCCATCGACGGCTGCTGTTCCGCGCTGCGCGCCGTGGCCACAGAGGCCGACGACGCGGCGAACAAGGCGCGCGCCTCCCAGGCGGCGCAAATCTGCGCCAGCATCGCCGGCCTGGTGAGGGCGGGCAAGACCTCGCGCGCGCGCGCCCTGGTCCAGATCCGCGCCGCCGCGGGCAGCGCCGCGCCGAGCGCGTGCCGGTAGGGCATCGCGCCCCATCACCGTTGACAGCTCTATCCGTCCGAGATCCTTGCGGTCGAGGCACGGGCCAAGAAGCGCCGGCAGGCGTGGCCATGACCTGGCGCCCGCCGCGGCGAATGTGGAATGTGGAACCGCAGCGATCGGCAAGGTCAAGCGGAGGGCCGCAAGGGCGACGACCTCGCCCGGCGCGCGGAGGGGTTTGCCGTCGCGCTGCTCCGGAGCCTGCCTGCCTGCCCAGGGCTCGATCGCTTCTGCGAGTCCAGGGATGACATTCCACATTCCCGGTTCTCTGTTTCACATTGCACGTTTCCGTGGCCCACGTCCTCCCGCACCTCGGGCCGCCGAGCTGTCAACGGCGATGGGATCGCGCCCGCGCCCGCGCCCGCCGGCTCACCCGTGCCGGTAGAACCGGGGCACGCGCCGCGAGATGCTGGTTAGCACCTCCCAGGCAATGCTAGAGGTCAAGCCGGCCACCTCGGTTGCCGTGATCTCGTCCGTCCCGTGCGGGCCGCGCTGCTCGCCCAGAACCACCACCTCGTCGCGCACGCGCACGCCGGGGATGTCGGTCACGTCCAGCATCGTCAGATCCATCGACACGGTGCCGACGATCGGCGCGCGCCGGCCGCCGACGAGCAGCGCCCCGCGGTTGGACAGCGCGCGGCTAAGCCCATCGGCGTAGCCCACCGGAACGGTGGCGATGCGACAGGGCCGCTCGGTGCGCCACGTGTGCCCATAGCCGAGGCTCTCTCCCGCCCCGAGGTTGCGCAAGGCCACGACTTCGGTGAGCACCCGCATCACCGGCCGCAGGTGCGGCGCGCGCGGGACCAGGCTCGACCGGCCTTCGCACGGATGCACGCCGAACAGGGCGATGCCCGGTCGAACCACTTCGAGGTGTGCGTGCGGTAGCCGGAGCAGGGCCGCGCTGTTGGCCGCGTGCCGGAGCTTGGGCCGGAGCCCTGCTTGCGCCACGCGCTGGCAGCCGCGCGCGAAGCGATCGAGTTGGTGCTCGGTCGCTGCCAGCGAATCGGCGTCGGCGCAGGCGAGATGGGTCATCAGCCCGTCCAGCTCGATCTCGCGCTCGGCCCGTAGCGCTTCGAGCACTGCCCCGAGCTCGCCGTCGGGCACGCCCAGGCGCCCCATGCCCGTGTCGATCTTGAGGTGAACGCGGTAGCGCTCCCGGCCGGGGGCCAAGCCCCCGATGTCGCGCAGGTAGCGCAGCGTGCTGGCTATGGTTTCGATCTGCCCCGCGTCGTAGACGACCGGGGTGAGATCGTGCGCCACGAGATTCTCGATGCCGTCGCGCTGCCGGCCATAGTACCCGCCCATGACCAGGATGGGGCAACGCACGCCGGCTTCGCGCAGCTCGATCCCCTCCTCCAGCAGCGCGACGCACAGGCCACGGACCCCGGCGCGCTCAAGCGTGGTGGCTATGGCCCTGCCACCATGGCCATAGCCGTCGGCCTTGAGCACCGCCCAGATCTGGGGCGTCCGCTCCGGTGTGCAGCCGTGCGCCGCGGCGGCGACGGAGCCAAGGCATGCCTCCAGCTCGCGGAGGTTGTGCCGGACGTGGGCGAGGTTCACCTCGGCGCGCGTATGGCGGGCCGCCTCGTCTGGTGCGGCGGTGGTGGGACGCGACGCGCGCGGCGGCGGGGCCTCCGGCTCCAGCGCGGCCCCGGACCCGACTCTGTGGCGGGCGCACATGCCCGCGTCACCGTCGACGCGCCCGCCGGCCCGCCGCCTCCCCGGGGCCCGGGCGGCGCGCGCCGGCCCGTCCGCCGGCACGCCTGCGGGCTGCGCCTCAGTCTGGCCGCAAGCGGTGGCGGGACGGGACGACACGGCTTCCTCGGCTACCAAAATGCGCCGGGGCCGGCCAAGATTCCACAGCTTTGTTGCTTCGCTCAGCCGCACTCGCGCGCACACTGGCGGTATCCCGCCGCGCAGCGCTTCCGGCAGCTCGCCGTGGCGCACTCGCGGCCGCAGTCGTCGCGCACGGCGCGGCACTCGGCCGTGCAGCGCTGCCGGTCGGCGCCGGGCTCCTCCGGGGGCGGCGGTTCCGGCCCCGCCGCTGCCTCTTCACCCTCCGGGGCAGTCAGCGGCGGCGGGCCGAGGGCGTTGGCAGGTCCTGGTGCCTCCGGCCCTGCCGCGGCGAGCGGCGCCTGCCCGCCCAGCTCGCGGGAGCGCCGGGTCGCGTGCTCCACGCGATCTCTCGTCTGCCCGTAGGTATAGAACGCGAGCCACTCGGTCCAGCACGCACGACGCACGAGCGGGCGAACCTCGACGCTGGCATCGAGGGCCATGCAGTGCTCGAAGCGCACGTCCCCTTCGTAGACCGCCTGCATGTTGCTGCCGCAGGAGCAAGCGCTCGCCGCGCCGAGCACGACTGCCGCCGCCAGCGTCACGGGGCTGGCACACAGTACGCGTTCACGCCATCTCCCACCCGGCTCGTCAGGCGACCGCGAGCGCGAGCGCGCCCACAGGGCCGGCCCGGAGCGTACTCCCGTACGCGAGGAGCCGGCCCGCGGACGTAAGCCGCGATCGCGGCCGACTCGGCGAG
>JACQWT010000050.1:19419-32577 GCA_016209145.1 Deltaproteobacteria bacterium | reverse complement strand
TGCCTCGGGGGCACCACGACGTGCGGCAATGCCTGTGTGAACACCAAGAGCGATCCCGCCAACTGCGGGAGCTGCGGCAACGCCTGCGGCGCCGGCGAGGTGTGCACCGGCGGCTCCTGCGAGCTCAAGTGTGCCGGCGGCACGACCAAGTGCGGCAACAAGTGCGTGGATACGCAGACGGACGGCGCCAACTGCGGCGGTTGCGGCGTGCTCTGCGGCGCCGGTCAGGTCTGCGCGGCCGGGCAGTGCGCGCTCGAGTGCGTGGGCGGGACGACCGGCAACAAGTGCGTGGATACGCAGACGGACGGCGCCAACTGCGGCGGTTGCGGCGTGCTCTGCGGCGCCGGTCAGGTCTGCGCGGCCGGGCAGTGCGCGCTCGAGTGCGTGGGCGGGACGATCAAGTGCGGCGGCAAGTGCGTCAACACCGCGAACGACCCGGCCAACTGCGGCGGTTGCGGCCAGGCCTGCGTGCAGGGGCAGGTCTGCTCCGCCGGGGCGTGCGCGCTTGAATGCGTCGGCGGCAGCACCAAGTGCGGCAACGCCTGCGTGGACCTGAAGAGCGATCTCGTCAACTGCGGAAGCTGCGGCAACACCTGCGCCGGCGGCATGGTCTGCTCGGCCGGGCAGTGCTCGCTCGAGTGCGTGGGCGGCACGACGAAGTGCGGCAACGGGTGCGTGGACATCAAGGCCGATCCCGCGAACTGCGGCGGCTGCGGCAAGGCGTGCGGGCAAGGGCTGGTCTGCTCGGCCGGGCAGTGCTCGCTCGAATGCCTCGGTGGCACCACCAAGTGCGGCAACGCCTGTGTGGACATCAAGACCGATCCCGCGAACTGCGGCGGCTGCGGCAAGGTGTGCGGGCAGGGGCTGGTCTGCTCGGCCGGGCAGTGCTCGCTCGAGTGCCTCGGTGGCACCACGAAGTGCGGCAATGCCTGTGTGAACACCAAGAGCGATCCCGCCAACTGCGGGAGCTGCGGCAACGTCTGCGCCGGCGGCATGGTCTGCTCGAGCGGAAGCTGCGCCCTCTTGTGCGTGGGCGGCACGACCAAGTGCAACAACGTCTGCGTGGACACCAAGACCGATCCCACCAACTGCGGGAGCTGCAGCAACGTCTGCGCTCAGGGTCAGATCTGCGCCGCCGGCCAGTGCACCTTGCAGTGCCCGGGCGGCACGACCCAGTGCGGCAACGCGTGCGTGGACACCAACAACAACCCGGCCCACTGCGGCGGCTGCAACAAGCCCTGCTCCGGCAGCCAGTACTGCAAGGCCGGAGTATGCACGAACCTGCAGAACTGCGGCGGGTGGGTGTGGAACAACGCCTGCTGGTACATCAGCGGCCTCGGCAGTAGCTGCAACACCACGTGCCAGGCACACGGCGGCTACAACGTGAACGGCTCGGTCCACAGCGGCAACACGGTGTGCAAGAACTTCTTCCCGCAGAAGGCCAACGGCGGCAACTGGGTGGCGATCGAGTGCTGCTCGACCGACAACAACACGAACTGGGGCGCGAACGGCCAGACACCGAGCGGGAGCTGGACCTTCGGCGCGTGCTACCTCGCCTGCGCCTGCAACAACTGAGGAGGCGGCGATCTGCCGTCGTGGCGTTGTCGGGCGAGTAGGCCCCTACCTGCTGCTCCTCGCCCTCGCGTTGGGCGTGCGCCTGGCCTACCTCGGGGACGTGCGGGCGCTGCCGGACTTCGACACGCCCGCCATCGACTCCGCCTACCACGACTACTGGGCCCAGGGCCTGGCGAGCGGCGCGTGGGGGCCGCCCGGCGGGCAGATCCGCGCGCCCAGCCCCGAGATCGAGCGCCATCCCTACTTCCGGCCGCCGGGCTACCCCTACTTCCTCGGCGCCGTCTACGCGCTCTTGGGCCGAAACCTGCTGGCGGTTCGCATCATCCAGTTTGTGCTCGGCTCGGTCTCGTGCCTGCTCGTCGCCGCGATCGGGAGCAGGCTCTTCGGTCGCGCGGTTGGCCTGCTCGCCGGCGCGCTGGCGGCCGTGTACTGGCCTTTCGCCTTCTACGAAGGGGAGCTCCAGTCGCCCTGGCTCGCCGTGCTGCTCGAGCTTCTTGCCGTGCTGGCAGCGCTTCTGGCGAGAGAGCGGGCGAGCCGTGCGCCTGCTCGTGAAGGCGGGCGCGGGGGCCGCCGCCTCTGGCCCCCGGCTGCGGGCTCCGGCTGGGCGTTCGCCTCCGGCGCAAGCCTCGGCCTGGGCGCTCTCGTCGTTCCCAACCTGCTGGCGTTGGGACTGGTGGTAGCGCTCTGGCTCTGGGCCTCGGTGCGTGCGACGGACAGGCGGCGCGCTCGTCACGGCGCCGCGGCGGTCCTGGCCGGCTTGGCGCTCGCGGTCGCGCCGGCCACGATCCGCAATCGCGTGGTGTCCGGCGAGCTGGTGCTCATCTCCAGCAACGCCGGCATCAACCTCTACGCCGGCAACGGGCCCGCCGGCAACGGCTACGACGTGAACGTGCCCGACTTCGGCACGTCGTTCGACTACCCGGCGCTCGTGCGGGCGGTCGAGGACGAGGTCGGCCGGCCCATGACCCACGCCGAGGTCTCGGCGCACTTCGCGGCCCAGGCGTGGCACCACGCCGCGGCGCATCCCGGCCGGACCGCGGCCCTGCTCGCGCGCAAGGCCGTGCTGTTCTGGAGTGGCACGGAGATCTTCAGCGACAAGGAGCTGAACTTCGCCCGCGCCGAGTCACCCGTGCTGCGCGCCCTCGTGCTCCGCTTCTCCTTCGTGCTCGGCGCCGCGGTCGTGGGCGCGCTGCTCCTCTTCGGCGCTCTGCCCTCGGCTCGGCGCCGCGTCGAGCTCCGGGCGGCGCGCGGGCCCGCGAGCCTGCTCGTGTTCCTGCCCGGAGCCCTGTTCCTGAGCTACCTGCCGTTCTTCGTGTGCGCGCGCTTTCGCGTGCCCGCGGTCCCGTTCCTGCTGCTGCTGGCCGCGTTCGCCCTGGGGGAGATCGGGCGGCTTGTGCGAGGGCGCCGCTTTCTGCCGGCGCTGGGCGGCGCAGCGCTGCTCGCGAGCGTGGTCGTCGCTGCCGAGCTCGAGCCCTACGGCGTGCGACCTCGCGCCGTCTACTGGCATCACCTGCTCGCCGTCACCCACGCGCGCAAGGGCGAGATCGAGCCTGCCCTGGCCCGCTTCGCGCAGGCGCTCGCCGACAAGCCCGACCATGTCCCGTCCCTCAACGAGCGCGGCCGGCTGCTGCTTCGCGCCGGGCGGCCGGCCGAGGCCATCGCCGACTTGCAGGAGGTGCTGCGCCTCGAGCCCGGCCATGTCCCGGCTCGGCTCGATCTCGGGCAGGCCCTCTCCGCCCTCGGCCGCGACGACGAGGCCGTGGCCGTCTGCCGCGCGGGGCTAGCGCTACGGCCGGACGAGCTTCGCTTGCTCAACAACATCTGCGCCAAGCTCGCCTTCTCGCCCCGGCCGGAGGATGCCCTGGCGCCGTGCGGCGACGCGCTGCGCCTCGATCCCGGGTTCGTGCCGGCCCACGTCAATCTCGGCGTTGCCCTGGCGCGTCTCGGGCGGCTGGGCGAGGCGGAACAACGCTTCCGCGATGCCTTGCGCATCGATCCCGGCTCGGCGGCGGCACAGGCCAACCTGGCTCGCCTGCTCGCCATGACTGGGACCCAGGCGCCGCCATAGCGACGCGCGGGCGCTCAGGCTCTCAGCGCGGGCTTCGCACGCAACCCAAAGGGGCCGAGGGGCCAAGGGGTCAGGGGCCGGGGTTTGCTCGACCCCTCGCCCCCCTGAATCCTCGGCCCCTGCTTCGGCAGCCGGCCCAGAATTTGCGCGCGGCGCGCAGAGAGCCCAAATTAGTAGATCAGGGTGGCGACGTGAGGAAGCGCTCCAGGTGGCGCAGCGTCTCCTGCGGACGCTCGATCATCGGCATGTGACCGCAGCGCTCCACGACCACGGTGCGCAGGCGGCGCACGCGATCGAGTCGTCGCAAGGCTGCCGGAAGCCGCGTCAGCTTGTCGCGGTCGCCCCAGACGGCGAGCAGCGGCAAGTGCAGCGAGCCCAGCTCGTCGCCGTAGTCGCGCGCGAGCACGTCCGGGCAGAGCGTTTCGCACACGCGGGCGAAGTCGCGCAGGTTGGGGTAGCCGGGATCGTCGCGCAGCGCCGAGCGGCGAAACCAGCCCACCTGCTCGTTCGCGCGCTCGTCGTCGGCGAAGACGTTGCGCACGATGACCTCGGCGCCAAGGACGAGGGTGGGCAGCAGCACCGCCCGCCGCAGGAACACGGGGGCGGCGAGCCGCATCCAGGCCGGCAGCGGGGCGATGCCGGCGGCGCACAGCAGCGCGAGCGACTCGAACTGGCCGGGCCGCTTGAGCGCCGCGGCCAGGCACACCGCCCCGCCGAGGGAGTGGCCGACCAGGGTGGCACGGCCGATCTCGCGCCGGTCGAGGAAGCCCAGCAGATGGTCGCGCAGAAGCTCGACGCTGTAGTCGAGCTCGGGCTTGAGGCTCCAGCCGCAGCCGACCAGATCGAGCCCCACCACCCGGTAGCCGCCCACGAGCGCGCGCGCCAGAAACTCCCAGTGCGTGGCGTTGGCCCCCAGGCCGTGCACGAACACGATGGCCGGCCCGCTGCCCTCGTCGAAGTACACCGTGCGGAACTCGTCGCCGTCCCGCCACTGCGGAAATGGGAAGGTCAGGGAGCGGCCCATCCCGAGGAACCCCGCGGACTCGTCGAGCCGCTCGGGGGACGTGCGGCTGTGCCGGCGCGCGGCCGCGCCGGCGCGGGCGGCGGCGAGCCGCCGGAGCGCAGGGGGGGCGAGCTCGGCATCACGAAGCAGCGACAGGGGCAGCGAGGCGCTCATGCTTGGGCCCGATACCTAGCAAGCCTACCGGGATTCGGCCAGCAATCGGCGGCAGCGGGGTGCCTACCCGATCTGGGGGTCGCGGGAACCCCGACTTCCCTGCGGCGTTGTCTAGTGACCTCACCCCCCGGCCCCCCATAGGCATTAACCAAGAACTTGGCCCCGGTCACGGTCACGGTCACGGTCACGGCCCATGGCCCACGGCCCACGGCACGGCTCCTTGGCTTCGCCGAACGCAACTTCATATGCAGCAGCTCTCGGCCTGCCTCGCTTGCCCACCCCTTCGCCGATGTTGAAGGGTACGCGGCGCGATGCGCGCCGCATTTGGCTGCGAAGGTCTGCTTCCCCGCGAGGGAACTGCGCAATCATGCGACCGACTCTCCGATACAGCTCCAGTGCGCAATGGCAAACGTCGAGCCGGTGGAGGTCGTTTTGACGAGGTCTTTCCATCGCCTGCTTCTGCCTTCCCGATCGCGCTTCACGGTCCGTGATCGTAGTCCGTGACCGTGACCGTGGCAGCTAGCAGCCCGTCGGCAACAACCCTTCCACCAGCGGCCAGTCCAGAGATCTCGTGTCGCCTATGCACCAGCGTCTCGCCCGTGCGCCCGCGCCGGGCCAACTTCCTGGTTATAGTCCATGGGTCCGAGGCCCGTGGACTCGGCCGGTGCGTCCGGTGTAGCATCCGCGGCATGGCGACCAATCCGATTCTGGGGCGAGACGTGTACCTCGCACTGGCGGCCGTCGGGTGGGCGGACGGCCAGCTTACGCCCGCGGCGGCCGACGCCATCGTCCGCACGGCACTCGAGGAAGGCCTCAGTTTCGAGCAGGTGGCCGAGATCGAGGAGGCGACGAAGCACCCCAAGCCGATCGGCGACGTGGATCGCTGGGAGATGTCCAAGGCCGATCGGCTCTACGTCTACGCGGTGGCGTCCTGGATCGCGGCGCTCGACGGAAACGTGACGGAGAAGGAGAAGGAAGCGCTGGCGAAGCTGGGCGACGGGCTTGGCGTGCCCGAACGGCCGCGCGAGCACGCCGACGCCATCATGCGGGAAATCGCCGAGCGGGGCGACCGGCCGGAGCGCTTCGATCTGATCGCGCTGCGCCGGACGCTCGACGAGCGCCTCGATGTGGCGCGCTCCGTGCGCTTGGAGCAGCGCAAGGGGGAGCGGGACGCGGAGCGCGCCCGCAAGAAGGCGGAGCGCGAGGCGGCGAAGCAGGCGAAGCACTAGGCTGCCGCGTCCGGGCATCGTCGCGCCGCGCGCCGTCGCCGACGTGCTCGACGACGCGCTGAAGTACGAGGCCCTGCTTCTGTTCAAGGCGGCGGATCTGCGCCGGCTCGCGACCTCCTTCGACATACCGCTGCGCGGCACGCGCAAGCGCGACCTGGTCCGGTCCCCCCGCGACGAACCTTGCCCCCCGCGGCGCCTTGCACTACATGTGCGCGCCTGCCGGGCCATTAGCTCAATTGGTAGAGCAGTGGACTCTTAATCCATTGGTTGAAGGTTCAAGTCCTTCATGGCCCACTGCGCTCAGCCCGCATCCGCGCAGCACCGAAAGCCGGTCGAGTAGTCCCAGTGCCAGACGTTGTGCGCGCTGGTGGCGTAGAGGCAGCCCTCCCCGTTGATGGCGGTGTCCACGTAGAAGCCGCCGCGAAACGTGCCCGCCGGGTCCGCGGTCCACTCGTGCAGGTTGCCCATCATGTCAAAGGCACCCTCGGTGCTGGCGCAGCCCGCGTGCGCGCCCGCGGCGGCCAGCCCCGCCGGGAGCTGGTTGAGGCAGGGGTGGTCTAGCTCCGACCAGATCCAGCTCTCGTCCGTCTCGAAGTACTGGATCGCAGGATGGCAGGCGCGCGCGTCGTTGCAGGCGCCGGGCTGCTTGGCGTCGCCGTAGGGGTAGGTGGTTTCGTCCGGCCCCTGGCAAGCGCGCAGCCACTCGGCGTCGGTGCACAGGCGCTTGCCCGCGGCAAGGCACGCCTCCTGCGCCTGCACCTGGCTGACGTAGCCTTGCGGAATGGCGCCGGCCACACTCAGCGCCCGCCCGGTCGCGCCTTCCGGGTGGGCGAAGGGCGACCACGGGGCCAGAGCGTCGCCCGGCAGCACCTGCGCGAGCACGGCCTCGTAGCGATCGATGCAGAAGTCTTCCACCAGGGCCATGCCGGCCGGACACCCCGGGTCGCCCGGCGCCTCCAGCGGCACGCCGTTGACATACGGTGCATCGCCGTCCTCGCAGTAGATGGGCGAGCTGTAGCAGTCGTCCGCGGTGGTGACGAGGGCGCCGCCCAGCACGAAGGGGCCGGGCCGCGGCGGGCCCCCACCGCCGCTCCACGTGTCCACGCTGATCCAGTAATCGCCCGGCGCGACCGGCATGCCCACGCGCACGTCGTCGCGTGCCCAGCAGCTCTCGGGCGAGGGCGCGCCGAGCAGGTGCACGTCAACGTCGACCTCGTCTCCCGGCGCCTCGGCGAGCCCCACCTCGATCCATCCCGTCGCGCCGACCGTCACGCGGTAGACGATCTCGCCGCCGCCCTCGGGCATGTCTGGCGCGCAGGGCGAGTATGCATCGGCCTCGCTGCCTGGCGCCGCGGCGGTGTCACCCGCGACCTCGAAGGGCAGCGCCGAGATCACGATGGGATCTTCCCACGTGCCCGCGCCCGGGCCGAAGCCGCCGCCGCCGGCCGGCTCGCCGCCGGAGCCGCCGGCGTCTCCGGCTGCATCGGACCCGCCGCCACCGATTGCGCCGGTGCTCCCCGTCTCGTCGGGCGCGGCAGCAGGTCCGCAGGCCGCGCTGAGCGCGCCGAGCAGTGCCAGGGCGCAGTGGCGCGGGCGGAGCGTTCGGAACGGAGCCACGCCTCGGGTGTAGCGCCGCCGGCCGTGGTACGCTAGGCGAACGGCCGGTGTGTGATCGAGCGCGGCCCGAACGGAGGCGAACACAATGAGAGCGGTGCGGATCAAGGCGTGGCCGGTGGCGTCCCTGGCGGCGGCGAGCACCGCGCTCGCGGTCGCACACGAGGCGGCGGCCTTTCCCGCCACGGTCACGCACCAGGGCCGGCTGTACGACGCGAAGACCAGCCAGCCCGTCGACGGCGAGCTCAGCGTGACGTTCGCCCTGTACGAGAGCCAGATTGCACCCGCGCCCGTGTGGGTGGAGATCCACTCGGTCACTTTCGAGAAGGGCTACTTCAGCGTGCCGCTCGGCTCGATCGTCGCGTTTCAGAAGAACACCTTCGACGGCAGCCCGCGCTACCTCGGCATCTCCGTGGGCGACGATCCGGAGATGCAGCCGCGCGCGCCGGTAGGCGCGGTCCCGTTTGCCCTGGTGGCCAACAACGCGGTGGGCGACATCACGCCGAGCTCGGTCGGCATCGCGGACTACGGCAAGGTCATCGACAGCCAGGGCAAGTGGGTGGGCGATCCGACCGGCCTCATCGGGCCCCAGGGCCCGGCCGGGCCGAAGGGCGATCCCGGGCCGCAGGGACTGACCGGCGCGCAGGGCCCGCAGGGTCTGACCGGCCCGCAGGGGCCCGTGGGGACCAAGGGCGATCCCGGGCCCCAGGGCCCGCAGGGCCTGACCGGGCTGCAGGGCCCAACCGGCGCGCAGGGCCCGGCCGGGCCGCAGGGGCCGAAAGGCGATCCCGGAGCGTCCCCGTTCAGCCTCAACGGCAACGATGCCTACTACGTCGCGGGCAAGGTCGGCATCGGGACGAACAGCCCGGGCTACACGATCGAGGTCAAGGGCGACGCCAAGGTGAGCGGCGCCGTCTACGTGCCCGCGTGCAGCGGCGTCTATCTCGACGCTCCCAAGACCTGGAGCAAGTCAACCAGCAACACCAACTGGGCGACTCTCATCTCGCGGGCCGTCAGCTTCGCGTACAAGGTGAACGTCTCGGTCGACGTGGTCGGCCACTGCTACAACAGCGGCAACGAGGGCCTGCACGCGCAGATCTACGTGGACGGCAAGGAAGGCTGGCACGGCAACGAGGACCAGGGCTGGGCCATGGGCTCGATCCACCATCACAGCTACAACAACGCGGGGGGCTGGGTCTCGTGCAGCACCCGCGCTGCGTTCACCGTCGATGCGGGCAACCATACGATCGAGCTGCGCTGGAAGGACGCAACGGCCGGCGGCAGCACCAACTTCAACGGCATCCTCATGACCACGACGGTGTTGGGCTGCGTGGAGTGAGAGGGCCGGCGGCGAGCTCGGCGGGGCGATCGGCGGCAGCGCTGGCGCTCTTGGGCGTCCAGGCCCTGGCGATGGCCTGCTGCGCGCGCCCTTCGGCCGGCGAGCCCGGCGCGCCGAGCGCCGCGGGGCGCCCGGCTCCGGCGCTTTCCGTGCCGGCGGCGCCCGTGGCCTCCGGCCCGGCCGAGGCCGCGACGGCAGCGAGCGGCGCCGCGACGGCAGCGAGCGGCGCCGCGACGGCCGCAGCCCGTGCGGTCCCGCCCGATACCGCGGCGTATCCCTGGCATGCCGGGGCCGCCCCGGGCGCCCTGGGGGCCGCGGACCACCTCGACGAGCGCTTCCCGCCGCCGCCGGGCTACGCGCGCGTGCCGCTCGAGCCGGAGTCATTTGGCGCGTGGCTCAGGCGCCTCCCGCTGGCGCCGCCGGGCACGCCGGTGCGGGCCTACGATGGCGAGTTGCTGCGGCCGGGCGATGGCGAGCACGTGGCTGCCGTGGCGACCCTGGACGTGAGCCCGGCGGACTTGCAGCAGTGCGCCGACGCCGTGATGCGGCTGCACGCCGAGTGGTCGTGGTCGCGCGGCCGGCCCGAGGTGAGCTACCGCGCGGCTTCCGGCACGCCGCTTCCCTTCGCGCGCTGGGCGCAGGGCGAACGCCCGGTGCTGCACGGCAGCCGTCTCGACTGGGAGCCGCAGGCCAGAGCCTCGCGCGACTACCGCAGCTTCCGCAAGTACCTGGACGCCGTGTTCGGCTGGGCCAACACCGTCTCGCTCGCGCGCCAGGCGAAGCCCGTGGCGCTTGACGAGCTGCGCCCCGGCGACTTCTTCATCCTGCCGGGCAACCCCGGCCACGGCGTGCTCGTGCTCGATCTGGCACGCGCCGCGGACGGCCGGCGCGCCGTGCTCCTCGGCCAGAGCTACATGCCGGCGCAGAGCTTTCACGTCATCCGGCCGAGCCGCGCCGAGAGCTGGTTCGTGCTCGACGAGCAGGCGGGCGGCGTACAGACACCCTTCTGGCCGGCGCCGTTTCCCTGGACGTCGCTGCGGCGGCTGGATTGAGATCCTGGTAGAGTGGACAGCATGAAGGGACGCTTTTTCTCGGTCCTGTTTCTGCTCCTGTGCCTGACGTTCACGGGGCTCGCGCTCTACAACGTCTACTCCGACAACGCCGCCGTGCTGCGGCTCGCCGAGGAGGCCGCTTGCGGCAGCCAGGGCAAGCAGTGCTCCGCGCGCATGAGCCGGATGGAGCGCACGCCCTTCTCGCAGACCTTCGAGATCGCCACGCCCAAGCGGACCGTGGACGTACGCTGCGTGCGGGCTTTCTACATGGTCGGCGAGTACTCCTGCAAGGTGGAGTAGGCGGGGCTAGGCGCGGGTGCCCTGACCCGCGTATCATGGCCACCATGAGCAAGCACAGGACTCTACGCGTGCTGGCCGCCGTGGTGGCGGCACTACCGGCGGCTCTGGTTTCGGCCGTCTCCGAGGCCGCCGTTCCCGGCGTCATCCATCAACAGGGGCGGCTGTACGACGCCGGCACGGGCGATCCGGTGACAGGCGACTTGTCGATCGTCTTTGCCATCTACGATAGCAAGCTGAGCCCCAGCCCGTTGTGGATGGAGGCGCACAGCGTCGGCTTCGAGGACGGCTACTTCGAGGTGGAGCTCGCCTCCCAGCTCCAGTTTCCGGGCGAGCTGTTCGACGGCTCGGTGCGCTACCTTGGCGTCACTGTCGGCAAGGATCCGGAGATGACGCCCCGGGCCGCGATCGGCTCGGTCCCCTACGCCCTGGTGGCGGACAACGCGATCGGCGACATCACGCCCAACTCGGTGACCGTTCCCGACTACGGCCTGGTGATCGACAGCAACGGCAAGTGGAAGGGCGACCCATCGGGCCTCCAGGGCGCCAAGGGCGATCCCGGGCCCGTAGGGCCGGCCGGACCACAAGGGCCCAAGGGCGACAAGGGGGATCTGGGCCCGGCTGGGCCGGCCGGGCCGCAAGGGCCGCAGGGGCTGACCGGCCCGCAGGGGCCGTCCGGGCCCAAGGGCGATACCGGGGCGACCGGGCCGCAGGGCTTGACCGGGCCGCAGGGGCCGGTGGGGCCCAAGGGCGAGACCGGGTCAACCGGACCGCAGGGGCTCCAAGGGGCAAAGGGCGACACCGGGCCGCAAGGGCTCCAGGGGCCCAAGGGCGACACCGGGCCGACCGGCCCGCAGGGGCTGACCGGCCCGCAGGGGCCGGCTGGACCCAAGGGCGACACCGGACCACAGGGGCCACAGGGCGCCAAGGGCGACACCGGGCCGGCCGGGCCGCAGGGCCCTGCCGGGGCCTCGCCCTTCGGGCTCAACGGCAACGACGCCTACTACACCCAGGGCAACGTCGGCATCGGCATCAACCCCCCGGCCGCCAGGCTGGACGTGAGCGGCGACATCCGGCTCTCCGGCTACTTGCGGCAGCCCAACGTGCCGGCGTTCTCAGTCTACCTAGTGGGCCACTGGACCACTGCGAACGCCATCATCAAGATGACCGGGATCGCGGTGAACAACGGCAGCCACTACAGCGCCGGCACCGGCCAGTTCACCGCGCCCGTCACCGGCTTCTACCTGTTCTCGTGGGGCGGCATCGGGTACTCGGGCACCGGAGTCGCACGCGCCGACCTGCGCATCAACGGCGGCGGCATTGGCTACGCCCAGGCCCGCTCGCAGGAGAGCAACGTCAGCCCTTATGAGACGGCGACCGCCACCGTGCTCGTGTACATGACCAAGGGGCAGACCGCCGACGTGTACAACACCGATTCCAAGGGCTGGTACGACAACTACTTCCACTTCGCCGGCTTCTTGCTCGGCGCGACTTAGCTACTCTGGCCCCGCGGCGGCGGCTGGCTTCTCGGCTTGGGCGGCGGCCGGGGGCTCGGTTGCTTCCGGGGCCTCCGGGGAAGGCGGCTTGCGCCTTGAAGGCCGCTCGCCTTGCTCCGCCCCGCCCTTGTCGAGCAGCGCGGCGACGAAGGCCCACTCCTTGCTGTTCTCCAGCATGATCTTGATCACCATCGTAAGCGGCACGCTGAGCAGCATGCCGACGGGGCCCCAGATCCCTCCCCAGACGACGAGGGAGAGGAAGACCACGACGGTCGAGAGGCCGAGCCGGCGGCCCATCCACAGCGGCTCGATGGCCCCGAGCGCCACGTTGATGACGACGAAGCCCGCCGCCAGGCCGACGGCCGTCCAGGGGCCCGGCTGCACCAGGGCGAGGAGGCAAGGGGGAACGGCGGCCAGGATCGCGCCGATGGCAGGGATGTAGTTGAGCAGGAAGGCGAGCAGGCCCCAGAGCAGCGGGAAGTCGACGCCCAGCAGGCCGGCGAACAGGCCCACGAGCAGGCCGGTGCCCAGGCCCAGCACGGTCTTGATGCCGAGGTACTGCTGCACCTGCACGGCGATGCGGTCGAAGTGGCTTATGTCTGCGTCGGGATCGCCCGAGAGGATGCGCAGCTTGCCCGGCACGGTCGCGCCCTCGATCAAGATGAGCACCATCGTCACCACGACGAGGATGGTGTTGGAGAGCACGGACGCGAGCGCCCCCATCGATCGGCCGACGTACTCCATGGCCTTGCGGGCCAGGCTGCCGAGGTCGACCGCCTGCATGATCTTGGGCAGATCGATCTTGATGCCGCGCGTCGCAGCCCAGCCGAGCGCGGCCTCGGAGAGGCCGGCGAGGCGGTGCTGGTAGGTGGGGATCGACTCGCGGAAGCCCGCCACCGAGGCGCCGATGAGCCCGCCCACGGCGCCGAGCAGGAGCATGGCGGCGGCGACCACGGCCAGCACCGCCACGGCCTTGGGGATGCGGCGCCGCTCCAGCCAGCGCACCGCCGGCGCGCAGATGAGCGCCAGGAACACGGCCGTCAGGACCGGCACCAGGATCGACTGCGCGGCCACCAGGCCGTAGACCAAGACCACCAGCGCGCCGGCGGTCCAGATGGCGTTGCGCACGCGCAGCGCTGGAGCGGGAGCTGAGGTTGACGAGGCGGAGCTGGGCGTCGCTTGCATGGCGCGAGCATAGGCGTCGCCAGGCTACGGGGGAAGCAGTGCCGGCGCGGCGCGTCGGCCGCCGACTGATCTACTGCTTCCGCGAATCGTCGCGCGGCGCGAGGATTTCTCCCCGCCCGCTCCCGC
>JACQWT010000050.1:0-19337 GCA_016209145.1 Deltaproteobacteria bacterium | reverse complement strand
CCGAAGTGCGGAAGTCGGGAGCGGGAGCGGGAGCGGGAGCGGGTCGGACGGAGTTGGGTTGCGGGCGAAGCCCGCGCTAAGAGCCTGAGCAGAAATCCCCTCCCGTCGCCGGCATCGGCGATCCGCTTCGCCGGCCGTCGTTGCGGCCCCTCGAAATAGTTGTACTATTGCTTCGGGGCCGCGCCTAGGCCGGCTCGCGCCTCGCCGCGCCGGCTCGGTCCGGCGATTCCTGCTCAGGCTCTGACTCGCGTTTCGCCCTTTTTTGAGGGTAGGCAGCGGGATTCACGGCGAGGGGGCGGGCGCCTCGGTCGGCGCGATCGAGCCATGTCGGCGCCAGCCCTTGCCGGCGAGCCAGGTTCGTGGGGCGACAACCGGAGTCGTGACCTCGGCGGGCGGCGCGATGGCTGGATGTCCGCTCCATCCGTCGAACCACGCTGCGGAGGAGCACGGGTCCAGGCCGCAAGCGCCCTCGACGTGCTTCTTCCAGTTGTGGAGCACGTAGACCAGGGCGTGGCGGACCTCGCGTGGCGTGCGCAAGACGCGCTGATGGTAGCGCTCCTTCCAGAGCGGGCCGTGACGACCGCGGGCACGGTTGACGGCACGGGCGGTGCGGATGACGAGACCACGGATGCCGCGCGAGAGGGCCAGAGCGTCGTGCGCTTCCACGAGCAGATGGATGTGGTTGGTCTGGACGGAGAAGTGCAGCAGGCGGAAGTCGGAGCGTGATGCCGCCGCCAGGGCATCGCGGACGACAGGGAAGATGTGCTGGTCGCGAAGGCAAGCGAGCTTCGCGCGCAGCGTGACGTGCACCGGGTGGCGTGCCTTGTGCTCGGGACGAGCGCGGTGGGGCACGCCGACCTTGCGGCCGGAGGGTTTGCGTCCGGCGCCGGGCCTGCGGCCGCCCCAGGTCGAGGTCGCGGGCAGGGAGAGCTGGCGATGGCGGGAAGCGCGTGGCATCTTGATTAGGGCTATAAATTGGGATATGAGACGAGTCAAGGCAAAACGCCCATGGCTCACGACCTGCTCCGTGACCTGCTCGACTGCCTGGAAATCCTGCACCCGGCCCTGACCCGCCCGGGCTTCCAAAACATGCTGGTGGTCTTCACCGGCTGGGTCCTGACCATGGGCGGCCCCCATGCCGTGACGCAAGCGCTGGTGGCGACCCACCTCGCGGGGCGCCGCCACCACGAAGCGTTCCATCGCTTCTTCTCTCGCGGCACGTGGGACCCCGACGAGCTCGGGCGGCTGCTCTTCGGCTGGCTCGTGCGCCTGCTCCCGGCGGATGCGCCCGTGCGCGCCGCGGTCGATGACACGCTGGCGCCCAAGAAGGGCCCTCATGTCTTCGGCATCGGCACTCACCTCGACGCGGTTCGCTCCACACGTGCGGTGCGGGTGTGATGATGGGCTTCGCCGACTCGTCCGCGCGCAAGCAGGCTGCCGTCGAGCGCACCGCTCCCTTCGTCGCGTTCAGCTACACGGTGCTCGTGCTCTGGTTCGCGCAGCGGGCCCACTCCACCATCCTCGCGGCTGTTCCCCTGCGCCCCTGGTACAGGCACAAGCTGGACTTCTCGTTTGCAGACGTGCTGCGGACGGCGCAGCGCGTGCTTGCGCCGCTGGACGTTCTTGATCCGCCCAGTAGTCTCGCTAACTTGCAAGAATCCTCCGCCTCCCACGCCCATCCGACGCCCGTGGCAACCAGTATCGAGCAACACCGCACCTGGCGCTCCAGCCGCTGCGCCGAGAAAGGCCGGCTTCGCCACACCGACCGCGTTCGCGCTCGGAGCCCGCGACACGTCTCCCCACCACTGCGACGCGCCGCCTAGAACGGCGAAACGCGAGCCTGAGTGAGCCGGCTGCGGGCCGATCCGTGGATCCGGGCGCGCAACTCGCCTAGCGCCAACGGGCGGACCCGGACCAGTAGCGCGACGCGGTCACCCGGCGAAGCTTGTCCTGGTGCAGCACTTCTGCTACACGTTCCTGGAGGAAGCGACATGGCGACGACCAATCCCCGGATCCACACCGTCCTGGAGCCTCGCCTCTACGAGGTCGTGGCCATCCTTGCCAGGCGGGATGGCGTGTCCCTCTCCCAGAAGGTGTGCCAGCTTGTTCGCGACGCCATCGAGCTCATCGAGGACACCCAGCTCGAGAGCTTCGCCGAGCAGAGGCGGCGGACGTTTCACCCGCGCCAGGCGCTCACGCCCGCGGAGGTGCGCCGGCGCCTCGACGTGCGGTAGAGGGAAGGGCTGTCCTTGGCCGGGCCGCGCTACCGGGTGCTCTTGCACGCCGACTTCGCCGACGATCTGGGCCAGCTTCCCCGGAACGTGGCGCGGCGGATCCTCGACGCGGTTGAGGATCGCCTCGGGCAGGCTCCCGACCAGTACGGGGAGCGCCTACGCAAGTCGCTCCATGGGTTCTGGAAGCTGCGCGTGAGCGACTATCGCGTCGTCTTTGAAATCCTGGGAACCGAGGTGCGCGTCTACGGCGCGATGCATCGGCGGCAGGTGTACGAGAAGATCCTGCGACGCCTGGAGCAGGGCTGGACCGGCCCGAGGGGCCCCGGCCGCACCGGAGCACCATCTTGAGCTGCCAGCGCGGTGGCTGACCGCTGGCGGCCGGCGAGAACGTAGCGGGCGGACGCAAGCGGCGACGCCCCTGGCCGGGCAACCCGGGAGCCCGGACGGTCCGTTGTTTGCTCTTGCGCCGCCGGCCGGGTTCGCGGATAATAGAAGGGGGGCCTAGTCTGCGAGGCGGCGGCGAGGAGGAGGTCGAGATGGCTCAGGAGCGGTGCAGGAAGGTCATCGGCTCGGCTGGCTGGTTGACCGGGCGCGGCGCTCGGCAGGGGCAAGGGGGGGGGCGACGGCTCCCTAGCGCGCCATCGGCGCGCCGGGCGTAGCGGGCCGCCGGCGCGGCTCTCCGCGGCGTCTGCGCTCATGCCCGCCGTCCTCTCTGCAGGAACCACTGCTGCGTGTCGCTCGGCTGCGTGGTGGGCGACCCCGGCGATGCCGCGTGCCAGGCGGCCGTCGACTCGCGCTGCGGCAGCCAGTGGGACTGGAAGTACATCCAGTGCTGCCCGGCGGGCGACCCCATGGCCAGCCTCGGTGTCTGCACGGACACGTGCAAGGACGCGTTCAACTGCGGGGCTTGCGGCATGATCTCGGGCATTGTCGCCCCCAACTGCTGCAACACCCCGAACTACGGCTGCTGCGTCAAGCCCGGTGTGACGCAGGGGGGGTGCTCGAACGAGGAATCCTGCAAGATAAGTGGGGCGTCATGGAAGGGCTGCAACTAGCCGCAACCAGAGCCGGCCGGCAACAAGGCGCGCTGGCACGAGCGCTCTTCGTGCTCGCGGCCTCGATGCTGGCCTGCGGCGGCGAGGCCGTGCTTGCCCCTCCTGCTCCGGCCGATGCCTGCGTCGGCCCGGAGCGATGGGAGCAGATTGCAGGAGTGCCTGCGGAGGCACCTCGGCTCGGAGCGGCGTCGGTCTGGGACGGGGAGCGCCTGCTCCTCGTCGGCGGAGAGATCCTGGACGAAAGCGGCGAGTATCAGCCCGCCTTGCAGGCCGCCGGGTACGAGCCCGCGACCGGCCGCTGGTTTCTCTTTCAGGGCGAGGGGGCTCCATGGCCCCGCTTCTTCTCCGGCGCCGCATGGGTCGCCTCCCGCCTCGTCGTCCTGGGGGGCTACAAGGATGGCAAGGACACCGCGCCATTCGGGGCCTTCTACGACTTCGCGACCGACCGGTGGACGACCATGGCGACCGAGGGGTATCCGCTTGCTTCGACTCCGGGTGCGAACGCGCTCGTGTCCCTCGGCGACCGCGTTCTCTTGGTAGGGAGTAGATGCGAGGACCAGTGCGTGCAGGTGGGGGGCCTGTTCGATCCGCTTGCCAACCAGTGGACGCCAATCACTGAGTCGGGCGCGCCCGAAGCGCGCGCGTTCTGCTCCGCGGTCTGGACTGGCTCCGAGCTCTTTGTGTGGGGCGGCGCGCGCGAGAAGGACTGGGTGACGATCGCGTCCGGAGGAGCCTACGACCTGCATGCCGACCGCTGGTCACCGACCTCGCTTGACGGGGCGCCGGAGGCTCGGGCGGGACACGGGGCGGTCTGGATCGGATCGAGGATGCTGGTGTGGGGCGGAAGCCCCGCCGCTGCCCAGGGCGGGTATGGGCTCGCAACCGGCGGGCTGTACGACCCGGCCACCGACACGTGGTCGCCGACCACGACTGCCGGTGCGCCCGAGGCGCGGATCCTCCCCAAGCTGCTCTGGACGGGCAGGCACGTCATCGTGGCGGGCGGCCGGGCGGAGGGGGCGCTCGGAGCGGCGATCTACGATCCCGAGGCTGACCGCTGGCTGCCCACCAGCGGCGATGGCGCGCCCCTGGCCATCTACTCCGACTACCCTCACGCCGCCTGGGACGGCTGCCGGGTCAGCCTTTGGGGCGTGTACTGCGTAGCGCCGTGCGAGGAGGATCAGCCCGAGCGCTATCGCTACGAAGCCTGGGCCTACTACCCTCCGCCCGAGGTACGCGCGGCGGCCGACGCCGCGCAGGCCGCAAAGCCTCTGCCTTGAGCTGAGCCGTCTGGCCGCCCTGCACCCTCCGCATCGGGCGCTGCGCCGCAACAACCCGGGAACCCGGGATCCAACCTTGGTGCCTCTGCTCCCGCTTGCCGGCAGCCGTCCGAGCGGCTACAGAGCAACGCTCAAGCGAGTCAAGCGATGTTGACGGCCTACGCCAGCGTCGGCGCCTTCCTCCTGGTGGCGGCCGGCTTCGTTTTGGTGGCGTTGCTCTTCGGGCGCCTGATCCGTCCCCATCAGCTCTATCCCGAGAAGCGCGAGACGTACGAGTGCGGCGAGGCGCCCATCGGCGCGGCCTGGTTCAACTTCAATCCCCGCTTCTACGTGGTGGCGCTGATCTTCATCGTCTTCGACGTAGAGATCGCCTTCATCTATCCCGTGGCCAAGGTGCTGCGGCGCTGGGTGGACCAGGGCAGCGGCTGGTTTGCCTTCGTGGAGATCTTCCTGTTCGTCGGCATCCTGCTGCTCGGCCTGCTCTACGTCTGGGCCAAGGGCGATCTCGAGTGGATCCGCACCGTGCGCGGCGCCGCCCGGCGCGGCCCGCGCGCAGCACGGCCCGCGGCCCGCACGCCGCCCGACGGGGCCGACATCGAGGACGAGCCGAGCACGGGGCTCTAGGAGCCGTGGCCTATGGACCGCCCCAAGGATCACTCCCAGCTCAACCTGCTCGTGCCGGCCGAGGGCTACGGCCGGGGCCCCGCGTACGAGTGCGGCGGCGTCATCAGCACGCGGGTGGATCTGGCGATCGACTGGCTCTTTGGCTGGGGCCGCGCCAACAGCATCTGGTACATGCTTTTCGGCCTGGCCTGCTGCGCCATCGAGCTGATGCAGACCGGCGGGCCGCGGGGCGACTTCGACCGTTTTGGGGCGGCCCCGCGCCCCAGCCCGCGCTCGAGCGATCTGTTCATCATTGCCGGCACGCTGACCTACAAGATGGCCTTGCGCGTCAAGAGGCTCTACGACCAGATGAGCGAGCCGCGCTACGTCATCTCGATGGGGAGCTGCGCCAACTGCGGCGGCCTGTTCCAGCACTCCTACTCGGTCTGCAAGGGCGTCGATCAGATCATCCCGGTGGACGTGTACGTCCCCGGCTGTCCGCCCCGCCCCGAGGCCCTGCTCGAGGGCCTGCTGCGGATCCAGGACCAGATCAAGCGCGAGAAGTACTTGAGGCACCGTTACGGGGTGCGCAAGGGGGCCTAGGGCCGCCGGATCCGCCATGGTACCGCAAGAGATCTTCGAGAAGCTACGGCGCGAGCTCGGCGAGCAGGTGGTGACGGATCTGCACGACGGCGCCGGGCCGGACAAGGACCCGTGGCTCGCGGTCGAGCCGCCGCAGATCCAGGCCGTGTGCGCGCACCTGAAGCGCGACCCGGAGCTCGGCTTCGACTACCTGGAGTGCCTGACCGGCATCGACTTGCCCGAGGACGGCAAGATCCAGGTCGTCTACCACGTCTACTCGTACCGCCAGAAGCACCGCATCGTGGTCAAGACGCTCCTTGCCCGGGAGGATCCGGTGATCCCCACGGTGACGGGGATCTGGTCGGCGGCCAACTGGCAGGAGCGGGAGTGCTTCGATCTGCTCGGCGTGGTGTTCGACGGCCATCCCGATCTGCGACGGCTCCTCTTGCCCGAGGACTGGGAGGGCCATCCGTTGCGCAAGGACTGGCGCGAAGGGGAGCAGTACCACGGCATTCCCACGACGCGCCCCAACACCCTGGAGCTGCTCGGCGCCAAGGCCCCGGGCGAGCAGGCCGCGGGGGCGGACGAGGCGTAGCGATCATGGCGCCAGGCGTGCTCGGTACCGAGGCGGAGCAGGAGATGACCCTGAACATGGGTCCTCACCACCCGTCTACCCACGGCGTGCTGCGCTTCGTCGTCAGCACCGACGGCGAGATCATACGCCGGGCCTATCCGGACGTGGGCTACCTGCACCGCTCGCTCGAGAAGATCGCCGAGCACACTACGTACGCCGGCTACATGCCGTTCACCGACCGCATCGACTACTGCGCGGCGATGTTCCCGAACCAGATGTGGGCGATGGCCTGCGAGAAGCTGATGGGCGTCAGCGTGCCCCCGCGGGCCGAGCTCCTGCGCGTCATCTCCTGCGAGCTCAACCGCATCTCGAGCCACATGATCGCCGTCGGCTGCATGGCCATGGACGTGGGGGCGATCACGCCGTTTCCGTGGGCCATCCGCGAGCGGGAGAGCGTCAACGACTTCATCGAGGAGCTGTGCGGCGCGCGGCTCACGCACAACTACCACCGCATCGGCGGGGTGAGCTTCGACCTGCCCAAGGGCTGGCGCGACAAGATTCTCGCCTGGCTCGACCGTTTCGTGCCGGCCATGGCCGAGTTCGACCGGCTCATCACGCTCAACGACATCTACGTGCGGCGGTGCGCGGGCGTGGCGGTGATCACGGGCGAGCAGGCCGTGGACTGGGGCCTGGTCGGCCCGAACCTGCGCGCCTCGGGCGTGGGCTGGGACCTGCGCAAGGAGGACGGCTACTCGGCCTATCCCGAGCTCGACTTCGAGGTGGTGGTCGGCCGCGGCGAGCATGGGGTCGTAGGCGACTGCTGGGACCGCTTTGCCGTGCGCTGCCGGGAGTGCGTCGAGTCGGCCAAGATCGTGCGCCAGGCCCTGGAGCGGATCGAGAAGTGGCCGGAGGACGAGATCCAGGGCGAGCTTCCCCGCAAGATGAAGCCGCAGGGCGAGGCATATGCCCGCGTCGAGAGCGCGCGCGGCGACCTGGGCTGCTATCTCGTGGGCCGCGGCGAGGAGACGCCCTACCGGGCACGGTTCCGCACGGGCAGCTTCACCGCCATGGGCATCGTCGAGGCCGTCAGCCCCGGCCTGTTCGTTGCCGACCTCGTGGCGCTCATCGCCAGCCTCGACGTGGTTGCGCCGGAGATAGACAGGTAGTCCACGAGCGCGGCGAGCCCGAGGTCGCGCCTGCCGGCGCCGGCTAGCCATAACTCCGCTCTAACGAACCCGGTCGCCGACGAGCCTCGTGCGCGCAGCCTAGCGCCGCCCGTCTGCTTCGTTTCCGCTGACCAGATTCCGTAGAGCGGTGCTTCTCGCCCGTTGGGCGCGCGGGGCAAGACGCGAAACAGCTTGAAATCCAGGGCCAGGGCACCGACGCGAGCGCTTAGAGCGGAGTTATGGGCTAGCCGCCCAGCTTGCACTCGGAGATGCTGCCGGTGTACCAGCCGGGTTGAGGGTGCCAGCCCTCGCCGGGCTTCCACTGCACCTGGGGGCTCTTGGCCTTGCCTTCGACCTTGAGCTTGCACTTGACGCTGAAGCGCGGGCTGGGGTGGTCCCAGTCCTCCTTGGCGAGCTTGTCCTTGAGCGCCGGCTGCGTCCACAGGCCGGCGGCGAGGAACTGGAGCCGCGGCTCCGTCGTGGTGTAGGGCTGAAGCAGGTTGGCGTCCTGCCGCGCGTTCTGCGCCTTGGCGTACTTCTTGCGAGGCGCCTCGTAGCCGCAGTACCGGCCCGCAATCTCACCGTCGTTCGCGCACGCGAGGTCGTCCACGTCGGTGGTGACCAGGGTGATGCTCACGTCGATGACGTCACCGTTCTTCCACTTGGGGCTGGCCTGCGAGCCGCCGGTCTCCTGGCCGAGGAACGCAAACGCCGCGGCCAGCCCGCCGACGATCACCACGAACAGGAGCACGTTGCGCAGGGGAGAGGCCTTCTTCTCGCCCTTCTTCTTGCGGCCCTTGGGGCGGGCGGCCGCCGGCTCCGGCTCGCCTGCCTCGCCCTCGGCTGGGGCTGCGTCTTGGCCCTCCTCCTCGGGCGGCCCCTCGCCCGCGGCGCCGGCCTCGTCGGGCTCGCCCTCTTCGGTTTCCGTCTCGCCCTCGCCCTCGCCCTCGGCTGCCCCCGCGGCCTTCTCGTCGGTGGGGCTCCCGTCCTCGCGGTCGGGCGGCGGCGTCTCGTCGCGCTTGTCGTCGGATGCGGTGCTCATCGGGGGCGGGAATGTAGCGCAAGCCCGGCGGAAGAGGGAAGCACGTTTAGCTCTGAGGCGGTGGACGCGCCCAGGCACCGCTGGATCTCCGCGAGCATGCGCTCGGTCGCCTCGATCCCGCTCGGGAAGCGCTCGCCCGGCAGGGTGCGGCGCGCCAGGATCATGTCGGGCGCGAGCCGGTAGGGCGAGCCGCGCTCGCCGCAGAGGCGGGCGAGGCGCTGGGCCTCCAGGGGCGTGTCGTCGCGCAGCGTCAGGCGCACTCCCTGGCGCGTGGCCTCGCAGGCGAGCACCTTGAGCCGGCGCAGCTCGGTCTTCAAGTGCATCAGGTGCAGCAAGCGGCGCGCCTCGGCCGGCGCGGGGCCGAAGCGGTCCTCGATCTCCGCCCCGAGCGCGCGCACCTCGTCCGCGCCGCCGGCGCTGGCCAGCCGCTTGTACAGGGACAGGCGCAGGCCCACGTCCGCCACGTAGTCCTCGGGCAGGAGCGCCTCCGCGTCGAACGACAGCTCGGGCTCGATCTCCGGCGCGGCCGGCAACCCGCGCAGCTCCTGCACGGCCTGCTCCAGCATCTCGCAGTACATCTCGAATCCCACCGCGGCCACCGTTCCGCTCTGCTCGGCGCCGAGCAGGTCGCCGGCGCCGCGCAGATCGAGATCGAGCGACGCGATGGCCAGGCCCTGGCCGAGCTCGCTGTGCCGCGCGATGGCTTCGATCCGCGCCTGGGCCTCGCTGCCGAGCGCGGCGCCCGGCGGCAGCACGAGGTAGCAGTACGCCCGCTCCTTGGCGCGGCCCACCCGCCCGCGCAGTTGGTAGAGCTCGCCCAGGCCGAGCAGATCCGCGCGGTCGATGATGATGGTGTTGCAGCGGGCGATGTCGAGCCCGTTCTCGACGATGGCCGTCGAGCAGAGCACGTCGTAGCGACCGCCCACGAAGTCGAGCATCGTGCGCTCCAGCGCGCGCTCGGGCATGCGCCCGTGGGCGACGCAGACGCGCGCCTCGGGCACGATCTGGGCGACCAGGGCCGCGCGCTCGGCCAGGCCCTCGATGCGGTTGTGGACGTAGAAGACCTGCCCGCCGCGCCCGAGCTCGCGGCCGATGGCCTCGCGCAGCACCGCGGGGTCCGGTCGCGCCACGATGGTGCGCCCCGCCCGCCGCCCGGCGGGCGGGGTGGCGATGACGGACAGATCGCGCAGGCCGCTGACGGCCATCTGGAGCGTGCGCGGGATGGGCGTGGCCGTGAGCGTGAGGACGTCTACGTTCTTCTTCAGGGCCTTGATCCGCTCCTTGGCGGCCACGCCGAAGCGCTGCTCCTCGTCCACCACGAGCAGGCCCAGGCGCCGGAAGTGCACGTCGTGCGACAGCAGCCGGTGCGTGCCGATGACGATGTCGATCGTGCCCTCGCGCAGGCCGCGGGCCACGGCGCGCTGCTCGCTCCTCGGCTGGAAGCGGCTCAGGGCAGCGACGCGCAGCGGGTAGCCCTCGAGCCGCTGGGCGAAGGTGAGCCGGTGCTGCTGGGCGAGCACGGTGGTCGGGCAGAGCAGGGCCACCTGCCGGCCTGACATGGCCACGCGCAGCGCCGCGCGCAGGGCCACCTCGGTCTTCCCGAAGCCGGCGTCGCCGCAGACGAGCCGGTCCATGGGCCGGGCCGCCTCCAGATCGGCCCCTACCTCGGCAATGGCGCGGGTTTGATCGTCGGTTTCGTCGAAGGGGAAGCCGGCTTCGAAGGCGCGGTAGTCGTCGTCCGCGGGCGCAGTGGGCTCGCCTGCCGCTGCCTGCCGCTCCGCGTACAGGCGCAAGAGCTCGTCGGCGAGCTGCCGCACGCGCCGGGCGGCCCGGGCCTTGGTGCGCACGAAGCCGCGGCCCCCGAGCCGGTCCAGGGCCGGCGTCGCGCCGGGGCCGCGATACTTCTGGATCTGGCTCAGCCGGTGGACCGGAACGTAGAGCCGATCGCCGCCCGCGTACTGTAGCGCCACGAGCTCCACGACGGCGCCGCCGATCTCGCGGCGCGTGAGGCCGAGGTAGCGGCCGATGCCGTGCTCGGCGTGCACGACGTGGTCGCCCACAGCCAGGGTGCGCAGATCGGCGAGCAGCGCCCGGGCGCGCGCGCCGGCCGACGCGCTGGGCTGCGGCCGGGGGGCGCGGCTGCCGAAGATCTCCTCCTCGGTGACGAACGCCAGGCCCTCGGCCGGGGCCACGATTCCTCGCGCCAGCGTGCCCACCACCACCCGCAGCGCGGCGCCGCAACGGGCTCGGCCGGGGTGGGCGTAGAGCTCATCCGGGTCGCTGGCTTCGAGCGCCACGGCGGCATCGAGGTTGCGGTTCTCGAGCATCAGCGCCAGCCGCTCCGCCAGCGTGCGCGTGCGCGCCACCAGCACGACCTTCATGCCGGCCTCGCGCCAGGCCGCAATTCTCTTCACCAGCGGATCGAGGAAGCCCGCATGCCCCATGGCGGCGCGGGCCGAGCGCACCGCTCGTGTCAGCTCGGCCTGGTCGGCAGTGGCTAGGCTCGGCGTGGTCGGATCCACGCCTTCGAGCCGGGCCACCGCCGCCGCTTCCGGGCAGAGCGCGGCGTCCGGATCCTCTCCCGCGACCGGCGCTCCCGCGAGCGCGACCGTGGTGACGCCCGAGAGCCAGATGCCCAGCCGTTCCCCATCGACGTAGAAGGACTCCAGCCCGAAGCACGGCGCCACTGCCGCGGCGCCAGTTGCGGCCTCCCGGGCCTCGCCCATCAGGGCCGCAATGGCCCCGGCGACGGCGCCGGGGTTTTCCAGCACGACGATGACGTCGCTCGGCAGTTGCTCGCCCAGCGGCCCGAGCTCACCGAAGGCGGGCAGCAGGCCGGCGGAGCCGACTCCGCTGCGGCCCTCGGCCAGCTCCTCGATCAGGCGTCGGGTACGCGTCGAGGGCCAGTCCACCGCGTCGCACAGCTCACCCAGTGCGCGGCGGGCACGCGCCAGCGCCTCCGGGCTGCGGATCGGCTCGCGCACCGGCGGCAGCCACAGCTCGCCGAGCGGCGGGCCGCTGCGTTGCGTCGCCGGATCGAAGAAGCGCAGGCTCGCGACCCGGTCGCCGCACAGCTCGACACGCACGGGCTCGGATGTCGTGGGGGGCCACACGTCCAGCAGCCCCCCGCGCACGGCGAGGCTCCCGGGCTCCTCGACCACCGGGCAGCGGGCGTAGCCCGCGTAGCCGAGCTTCCCCAACAGGCACTCGCGATCGACGTCCTCGCCGGCAACGACGCGCGCGCTGTGCTCCAGCACCGCGGCGGCCGGCATCACCTTGCGCACCAGCGCCCCGGCGGAGGCGACCAGCACGCGCGGCCGCGTCTCGGCGCGGGCCAGGCGCAAGAGGGCCGCCAGCCGTGCCTGGCCGGCAGCCCGGTCGGGCGCCACGCCGGCCCAGGGGCTGGTCTCGTCGTCCCAAAGCCACAACAGGTCGCGTGCCCGGCCGAGCTCGAGATCGCCCTCCGCGGACAGGCCGAGCGCGAAGGCCACGTCGGCGGCAAGCTGACCGGCGGCCGTCAAGTCGTCCGCCACGGCCAGGACGAGCCGGCGGGTGCGGGCGGCGAGCTCTCTGACGACCAGCGCCGTCGCGCCCGGGCCGGCTCCGGTGGCGCAGATCCTGGTACCGGGGGGCCCTGCCACGGCCGCGGCCACCAGGCGCTCGCAGGTCCAAACCGGGCGGTCGGACGGCAGATCGACGAAGGTCAATTCAGATCGGATCCGGGGTCGGTCCCCGTGCCCGCCCGCCGGCCGCCGGCGAGCGCGCCCGCTGCGACGACCGGGGCTGCGCCGGACCGCCGGCCGAAGATGGCATCCCAGTTCTCGCGGTACGAGGGGCTCGCAACCTTCGGTGGTCCCGCCTCGCGCGCCGCCTCCGGCGCGTCCTCGCGCTTGGTCGGTGCCGGCAGCAGAGTCTGTGCGTCGAACAGGCGCGGATGCTCGGGCCGGCGCTTGAGCCGCACGACTTCGCCCACGATGGGACGCCCCTCGCACAGCGGCGCCATCTGGCCAAGCTCGATCCTGCCTACGCGACAGCGCACCACGTCGTAGTGACCCGACGCCTCGTCCTCGCCGTGGACGAAGACGAGATCGCGGCCGCTGGGCGGGCCCTGCTGCTCTTCAGCCATCCTACGTCAAGCGTGGCACGTTTTCGGCTCGCCGTCCCGAATCTCGTGGCCGCGGCAGGTCGCCCCGCGAGCCCTCCGGAAACTTGGCCGCCGCCACGGCGCATGCCTAGTGCGGCCACAGTGCCACTCCGCGCCGAGAACGCGGAGCCGGGCACCGCCGAGGAGGCCCCAGATGAGCTCATCCAGTGTCCAGAACGGTGGTCCGAGCGACGCACAGCCGACCGCCGCTGACCGACGCGACTCTCGCGCCCGGCGCGTCGAGTTCGGAGCGTTCGTGGAGGTCGGGGCGGGGGAGGCCGGCGGCTTCGAGGCCGAGTCGCTCGACGTCTCCACCGAGGGCATGCGGTTGCGCACGGCCTACCTGCCGTCTCCGGGACAGACGTTGGTGTGCCGCTTCGACGGCGTCGGCGGCGATGTCGTGGCCGAAGGGGAGGTGGCCTGGTGCAAGCAACAGGCGCGCGGCGGCGAGCTCGGCGTGCGCTTCTCGCGGCTCGATGCGAACGGGGCCGCGTTGCTGCGGGACCTGTGTGCCGGCCAGGCCGAGGCCGCGGCCGAGGCCCTGCCCGAGCCGCCGTCAGCCGACCCGAACGAGGCGCAGCCCGGGGCCCGCGTGCGGCTCCACATCCAGGGTCTCGGCTCACCCATGCGCGCGCGCGTTCGCGACGTCGCCGGCGGGGAGGTGCTGATCGGCTCCAACCTCGAGTTCCTGCGCGTCGGCCGCGACGTGCAGCTCGAGGACGTCGAGCGCGGTGCCAGGCGCGTCGCCCTGATCGAGCACGTGGCCGTCGAGATCGATCCGGAGAGCAACGTGCCGCAGTTGGTGGTGGCGCTGCGCTACGAGGACGCCGAGCGCGAGCCCGACGCGACCGATCCCACGACGCGGCCCTACCGCGTTTCGGCCGGCGCGGCCGCCGCTCCGGCGGCGCCGATCGGTAGCAAGGAGACGACCCCCGAGCCGGCGGTGATCGCTACGCGCGCGGCGCGAAGCGCCCGCTCGAGGGCGTCCATGACGTTGCGGTGCGAGAGGTAGCGGGCGTCCCCGAGCTTCTCGAAGGAGATGCGCCATGTCTTCGCAATCGCCGCACTCTCGCTCGCCCCGCCGCGGGACCTGCGCCGCTCGCGGAGCGGCAGGAGGTCGGGCGTCGCCTTCATCCGGTAGGCCGCCCCCTTGGCCTTGTCGGCGTAGGCGGCGCCGCGCCCGGCGTCACTCGGCGCGCCCGCCGTGCCGCCCCCTGCCGCGTCAGACGTGGAGGTTGCGGCGGCCGCGGCGGGAGCCACTATCGCGCGCAAGATCCTGCCGGCTCTGGCTAGCGCCGGCGCGGGCGCCAAGGGAGCCATGGCTCGCCTTCTCGCCAGCATCCGCCAGCGTCGTGCCGAACGAAACGCGCTGCGGGAGCAGAGGGCTCGGGCGGACGCGCCCAAGCGCACCACGGCGCCGCCGCCCTCGGGGGCGCTACGCAGCGACGGCCGGCGGCTGTTCCGCGAAAGCGCGGCCGACGCCGACGTGCCCGACGAGCTGCTGCTGCCGAAGCCGAACCGGAAGCGCGCCATCATCGGGGCGGTGCTGGGTGTGGGCGCCGTCTTGGCCATCTACGCGGCGGCGAGCACGATCACCGAGCGACCGAGCGACTCGCCCGTCGCGGCCGCGCCCACGGTCGTGGCCGAGCAACCCGCCGCCGCCGCCTCGGCCGGGGCGGCGAAGAGCGTCCCCGGCGCGCCCCAGGCGCCAGGCAGCCCAGGGCAGGTGCCTACCGCGGAGGTGCCGCTGTTCGGGGCGACGCCCCTGGCGACGACCGAGCCCGTGCCGGCTCCTCCGCCCCAGCCCGGCGAGAAGCCGGCCGGCGAGGAAGGCGACGAGAACGAGAAGCAGAAGGACTACGGCCCGCTCAAGACGCAGTGGGGCGTGGGCGAGGTGAACAGCCCCACCGTGCTGCGGCTCAAGATGGACGGGAAGATCGAGGGCATCGCCGGGGCCGAGGGGGAGAGCGGCTTCACGCTCGTCATTCCCAACCGCAAGTCCGTCTCCTCGGCAGCGGGGCTGGCTCGCAAGCACAAGGCGATCGAGTCCGTGGGCCTCGTCAACTACCCGGACAGAGCGGAGGTCACCGTCCAGTTCAAGGGCGACGTCCCGGCCTACCTGGCGCGCGCCGACGGCAACCGCCTCGAGATCGAGATCGGCAACGACAGCGGCAAGGGCGCCGGCGAGGCAAAGAACGAGACGAAGAAGAAGAAGAAGCACCACAAGGGTGCCGTGACGGCCGACGAGGGCCCAGCCGCTCCGGCGGGCGCCGAGAGCGCGGACGCCGCCGGCAAGGCGGACACGGCCGAGGATCTCGATGGTGCGGTCGAGAAGGCGAAGAGCGCCAAGAAGGGCAAGGGCGGGAAGAAGGCCAAGGGCGAGGCGAAGGGCGAGAAGAAGGCTGACGCGGACAAGCCCAAGGGCGCAGGGAAGGCGAAGAGCGCCAAGAAGGGCAAGGCCGCCGCCGACGGCGCCGACAAGGCCAAGGGCCACAAGAAGGGCAAGAGCGGCAAGAAGGGCTAGGGCCATCCGCCTTCCAATTGCCCAAATGCGGCAATTGAGGTGCCGATGACCGACCTATCCCCCGTTCAATTGCCGCTTCTCGGCAATTGGATGGGGGATGGCTTATTCGCGCGCGGAACGTGTCAACGAGTTGGAGACACCGAGCATCAGAGTTCGGTGAAGGTGGGCTTTGAGGGTCGGGCGGCGGAGCAGCGGCTGGCAGCAGCCGTCTACTCCTCGGCGTCCGGCGGCGCAGTCCCACCCGAGATCTGACGCTTGAGGAGCTCGACGCGGTCGACTTGCCGGGCGTAGCGGGCCGCCACTTCCCGTTCGGCCCGGCTGAGATCGTACAGGTCCTCGACTGCGCGGTCGAGCTCGCTCCAGGCGCACGCCAGCGCAGCCTCGACCGAGGCGGTGGCGCCTTCGCCTCGCGTGCCCCGCCACGCCTCCTGCAGCGACTGAATGCGGTCGGCAAGCAGCGCAAGCGGCGCAGCCAGCCCCTGATCCGCGAGGCGCGCCAGCGGGAAGGGCACCAGCTCGGCGTACTGGCGGTTCAGTTGGCGCCACCCGGCGTCGCTGAGCCCGGCCTTGAGGCGCGCCAGTGCCGAGAACAAGCTGGAGTTGAAGACCGCACACACGGCCCGGAGGTCGGCGGCCGGCTCGGCGAGCCAGAGCGCCTGCATGCGTACGTTGTCCTGATAGACGTTGCCGTCGGGGTCAAGGCCAGCCACGGTGTCCTCGATGGTGGACGGAAACAGCACCTTGGGCCGGGTCTGCTGCACCAAGTTCTGCGGGCGCGTGTAGAGGTGCCAGCGCTTCGCTCCGGCCGGCACCTGCACCGCCTTCTTCAGCTCCTGCCGGTGCTCGGCGAGGTAGGCGGCGGTCCGGGGAAACCGATCCTCGAACTCCGGCCAGAGGATTTCGCGCGCCTCCCCCTCCCTGACCTCGTACGGGAACACCACCCAGGCATCCGCGTTGTCGGGCCGGAACGGGTAGAAGCCGCGGTTGCGGCACAGCGGCCGCAGGGCGCCGCGGTCGAGACTGACCGTCTCGCCCAGCCCGTTCACGCCCCGCACCGAGCGGGAGGTCAGCTCGCTCGGCGCGATCTGGTAGAGCTTGCCCCAGAGCGTCTGCAGGCCCACCGTGATCTCCACGCCGCGGTGCTGGCCGAGGGCGCCGTGGCGCCGGCACAGCTCCTGGTGCAGCGCGGTCAGCTCCGGGTCCTCGAAGCTCCAGATGCTGTCGTCGATCCGGTCGACCGCGATCCGGTAGTCGACGCTCGCCTGGCCTACCTCGGCGGCGGCGCGGTCCGCGAAGGTGCGGTAGCGGATCTGGGGTGAGCCCTGCTGCAGGGTGAGAATTGCGGTGTAGGTCGTGCGGCCGGCGAACACCTGCACGTCGCGGAAGTCCTCGATCTCGGCGAGCAGTCGGTTGACGCGGAGCCAGTGGCGGGTCAGCTCGCCGTAGTCGGTCTTGAAGAACCGGTTCTGCACGATGAAGCCCAGCCGCCCGCCAAGCCCGAGCAGCGAAACCCCGCGCTCGATGAACGGCATCGCGATGTCGGTCTTGCCCTGCGCGGCGGTCTGGTAGGCTCCCGCCTCCTTGAGGTAGCGGTACATGGCCGGCATCCACTCGCGGTAGCGTTTCACCTCGATGTAGGGCGGGTTGCCCACGACCGCATCGAAGCCCCCGGCCCCGAGGACGGCGCCGAAACCGTGCTTCTCGCTGCGCCAGTCGAAGGGCATCACCTCCCGAATGGCCGCGACGTCGAGCGCCAGGCCGCCAAGCTCCGGCCCGACGATGGCATTGCCCTGCTTGATGTTGCGGCCGATGCCCCGCAGCATGTCCGCGGGCTCGTCGGCTTCGTCGTACGCGGTGCGCTCGACGTAGCGTAGCGCGAGCGACATGCGCGCCACCTCCACGGCCTCGGGGTCGATGTCCACGGCGTAGATACACTGGTCGATGAGCGCCCGGGCAGTCGCCGGCGTGAGCCGCAGCGTGTCCCTCTCGGCGATGGCGTGCCTGCGGGCCTCGGCGCTCCCGGCGTGCGCTCGGCACCAGTCCAGCACGGCACGCTCCAGGAAGTCGAAGACACCCAGCAGGAAGCTGCCGCTGCCGCAGGCCGGGTCGAGCACCCTGAGGGCGAGCAACGCGTCGGGCGACCTGTCCGCGGCGAGAGGCGCGAGGGTCTTGTCGACCACCCGCTTGACGATCCAGCCAGGCGTGTAGACCGCCCCCTTGGTGCGCTGGTACTCGGGCTTGTGCTCGTCGTCGATGCCGCCGCCCACGATGCGCAGCCGCTTGCCGAGATACCGCTCGTAGATGCCGCCGAGGAGCTCCAGGGGGATGACGTCGAAGCAGTAGGGCTTGGGCCAGTAGAGCTCCTGGGTGAGATCGCGGAAGATGCGCCCCTTTAGCCACCATTCCCGGAGGTGGGTCTCGACCCCGGTGGGATCGTCCTCTTCGGTGGCCGGGAAGAGGATGCCGTCATACACCCGGCGCCAGCGACGCTCGGTCTGCTCGACGAACTCAGGCCAGAAGCCGTCCTCGGATCGCCCGAAGGTGCGCAGCGTGCCGAACTCCTCCAGGCCGATCTCCTCGCAGAAGCGCAGGAAGATGATGCGGTCGAGGATGCGCTGCGCGGCCGCCGACACGATCTTGGGGTCGCGCTGCTTGCCGTAGCGAACGATCGACTTGGCGATCTCACGCCGCCAGTGGGAAAGCTGCTCCTCGAAGTCCTCGTCGAGCGGCTTGTGGCCGCGGGGCTTCTCCTCGGGTGGGTGGCGCCGCAGGAGCGAGCCGGACTCCAGGGCCTCGCGCCCGAAGTACTCCCAGAGAAGGTCGAAGTGGTCGAGGTACTCGTCGCAGCGCAGGTAGAGCACTCTGCCGACGTCGGCGCGGTCGTCCGGGCTCGGCTTGAGGCGGCAGTCGTAGATCGCCAGCTCCTCGAAGTCGCACAGGTAGCTCAGCGTCATGCCCTCGGACCAGCCGTAGATGCGCACCTGGTAGGCGGCCTGCTCGCACTCCCTGATGTCCACGTCGAAGCGCTTGGCGTCCACGTAGACCGCGCGCTTGCCGCCGACGACGAGCGCGTAGTCGGGGCGGCGGTGCACCGCCCCCTCCCGGGCGATGAGGCGCGCGGCGCGGCCGCGGATGGTGCGTTCCTGCTCGACCTGGCGCGGGTCGGCGGGATCCCAGCCGAAGCCCACGAGCAGCCGCTCGATCCACGTACGCGCCTGGGCCTCCGCGGCGCCGTTCAGCGCGTGGTCCGCCGCCACCTCGCGGAACTCGCGCACCAGCCTCGCCACGGTGTCGCGGGCCTGCTGCTTGCCCACCGCCGTCTCGCTCATCTCTCGCTCCCAGGTACCATGGCAGGTTCTCCCCGAGCAAGGGCGCCGCCGCGGCCGCCCTGGCACCCCGCGGGTGAGCGGGGCACCATCCACGTTGGCGCCCTACTGCGAGCGGGGCGCGCCGCGCGCCGCCGCCTCCAGCTCGGCCTTGGTGCGCACGTAGCGTCGGTACGCGATCCAGTCCGCCAGGCCCGGGCTCAGGCCGTTGAGCCACCACATCAGGCGCCACCAGGCCGGCTCGATGATCATCGCCTGGCCGCGGGCCACGCGCGCCAGCACCTTGGCGGCGAACAGATCCGGATCCATCGGGCGCAGTGGCTCCCAGTAGGCCCGCTGGCTCTCCACCGGCACGTCGAGCTTCACGCGGCCATGCCTGCCGCCACCCACGAGGATCGGGGTGCGGATGACGCCCGGGCACACCACGCTGACGCGCACGCCGTGGGGCCTGGCCTCCAGCCCGAGCGAGCGTGAGAGCCCGACCACCGCGTGCTTGGTCGTACCGTAGACCGTGGTGAAGGGCGACGGCAGCCACCCCGCCACCGAGGCGACGTTCACCAGGTGGCCGAAGCCCTGGCGGATCATGCGCGGGTAGGCGGCCTGCACCCCGTGGATGACGCCCATCAGGTTGACCTCGACCACGTAGCGCCAGTCGTCGAGGGTGTAGTCCTTGGCCTCGCCGCCCACGCCGGTGCCCGCGTTGTTGAAGAGGTAGTCCAGCCGGCCGTGCCGTTCCATGGCGGCCGCCACCGCCGCATCGAAGGCCCCGGCGTCGCGCACGTCGAGGGCCGCGGCCTCGGCGCCGGCGCC
>JACQWT010000049.1 GCA_016209145.1 Deltaproteobacteria bacterium | reverse complement strand
GTGCTCTTCGCGGGCGTGGGCGGGCAGGGCGTGCTCACCGCTGCTCGTCTGCTCGGTGAGGCTGCGCTCTCGGCCGGCCTGGAAGCGCGCGTGGGCGCGTTACACGGCATGGCCCAGCGCGGCGGCAGCGTCGAGGCCACGGTCGTCATCGGCCCGGGCTACAGCTCCTTCATCGCCCGCGGGGCAGCGGACGTGGCCGTGGGCCTGGAGCCGATCGAGCTGTGCCGGGCGCGGCCCAAGCTCTCGCCGCGCACCGTGGCGCTGGTGAGCCTGGGCCGCGTGCCTCCCTACACCCTCGCGCTCCAGGGCAAGCCGTACCCGGATCTCGAATGCCTGCTCGCCTCGCTGCGGAGCAGCGTAGAAAGACTGGTCGAGATCGATGCCGCCACCCTGGCTCGCCAGGCCGGCTCGGCCCGGACGCTGAACGTCGTCATGCTCGGTGCGCTGGGCGCTCTCGGGGTGCTCCCCTTTGACTCGGCGAGCCTGTGGCGAGCAATCGAGAGGCGCACGGCGGCGCGCCTCGTGGAGGTGAGCCGCCGGGCATTCGATCTCGGGTGCGCTGGCCCGTAGCGCGGGCTGCGCCCCCCCGCCACTTCAGCGCGCCCGCCGCAGGGTCGACTCCAGCAAGGGAAGCACGGCCAGATCCTTGGGCCGGCCGGCACGGCGCTTGAGGTCGATGACCGCGCCCAGCTCCAGCACGCGCGTCGAGAACGCCCCCAGATCGACCAGCGACGAGCTGGCAAGCAGAGCCTCATAGTCCAACCCCTGCGCGACGGCGCCGAGCACATCGAGTGGGCCGTAGACCGTCTCCAGCAACTGGTGTCCCGGGCCTACCAGGTGGCTTTCGGTCGGAACCAGGCCGCGTGGGTCGTTGCGGTAGCGCGCCTGGATCGCGGCGAGGCAGCCCAAGAGCCGCGCTACGTTGTCAGGAGTGCGTCGGTGCACCACGTCGAGATCGAAGGTGGTGACGGGCGCACCTCGGAGCACCGCCGCGCCGAGCCCCACCACGATGTGCTCAACGCCGTGCTGGTGGAGGGCCAACAGAAGGCGATTCGGATGAAACCCCGACATGGCTTTGCATCGCGAGGTAGGCGTTCGCGGTCTGCTGCCACGCCTCGAGCCGCACGGCGGGCGTCATAGCCAGGAACCAGTCGATCAGCGTGAGATCGCTGCCGAGCTCGTCCTGGTAGCTCTCCGGGCCTGCATCAGGCGTCGCGTGCACGAGACCATGGTAGCGCGGCCGGGCGCGGCCGGGTAGCGCCGCAGCTTGCCCCGAATCCTACGGCACAGCTCTTGCCGCCCGCCCGCAGCGCCCGGACGCCGGGCTTGGTGTGCCCGGTGTCCCCCGCTGGGCCGCCGCCGGCGCATCGGCTATGAGCCACGGGCATGGGCCAGCCCACGCCAGACCAGCCCGGTAGCTCGGACACGAACAGCGAGCCCCGGCGTGGCGGCTCGGTGCTGGGCCGCCTGGCGGCGCGCGCGCTCGACCGCGCCTTCGTGGCCATGGTCCGCGCCCAGGGCGTGCGCGGCCGGCGGCGCAACCGCGCCGAGTCGCTCGGCCACGAACGGCGCGTCGCGTTGCTGGGCACGCTCGCGCGGCGCATCGACGAGCGGCTCGCCGGCTCGGGCGGCGAGATCTTCCGGTCCCCGCAGCCCATCGCGCCCGAGGCAGCCAGCGTGCGCGCCCTGCCGGACGGGGGCGCGGTGCAGGACATCACCTGGCCCAGCGACTACCACGCCTGGCTGCCGGAGATCGACGAGCGCTACCGCCGCCACACGGAGAACCTGCGCGGTGCCGCGCGGCTGCTGCTGCACGCCGAGCCGCGGCCCGCCGCCATCCTGCTGCACGGCTACATGGCCGGGCAGTACCGCGTCGAGGAGCGGATGTGGCCGGTCTCGTGGCTCTACCGCAGCGGTCTCGATCTGGCCCTCTTCGTCCTGCCCCTGCACGGCGTGCGCGCCATCCGCGGGCGCAGTGGCCCGCCGCCGTTCCCCAGCTCCGATCCGCGCTTCACCAACGAGGGCTTCCGCCATGCCGTCGGCGACCTGCGCGACCTGTGCCTCTGGCTGCGCGAGCGAGGCCACCCGGCAGTGGGGCTGATGGGCATGAGCCTGGGCGGATACACCACGGCCCTGGCGGCCACGGTCGAGGCGCAGCTCGCCTTCGCGGTTCCCATGATCCCGTTGGGGGCGCTGGCCGACTTCGCGCGGGACCAGGGCCGGCTCGGATCTGATCCGGCGCAGGCGGCCGAGGAGCACCGCTGTCTCGACGCCGTGCATCGCGTCGTCAGCCCCCTGCATCGCCCGCCGGTCGTCGCGCCCGAGCGCATGCTCGTCGTTGCCGGCGAGCTCGACGGCGTCACGCCGCTGCGCCACGCCCGCCGGCTCGCCGCGCACTTCGGCGCACCACTGGAGATCTTCCCGGGCGGCCACCTACTCCAGCTCGGCCGCGGCGCGAGCTTTCGGCGTGTGCGGAACATGCTCCAGGGGCTGGAGGTGCTGCCTAGGTAGACTCCGTCTCCCCTTCGCCGCCCACGAGGTACACCTCCATGAGGGCCACGGCGCAGATGGTCTCGCCGCGCAGCGCCTGGCCCGCGCAGACCGCGGTGAAGCCGTCGGCCTCGAGCCGCCGGCAGAGCAGCACGAGCTCGTCGCCCGGCAGGGCCTCGGCCAGGAACAGCCCTTGCGAGATGCGCAGCAGGCGCACGGGGGCCGGCCGGTCCTCGCCCAGGACGTGGGTGCGACCGGCCTCGAGCAAGTGGTGCAGGCACAAGCTCGCCTGGCCGATGGCCTCCACCAGCAGGCAGCCCGGGTAGACGGGGTGCCCGGGGAAGTGCCCGCGCAGCACCGGGTCCTCCGGCAGGATGCGCCGGTGGGCGCGCATCGCCCGCTGCTCGAGATCCACCTGGCTTATCCGATCGACCAACAGCATCGGATCCCGGTGCGGCAGCATCTGCTCGATCTGCGCCCGCCCGATGTCCACCGGCCGGGTAGACGGGCCGGGCTGGAAGAGCGGCCGGCGCCGCGCCCGCTTGATGATCTCCTCGTGCGACACGTCCGACTCCACCCAACTCAAGAGCAGGCGCGAAGCCGCGCCAGGACTTGCGCCAGATGCTCCCCCGTGCGCTCGGTGCTGTCCAGGTGGTAGCGGCGCACGCCCGGGTGCCACTTCTTGTCGAGCAGGTTGTGGAGCACGGCGCGGGGACCCACCTCCACGAGCACGGCGTCGGGCCAGCGCCGGAGCACGAGATCGATCGACTGGCGCCAGAGCACGGGGCGATGGACGTGCGTCGAGAGCAGCTCCACGAGCTGTGCCGGCGGGGGGGCGTCCACGAACTGGCCGAGCCGGTTGGGAAGGTAGGGCAGTCGCGGCGCGCGGAAGCTCACCGTGCTCAAGAACTCACGCAGCTTGGCGCCGACTGGCACAAAGAGCGAGCTATGCATGGGCACCTCGCGCTCGATCACCACCGCCTCGACGAAGTGCTCGGCCTCCAGGATGCCGAGCGCCCGCTCGATTGCCGCAGCGTCGCCCGAGAGCACCTGCTGGCGCGGCGAGTTCAAGTTGACCACCTCCAGCACCTCGCCCTGGGCGGCGCGTCTGGCCACCGCCGTAAGCTCCGCGAGCCCGATCGGGAACACCGAGGCCATGGCCCCGCGGGGGCCGGCGTCGTAGGCCGCGCCCCGCTCGGCCACCGCGAGAAGCGCCTGCTCGAAGTCGAGCACGCCGATGTGCACCAGATGGTTCCACTCGCCCAGGCTCAGGCCGAGCGAGGCTTGCGCCGCGAGGCCCTCGTCCTCGACGAGTTGCAGGAGCAGGTGGTTGGCCAGGAAGACCCCGACTTGCACGTCCCGGTTGCAGCCGTACGCTTGCGGGTTCCCTTCGCGGTAGTGCGCGCCAAGGTCGCGGCGCAGCAACGCGGACGCCTGTTCCAGGACCCGGGCGCCCGCCGGCCGCAGGTCCACGAGCTTGTCCAGCATCCCGGGGTAACGGGAGCTTTGCCCGGGGAACATCCACACCAGCGTCATCGGCCTACCGCCCGTCAGGCGCTCGCCGTACAGCACCCGGAATCGGGGGGCAACTCGGGGCCCGGCCCCCGAAGAAACCTTCCTCGCGCCCGCCGGTTCTGCGCTAGTACGGGCGGCGTCATGTCCTGGCTACACGAGCGCACTACCGAGTTGCTCCAGCGAATCGACGAAGCGAAGAAGAACAAGGTGTTCCCGTTCTTCCGCCCGTTCGAGAACATCGGGCCGCGCGTCAAGATCGGCCGCGGCAGCTACGTCAACTTCACCTCCAACGACTACCTCGGCCTCTCGCAGGATCCGCGCCTGGTTCGGGCGGCGACGGCGGCGGTGGAACGCTACGGCACCGGCCTCGGGAGCGCGCGGCCGCAGGCGACCAGCGACCGGCACGAGGCCCTGGAGGCACGCCTGGCCCAGTGGTTCGGCTACCAGGCGTGCGCCGTGTTCACCAGCGGCTATCAGGCCATGGTCGGCCTGCTCGCCACGTTCCCCGACGACGACACCACGCTCGCCCTGGACAAGCTCAGCCACGCCTGCATCATCGACGGGGCGAACCTTGCCCTCGGCCAGCACCCCGACCTGGAGCTGCGCTTCTTCAAGCACAACAGCGCCGCGGCGCTCCGAAGGGTGCTCGCCAGCTCCGAGAAGAAGAACAAGCTCGTGGTGGTCGAGGGCCTGTACAGCGTGGACGGCGACCTGAGCCCGCTCGGCGACCTGCTCGCCGTGTGCCGCGAGCTGGGCGCGGCCATCGTGGTGGACGACGCCCACGGCATCGGCACCATCGGTCCCACCGGCCGCGGCACAGCCGAGAAGCACGGGGTTCTCGGCCAGGTCGACGTGCTCTTCGGCACCTTCTCCAAGAGCTTCGGAGGCGTGGGCGGCTTCGTGCTTGCCGACCGCGAGCTCATCGATTTCCTCAAGCTCAGTGCCCGCTCGTTCGTGTACTCGGCGTCGCTGCCCGTGGCGCAGATCGCCGCGGCGAGCGCGGC
>JACQWT010000048.1 GCA_016209145.1 Deltaproteobacteria bacterium | reverse complement strand
CGCGATTTTCCCCTTGCTTTCCGCTTGGCTGGATCGCATAAGATATCATATGTCAAATTTGGCCGGTGGACTCTCGCACGGCGCTTGGCCGGGGCCAGCAGGCTCGTCTCGGGCTCCGTCGGGCTTGCTTGGGCTAGCCGCCAAGAAGTGCCCTCCGCTCATGGTCACGAGCTCGAAGGAGCGCGCGTGCCTGGCCGCCCCGTGGCGCCCTGTGCACCAGCGCGGTCGAGCCACGCGCGCGGCCTACTCCGGCGCCGCTCGCCTGCGGCCGGTGTCGACCAGGACGGTGCCGGTCTTCGCGACGATGACCTGGCCGTTCAGCCGCCCCGTGACGCGATCATAGATCTTGTTCGACCAGCACACGTTGCCCACGGGCCAGGGGCACTCGAACAGCCGCTTGGTGCACTCGATGCGGTTGACGGGCGGCGTCGCCCCCGGGCCGTAGGACTGCACGTCAGCGCTAGGCATGTCGCAGAGCCCCGGATCGCGCGAGCAGCTATCCCCGAAGCTCCCCTGCCTCAGAACGGCGACGAGGGGGGCCTTCTTCTTCCGCACCCACGCCAGCAAATCGTGCTGGTGCTTGACGTTCACCAGGATCCAGTCGCGGTAGGCGGTCTCGATCTCCCGGGCACAGGGGCTCACCGCCGTTCTGGGCATCGCGGACGTGGCCTCCGCCATCTCGACGGACGCTTCCTCCAACGGCTCCACACAGGTGAGCAGAGCCGGGAAGCTCTTCGCATCCGCCATGCAGTTGTCGCGCGCAATGCGGACCTTGAAACAGGCAGCGCTGGACGGCTCGTAGCGCGTCAGCATCGCGATGCTTTCGCGGGCCTCGTCATCCGGGCCCGACGGAGCCCGTCCCGTGGAGGTAGGCACCGCCCGATTCGACCCATCGGCGTTGGGACTGCATTTGCTGCCGAGGTACCAGATTATCCCCATCAGAACGAGCAGGCCGAAGAGGCCAGCGCCGGCCTGCCCCCAGACAACCGCGGCCGCTTGACGGGCGGCCAACGCCGTGGACCGCCCGCAGTGAGGACAGACGGCGGCCGACGTCGAGATCTCCCGCCCGCAGTCGTGACACCGCGCGAGCGCCATGCTCGATCCGTCGCACGCCCAGGCGCCGGCGACAACAACGGCGCGGCAGCTCCCGGCCGGCGACCACGAGCAGGCTACCGGCCAGCTCGGACCCGCGGCCACCTGCTCGGCGAGCTCGGAGAAGGGCGCCGTCGCGCTGGCCTGCTCGCCCCTGGCTGGCTGCGGGCGCGATTGCGGCCCAGAGCCCGGGCTGGGCCGGCGTCAGCCGCAGGTCGAGTGCCCCGGCGCAGAGGGCGGCGAAGGCCAGGGGCGGGTCATGGCGGGCACCCCGGCGAGCCAGCGCCAGAAGGCGGGAGGGGCGGCGCGGCCGCCATCGCGGGAACGGCCGCCGGCGTGGCCCCGTCAGGCTCGACCGGTGGCCAGGGCGGGATCCCGCACACGAAGCGGATCCCGGCTTCCACGGAGAACAGGGCTTGCTTCGAGACCCGGCCAACGGGGTCTCCGAGCAGCCGGTCGTGCGAGAGAACGCGCAGCTGCTCGGTCAGGGCCAGCTGGTCTCCATCATGGAGGGGCGCCGTTCCTGCCGTCGTGGCGAAGCGCGTCACGTGCAGCGCCAGCACACGGATACTGTGGGCCCTGAACTGCCCCTCGCCCTTGTGGAGCTTGGTGGTGAACGGCACAGCCTGGACGATCGGCAGCCGACGGTTGATCGCGTCCGAGGACACGACGAGCCAGGGAGTGGGCTTGTAGTGCGTCTGTTCGCTTCCCCGCGCCTCCGCCAGCAGCACCTCGGCCCTGAAGATCATGCCGCGCTCGATGTTGCGGATGAAGACGCGGCCGTCGCGCCGCTCGCGCGTCAACCGCGGCGCCGCGGGAGGGCCCGGCGTCACGGCGCTCCCGCCAGGGCCGCGTCCTCGTCGTCGAACGGCAGCGGCTCCCCGATCGTCTCCGGAGCCACGCGCAGGTCGAGGGCTTCGCGCACGGAGGCGTACGCACACAACGCCCCCTGGCGGAGCAGATCGAAGGCGCCTCGCACCCCGATCTCGGTGGTCTCCGGGTCGGCTGGCGCGCCAAGGATGCAGAGGAGCCCCAGCAGGTGCATGCAGGCAGCCGCCCTGAACCGGCAACACAGCAGATGGTCCATCGACGGGTCGCGCGGGGACGGCATGCCCGAGATGCGTTCGCCCAGCTGAGCGGCGGCCAGGTACGTCGACCTGGCGAAACGGATCTCATCGACCACGGCGGGGTCGCTGACACCTCGCGCGCCTTCCGCCGCCTTGATGAGATCAGCCATGACGGACGTCTCGAAGAGGCTCGCGATGGCCGCCACGCGGTCTACGGACAGCACGAGCGCTAGCACGACGTGGAGAGCATCGACGGTCCCGGTGTACTCATTCCAGTGCGTGCTCAGCAGCCTCCGGTGCTCCTCCACCGTGTGGGCGCGGATCAGCATCGTCGCCACCTTGGCGATGCTGCCGACGAGGACATCGAGCATCTGCTGCGCAAAGGGGGGAAGACCAAGCGCCGACGGCGGCGGGGGCATGAAATACCGCGCGCGCGTGTCTGCAAGCTGCGAGGCACATCCGCCAGCGAGCAGAAACTGCTCGAAGTCGGCGCTGGTGCCCGGGGCATCTCCGGCTTGGGTCCTGCGGTCCATCTGCATGCAGCGTAGCACCTAGCCCCTCCGGGCGGCAGGGGGCAAGATGCCTGCCGCGGGCGTGCAGAGCGGCCGGCGGCCGGCTTCGGCCGGCCTCCCGGTGGACGACCTCCCCGACCTGGTCGCGGATTTGGTCCGCCCCCTGGTATCCTGGCGGCCATGAGGAACCTGGGCGTTCTCGGGGCGGTGCTGCTCGTGTTGGCGGTGCCTGGGTGCGGCGGGGACCGCGAGAGCTGCGCGTCGTGCGGCGCGTCGAGCGGCTGCGAGGCCGGGGGCGGTCAAGCCGGCGAGGCAGGCATTATCGGAGCTGGCGGCGGCGGGGGCTACGCCGGTTGCCCGGTCGGGCTGACCGCGTGCGGCAGCGCGTGTGTGGCGACCGCGAACGATCCAGCCAACTGCGGCGCCTGCGGCAAGGCGTGCGAGGACGGCGAGATCTGCTCCGCCGGGCAGTGCGAGATCTCGTGCGGCCCCGGCACCGCGAAGTGCGGCAGCAAGTGCGTGGACCTCAAGGTCGACGTCGCCAACTGCGGGCTCTGCGACAACCCGTGCCCGCCGGGCGAGACCTGCGTGGCCGCCACGTGCAAGCTGAAGTGCCCGCCTGGCACCGTGGAGTGCGGCGAGGCCTGCGTCGACTGCGCGTACCGCCCATCGTGAACACTCGG
>JACQWT010000047.1 GCA_016209145.1 Deltaproteobacteria bacterium | reverse complement strand
CCGAGGGGTGTCCGGGGGCAGGAGGCTTGCGGGGGCGCAGTCGCGTAATCGTCCGGTTGGACGGAGCCGATGCGCGGCAGCGTGCTGGGCGCTGCGAGTGGGCCGGCTATGGGGAAGTTGGCTGCTGGGTGCGCGCACTCATGAGCTTCGTCTGCGTGGCTTCGGCGTCGAGCAGCAACGGGTTCTGCCCGTGTTCTACACGGGTGTGCGCTTCGAACACGGCTACCGACTGGACATCGTCGTCGACGACTGGCTGCTCATCGAGGCGAGGGCTGTCGAGCGCCTCTTGCCCGTGCACGAAGCGCAGGCCCTCACGTACCTCAAGCTAACCGGCCTTCCCGTGGTGCTCCTCGTGAACTTCAACGTCGAGGTTCTCAAGCGCGGACTGAGACGGCTCACGAACAAGTCCACAACAACTGTCTGCTTCCCGCCTTCCCGTCTTCCTGTTTGATCCCTCTTTCCTCACGCGGTACGCGGTTTGTGCCGGCGCAGTGGGAACTGCCCCCGCGCTGGTCCATGACGAAACAACCGGCCGCCAAGTTGTCGGGCTAGTGGGCCTACTGTTGCTTCTTCGGCACCACAACCATGCGGATTTGCCGGGCTGGCCTCCGGCCAAGGCCAAACTTCCGACAAGTTAGCGGCCCGTTGTGACGAAAACGTCACGAACGGTGTCCTGAAGCAAGCAAAACACAAGCAAATCCGGTCAGTTACAGATCCACACCCGGTTCGGATTGACGCGCTGCACCTCCTGCGCCAGCGTGCATTCCATGAACCTCAATCGAATCTGGATCTGCGCCGGCATCGTCGCCGCAGCCTTCAGCCTCGGCGTGCCGGCCCGAGCGGCGGGCGTGCCGGGCGCCATCCCACAGCAGGGGCGCCTGTATGATGCGAAGACCGGCCAGCCGATCGACGGCGAGCTGGAGCTGGAGTTCCGGATCTACGAGAGCAAGATCGCGTCGTCGCCCCTGTGGCTGGAGCTGCACAAGGTCGCCTTGCAGGACGGCTACTTCAGCGTCTCTCTCGGCTCCCTGGTGAAGCTGCCCGCCGACCTCTTCGACGGCTCGACGCGCTACCTCGGCATCGTGGTCGGCGACGACCCGGAGATGACCCCCCGCGCCGCGATCGAGTCAGTCCCCTACGCGCTCGTGGCCGCCAACGCCGTCGGCGACATCACGCCGAGCTCCGTCAGCATCCCCGACCACGGCACGGTCATCGACAGCGAGGGCAAGTGGGTCGGCGATCCGACCGGGCTGACCGGCCCCCAGGGCCCCAAGGGCGACGCCGGCCCGCCCGGCGCCCAAGGGCCCGCGGGGCCCAAGGGTGACGCGGGCCCGGCCGGCCCGCAGGGCCCCAAGGGCGACACCGGACCCGCCGGCCCGCAGGGCCCCAAGGGCGACGCCGGGCCGGCCGGCCCGCAGGGGCCCCAGGGCCCCGCCGGCGCGTCGCCCTGGAAGCTCAGCGGCAACGACACGTACTACGACGCCGGCAAGGTCGGCATCGGGACGGCGGCGCCAAATCAGAAGCTCGAGGTCTATGGCGACAACGCCCGAATCAAGATCTCCTCCCCGACCTCGGACACCTCGGCCTATTTGCACTTTTTGTCCTACGGGAATGACGGCTGGTTCCAAGCGCTGCGAGATCCCACCGGTCTCTCGCTCCGACTCATTCAGGAGGGAAGCGACGGAAGCGGCATTGTCGAAAGAGTTCGATTCACGGGAACCGGCAAGGTCGGCATCGGGACGCCGAGCCCCGATGCTACGCTCACCGTGGCCGGCCCTAAGAACGTCGACGGCAAGGTCCCGCCTAACCTTCACGTTGGTGACGGCTTCATGGTGGTGGGCGTGTCGCTCGCCAATATGGTGAACAACACCTGGTACAGCGTGGCCAGGCACGACGTTCACGGCTCGCATTTCTTCGTTGCCAGCTTCGGCAGCGACACCGGGGGAACGCACCGGTTCCACCGGCTCGGCTACGCCACCGGCTGGCCGAATGCGACCATTGCCGCATTCGGCAACGACAGCGTCATGGGGACGAATCCCGGCCTGGAGATGCAGGTCAGCGGCGCGAAGCTACAGGTCAGGAGAACCAACGCCTCGTATCCGGACACGCACGGCTTCGATATCTCGATGTGGGGGAATGCTATGAGGACCGACCCGTAGGGAACGCCCGCTCGGGCGCTTGCCCCTCAACGCGGCCGCCCCTGCGCCACCCAGCTCTCGACGAGCTGGATCTCTTCCGGCGGGAGCGGCGGCAGGTACGCGGGCATGCCCCGGATCTCCGCGCTCGGCCTGCCCGCCAGCTCGGCGTGGCGGGCGAGCAGCGCGCCCACCATCCGCGGCGTGCCGTCGGCGAGAAGCTCGAACAGGCTGCGGCGGTTGCCCTGGTCGTCGAGCCGGCCGGCCATGGTGCTCTTGTGGTCCTGGAAGCTCACCCCGCGCGGGATGTAGCCGAGCCCGCCGGTGTTGCCGATGCCGCCGTCGCCGAGCGAGACGTCCGGCTCGGAGTGGCAGTGCCGGCAGGTCACGGCCAGGATCTTCTCGCCGAGCTCGCCATAGCCCACGCGGCGCTTCAAGACCGCCATCCGCGGCGGGATCCGGTGGGGCTCCAGCGGCTGGGCGCGCGCCGTCAGGATGTAGGAGACGACGTCGCGCCGCTCGGTTGCGTCCAGGGGCATCTGCGGCATCAAGGTGTCCTTCTTGACCTTCAGCGGTTCTCGGATCCAGGCCATGAGCGCAGCCGCGGTAGAGCGCTCGCGCGTGAAGCGGTGATCCGGGGCGATGAGCACGGCGTCGCGCGTCTCATCCCGGCCCCCGTACTTCTCGGTCGAGCCGGCGAGAGGTGGCACGCCGGTGAAGCGGTGGCAGGCCCCGCACTGCTGCTCGTCCATGAGGCGGCGGCCCCGGGCCGGATCGGCCCCGGCGAGCGACGCCGGCTCGGGCGGCCGAGCCTTGCTCGTCAGGTGGGCCGCGAGATCGCGCGCCTCCTGGCGCGTGACGAGCAGCCGCGGCATCGTCGGAATCAGGCCCAGGCGCACGTCCTGCGGCTCGAAGATGGAGCGCTCCAGCCACTCGGGACGCATGCGCTGCTCGAAACCTGGTAGGTATGGGTAGGAGTAGGTAGGATATGGTGCGCTAATGTAGTTGCCGCCTTCCAACCTGTTCCCCCTCGCCCCCTTTCGGTTCTTCTACACGCCAGCGGCGTGTCGATCGGCCTCGAGGACCCCGACATCCCGGAGAGCCGCAAGCGCGTCATCATCTCGGTGGTCGAGCGCGGCTCGCAGTACGTCGAGACCCGCGCGGGCTTCTCCACGGGCGAGGGCTTCCGCGTCGGCTTCGAGTACGGCCACCGCAACGTCGCCGGTCAGGCCATTGCGCTGACGGTGCGGCTGGAGCTGGGCCTGCTGCCCGATCTGCTCATCCTCGACCAGGACGTACGCGAAAACTACGGCGAGCTTACCTTGGGGCAGCGCCTGGAGAGGCGCAACAGCGGCAGCCTGCGCTTCCCCGAGATCGGCCTGGGCCCGCTGGTGAGCCTCACCGTCGACGGCATCGATCTGCGCGACAACCATCGCGACTTCGGCCAGACCAAGGAAGCGCTCTTGCCCACCTTGGGCTACCGGCCCTGGCGCGATCTGAGCGCGCAGCTCGGCGCCTCGGTGGAGCTAAACGACGTGCAGCTCTTTGCCGCCAAGAATGTCGCCGACGCCATTCAACGGAACCCCGCCCTGGCGAGCCTGCTGCGCGTGCCCGACGGCCGGACCATCGCCCTGGGCCAGCGCCTGGCCGCCACCTGGGACCGGCGCGACAACGCCTTCGCCGCCACCAGCGGCACGCTGCTCGCGAGCGGCATCGAGCACGTCAGTGCCTTCCCCTCCGACGAGAAGACCACCATTCAGAGCGAGTTCCTGCGCTTCACCGCCAAGGCCGGCGGCTACCTGCGCCTGAGCTCGTCCGGCGCGGCCCTGGCCCTGAGCGTGTCGGCGGGCTACAACTTGCAGCTCACGAGCACGAGCCAGACCTACCCCGACCGGCTCTTCTACTTGGGCGGCGTGGATAGCGGGGCTTCCTGCTCGACTCGGTCGTGCCCGAGGACCTCGCCCAGAAGATCCTGAGCGGCGAGACGGTGCGCGAAGACGGGCAGGAGCGGCCGCTCGACGCCAGCGACGTCCCCGTGCGCGGCGGCAACCTCTTCGTCTGCCCCCGGATCGAGCTGCGCGCGCCTCTGACCGACACCTTCGGCCTGGGCCTGTTCCTCGACACGGGCAACGTCTGGTCGAGCGAGGACTCGATCGGGACGCCGATGGATCTGCTGCGGCTGCGCTACGCCGCCGGGGCGGGCCTGCGCCTGGCCACGCCCATCGGTCCCTTGGCCTTCGACTACGGCTTCAACCTGATCCGCCGCCCCTGGGAAGACCTCGGCGCGCTGCACTTCTCGGTGGGGGTGTTTTGACTCACCGAGCTACTGGCACTGGGCGGGGTTGGGCTTGCACGAGGCGCGACCGCCCGCGACCAGGCAGTACTTCCCCTGGCAGTCGGCATCCGAGCGGCAGCCGTCGGACGGGTAGTAGACGCAGTACAGGCCCACGGGCCGGTCGCAGGTGGTCTTGGTCACCGGCGCGCAGATCCCGCCCGGCTCTGCCTTGCAGTCGCTGTCGAGCTTGCACGGGGCCTCGACGCAGCTCGCCATGGGTCGTCCCATGGTCCCGCCGGGGATGCAGACCATGATGTCTCCCTGCGCGTTGCAGTCGGCGTCCTTGCTGCACGCGTCGGCCACGCAGTGGTTCACGTCCACGGTTTCGCCACAGCACAAGGGCTTCGGGTCGCCCTTGAAGCACTTGGCGCCCTTGTCAGGGCAGTCCTTACTCGCGCAGCACTCGTTCGGGCCCGGCGGGCTGCAGGCGTTGGCCTCGGGCCAGGGCTTGGTGCACACCCGGAAGCCGCACTTGGTCAGCTCCACGCAGCTCGAGGCCGGGCAGTCGCTGTGGTCCTTGCAGTCCCCGGAGTTGGGCGCGCAAGCCACGACGTCGGGCCCCGCGTCCCCAGGAACGTCGGGACCGGCGCCGGCAGCCCCGGTGCCTGCAGCCCCCGCGCCTGCTCCACCGCCGGCCGCTCCGCCGGCGCCCGCGGCCGCGGCACCATGCGCCCCGGTCCCGCCGGCGGCCCCGCCGGCGCTGCTCGGCACGGAGCTCGTAGCCCCCGCCGGCCGGTAGTCCTCCCACGGGTGGCTGCACGCCCCGAGCGCGAGCGCGAGCGCCGCGCCCGCCGCCGCTGCCCGCGCCAGCTTCTGCTCAGCGCCGCTACGCATGCCGCTCACCAACACCAGCAGAGTAGCACGGCTCGCAGGGCCGGCGCATCATCCTTCCATGATGGCCATGATGGCCGCCGACCCCGGTTGACGGGCGCGACCATCGGGCGCTATCCTGTTCGCCCGTTCAGCCATGCCGCGCGCGGCCAAGACCAACACTCGCCCGATCGCAGTCGACCTGTTCTCCGGAGCGGGGGGGATGTCGCTCGGCTTCGAGCAGGCTGGCTTCGACGTGATGCTGGCCGTCGACTACGACCCGTACCACGTGTCGGCGCATGCCAGGAACTTCCCCTACGGCGAGGTGATTCACGGATCCGTGGCCGACCTGTCGGGGCAGGACATCCTCGACAAGGTGGGCGACACCGTCCACGTGATCTTCGGCGGTCCTCCTTGCCAGGGCTTCAGCCACATGGGCCTCCGTGATATCCTCGATCCGCGCAGCACGCTGGTTGCGCAGTTCGCTCGGATCGTCGCCGAGGTCCGCCCCATCGCGTTCGTGATGGAGAACGTGCCCGGGATGCAGACGGGCAGGACCGCCGCCATCTTCCAGGATGCCATCGAGAGGTTTCGCGCTGCCGGATATGCGATCGCATGGCCCCCGCAGAGGCTCAATGCAAAGAACTTCGGAGTGCCCCAGGACAGGGAGCGGCTCTTCGTGATCGGTACCCGCGAGGAACTGGGCATCATCGTCCCCTACCCCGCCGGCCGCTGCGAAGGCCAACCCGGCCGCCCGACGGTGCTCGAGACGCTGGCCGACCTGCCAGTTCCGGCAGAATCCGGCGACAGTCAGCCCTACCCGCCGCTTCGCGCGGATGCGAGCGAGTATGCGCGCGTCGCGCGGGGTCTGAGCCCCGATCCGTCGGACAGGTCGCGCGAACGAGCGTGGGACAAGAACATCTGCACGGGGTGCGCGAAGGTTGTCCACTCGCCGGAGACGACCGCTCTCTACGCGGCCACGCCGCCCGGTCAGATGGTGCCCGGACACAAGCTCCCCCGGCTGTCGCCGGGCGGCGTGTGCCCGACGCTTCGCGCCGGCAGCAACTCGGAGCGGGGCTCCCACACGGCGCCGAGGCCCGTCCATCCCATCCGCCCTACGTGCATCACCGTCCGCGAGGCGGCGCGCTTGCACGGATATCCGGATTGGTTCGTCTTTTTCCCGGGCAAGTGGCACGCCTACCAGCAGATTGGCAATTCCGTCTGTCCTCCCGTCGCACGCGCCGTGGGGGCCGAGATCGTCCGCGCCCTCGGTCTCGCCGCCAAGAAGCCGAAGGGCGCGCCGGTGGCCCTGAGCGGCACGTTCGACGTGCCCGCCAAGGGGACGCACTACCGCCGCATCGTGCAGATGGAGGAGTACCCGAAGGTCCTCGCAGAGCTGCTCGCGACTTGCGGATCCAGCGTCGGCACCGTGATCGACAGAAAGCAGGTCGAGGCCGCCTACGCCAAGACGGGTGCCGTGATGCCTCGCATCCGTCCCGAGCAGTTCTTTAGCGCCCTCGCGCGCAGCCGGAACGTCAACCGCCTCCTCAAGCCCTTCCACGACCACGGCGTGACCCTGGCGCTGCACGGGGAAGGCGGAGACTCGGCGCAGGTCGTGCCGCTGGACACACCGGCCTCGATCGGAGACAAGGACGCCATCAACGTAGCCAGTGCTTCGTTGCTCGATGCGGTCGTCTACGGCGAAGTGACCGTCGACAACGACGGCGGCGCGCCCATCAGCCTCCAAGTGCTCGCCGACGGACGACTCATCGGCCTTCTGGCAGGAGAACACTGGAAGGCCCTTCGTCCCGACGGCAGCCTGTTCTGGGACGACCGACGGCGGTTCTCCGCGGCGCTCGCGCAGAAGGGACAGAAGCACGAGCGAGTCGTCGTCACCACGTGCGTGGGACACCAGCTGCCGCCGCGGCGGCGACTCGCGGATGCCATGGTGCAGAACGGGTGCCACCGCGCCCTGATCGCTGCACGACTGACCCGGGAGCACATCTTCCTCGCGAGCTTCGGCCTGGAGAACGGTCAGGCTATCGAGCGACATCGTGTGGTCATTCGCATGGCGACCCGCTCTACCGATCGGCTCGCCACTGGGTAGCAAGCAGACGCCTCCACGGTGCCGACATGCCGACCAGCACGGATGCAGGCATCAGGTACACGCCCGGAACGAAGCAGAAGGTCCTCGTCGTCGCCGAGCGCCTCGATCGGGTGTACGGCTCGCCTCGGCTGGAAAACCCGTTCGACCCAGTCGACGACCTCATCTTCATCCTGCTCTCTGGCCGCACGGGCCCCGAGGCGTGCGTCGCCACATTCCATGCCCTGAAGGCGAAGTACGAAGCGTGGGATGCCCTGGCGCGGGAGGGTGACAGTCCAGCCCTTCGGGCCATCATGCGCGGCGCGGGGTTGTCGCAGCGACGGTCGACGTACCTCGCCGCGCTGCTACGCAGGTTGATAGGCGATTTCGGCACGGTAACGCTCGATCCGCTGCGCTCGATGTCGGCCGAGCGAGCTGAGGAGTACCTCGTGGGCCTCCCCGGAGTTGGCTGCAAGACGGCGAAGTGCGTGCTCCTGTACGCGCTCGGTCGAAAGGTCTTCCCGGTGGACGCGCACGTGCGCCGAATCCTGGGCCGACTCGGCCTGATGAACCCGGCCGTGCGGCTGGAATACGCCCAGCAGGCGGTGGAGTCGCTGGTGCCGGCGAGGGTGCGCTATTCCCTGCATGTCAACCTCGTCGCGCACGGCCGAGCCGTGTGTCGTGGGAGCGTGCCGAGGTGTGCGGACTGCGCGGTTCGCGGCGTGTGCGCGTACGCCAAGAGCTCGCCGAAACGGCCGCAGCCACGATCCCGTCGCCGTTCGCGCCGCTGAGTCAGGCCACTGGCGGAGGGACGCGCGCACAATCCCGGCTCGCCGCTCCCAGAAACCAAGCGCCGCGGCGAAATCGACCTACTGCTCGCGCCGCTTCATCTCGTCGAGGTCGCCCGGCGTGATCTCGGAGGCGGGCACGAGTTTGTAGTGTCTCTCGTCGACGATCTCCACTCGCTCGTTCGCGACGGTGAGCTCGAACATGGCGATCGTGCCGTCTTCCATGAGCTGCGCCGCAATGGCTCGCGCGATCAGCTTCGAGAACTGACGCGCGCAGTACTCGATGTCCTGTTCGAGCTGGACCCGACCGATCCGGTCGCTTCCGCCCTTGGCCTGAACCGGAAGCACGTACTGCGCGCCGTTCTTGCCGATGCCGAGGTAGAGTTCGTCGATCTCGATCTGCACGCCCTCCACCTGGGTGCGCAGGTGGTTCTGGAGCGAGTACGTCGTGATGCCGGTGAAGATGTCGATGAGCCGGTTGTAACGAACCCTTGCGAGCAGCGCCTGTTCGTCACTGAGCGCATGCTGCGCGACGATCTCCGGGGTCGCGTCGGGCACCTTGATCCGGTACCGGCCGGCCTGTGGCTCGATCCTCGTGATGGGAACGAGTCGAAGCGCATAGCGGCCAGCGCGGACTCCCGAGATGATCCACTCGTTTCCTGCCGAGCACGTCTGCCGGACCGCATCGGGCAGCGCCCTTCGGTAGCGATACGTGTAGAGCACGTCTCCGAGGTTCTTCGGCACCGCCACGCGGAGGCGGTTGCCGGCGTCCCGCAGTTCCTCGCGCGCGAACTCGAACGAGCTCGCGCCCTTCCTGTAGTGCGCGAAGAAGACCGCCTCGATGATGCTGTCGTAGGCGGCGGCGCCTCTCCTGTCGGCTTTCGGCATGGACGACCCTATCTGCCGTACGCTTCGGCGGGGCGATGACGATGTCGCCGACGCCGCCGGCCGCACATCAGCGTGCGTGGTGAAGCACCTGGTGCGAGGATCGGGGGCGAGCCCGTTCGCCTCTGCGCTCGACTCGACTCGGCGTCGCCACCGCCGATGGGCGCGGCCACCTGCAGCTCCTTGATGAGCCTGGTGGAGATCTTGCCGCGCTTGGCGTCGATGGCGCCCTTCTTCTGCTCGATCGTGTGCCACTTCGAATGGCCGCCCATCGCACTTCGCTCCGGTGTGAGGCTCGACCGGAGGCCGAGCTGCAATGCAGCATAGCCGATTCCGGCTGCGGTCGTCAGGCGGCCGCGAGCGCGAGCGCGCCCGGAGGCCCGGCCCGGAGCGTACTCCTGTACGTGAGGAACCGGGCCGAGGACGTAAGCCGCGATCGCGGCCGACTCGGCGAGCCGCCCTTGCTGGCGCGGAAATGCCGTGAACGGGTACGGCCCGAGACCCCGTTCGCCTGCCAGATCAGCGGACGGCTACGGGGCGACGGCTACTAGTCCAACGCGAGCAGCTTCGGCGGCGGCCTGAACGGGATCCACTTCGCGGCGGCGGCGAGATCCACGCCGCCGTCGGGGTCGGGAGGTTGAACTGGCCGTAGGCGGTGTCGTTCGCGAGCGTCTGGCTGATGGACGCGAACTCCCGGAAGGACGAACGAAGGCGGTGCTGTCAGTGCGGGCGGAAGTACTCGCCGGCGCCGTCGGCCACCAAGACCCAGATGACCTGCGGTGAGGCGTGCCGACTGAAGCGGCGGGCCGCGCAGGCGCGAGCGCGGTACGCGGCGGAGATCGAGGCGGAGCGAGCGGCGTCGCGCGAGCGCAAGCGTAGCTTGCGGCGGCGAGCACGGGCAGGGCCAACGCCGCCGCGCGAGGGTCTGCCGGTCGAGGTCGTGCAGCTGATCGCGCGCGAGATGGAAGGGCTGTCGTCGCATGGGTGGCCGGGGCGAAGGGACGTCGAGGAGGCGCTGCGCCGGGTGGCGAGGAGGGCGGGGGACGCCGAAATGTCCCTCGCCGGCCTCGGGTCCGATTCCGGTGTGGTATCGCAGGGATGAGCCGGTTTTCGTGGGACAGAGGCGGCGACAGGGACGCCGGTGTCCCTCGCCGGCCTCGCGGCGCGTGAAAACACGCGCAGGCCTGTTTTCCCGGGAGAAACGAGCGCCGGAACGGCGGCCGTGTGGGACAAAACGGGCGATGTCCCTCGCCGGCCTCCTACGGGATTCGGCTGTCGTGGTGCGCAGATAGCGCCTGTCCTGTGGGCGATGTCCCTCGCCGGTCTGGTCATGATGCGGGGGATCGTGCACCGTCGTGCACGTGAGGAGCGAGGCAACGGCAAGCGTGGAGATGGCGCCAGGCGAGCTGGGCATGGCGCTGTCGGGGCTGCGGCTGTGCGCACCGGAGGCGCAGGAGCATATGCGTGTGTCGCTGTCGAAGCTCGGGCAGTTGACGGCGGTGCAGGCGTACCGCGTCGGGGCGGCGATCGAGGTGTTCGACGGGCTGAAGCGGGTGCGGGCGGCGCGCGAGCTTTCGTGGCCGACGCTGCGGGTCGAGGTGCACGCGCTGGACGCGGCCGGGGCGAAGGTACGGGTGCTTCGCTGCAACGCCAGCGCGCCGCTGTCCGAGCTCGAGGAAGCATGGCTGGTGCGCTCGCTGTACCGCGAGAACGACCTCAGCCAACCGCAGATCGCCGTGCTGCTGGGGCGGCACAAGAGCTGGGTGTGCCGCCGGCTGACGCTGGCCGAGGGGCTGTCGGAGGAACTGACCGCAAGCGTACGGCTCGGACTCGTCTCGGCGACGGCGGCGGTGGAGGTCGGCCGGTTGCAGCGCTGCAACCAGGACGAGGTGGCGCGGGTCGTGGCACGGCGGGGGCTGACGACGCGCCAGACGGGGAGCCTGGTGGACGCGCTGCTGGCGGCGCCGCCGGGCGAGTGGCCGCGGCTGCTCGATGAGGCTTCGAAGCCGCCGCCGCCGGTGCCGAAGGGCGGACCGTCGCGGCGCACGCCCGGCGAGCAACTGGTCGCCGACGCATGGGCGATGAGGCGCCTGTCGGTGCGGCTGCACGCGCGGCTGCTCGAGCGCTCGCTCGAGAGCCTCGGCGACGAGGCGTGCGCGACCGTGTCGCGGGAACTCGGCGAGCTGCGTTCGACGCTGCACGCGCTGACCCGCACCATCGAGACGCGCCTGACGGCGGCGCGGGGAGCGACGCATGCCGCCGGTTGACGAGAACACGGTCCACGACGTGGTGCTGCTCGACAGCCAGAAGATGAGCCGGCGGGCGATCGCCCGGGCGCTACGCCTCAGCCGCAACACGGTTCGGGCGATTCTGACCGAACACGTGGAGGCGAGAGGCAGGCCGCACTCGGCCCTGCCCACGCCGCCGACCCGTCGGCCGTCGAAGCTCGATCCCTTCCGGCCGCAGGTCGACGAGCTGCTTCGGACGTACCCCGACATCACGGCGCAGCGCGTCTTCGAGGTCCTGCGCGAGAAGGGCTTCGGCGGCGGATACACCGGTGTGAAGGACTTGGTGCGCCAGGTGCGTCCTCGGTCGGTCACGCCGAGCCTCGAGACGCCGCCGCGCGAGCCCGGCGACATGGCCGAGTGCGACTGGTCGCCGTACCCGGTGACCTTCACGCAGGCCCCTCCGCTCACGCTGCAGGCCTTCGGCTACACGCTGCGCTACTCGACGCGCAAGTACTACGGGTTACACGAGCGCAACGACCTCTTCGCGCTCATGGCCGGGCACGTGCACGCTTTCGAGCGCTTCGAAGGCGCGGCGCTGCACTGCAAGTACGACGGCCAGAAACCGGTACTTCTGCGCTGGGAGGGCCCCCAGCCGATCTACAACCCGCGCTTCATCGACTTCGCGACGCACTACGAGTTTCGTGCGTAGCTCGCGCACTGGCTGGACACGATCTGCGATGCGCGGCCGCTCAAGCGCATGCGGCGCCGCACCAGGCTCGAGCTCTTCGCCGAGGAGCAGCCGCTGCTGCGGCCGTTGCCACGCCACCCCTACGACACCGCGCGTGTGCTCTACCGGCCGTGCGACATCGAGGGCTTCATCGCCTGGGACGGCAACTGGTACTCGCTGCCATACGAATACGTGACCGAGATCCTGCCGGTGCGCATCACCGAGAACGAGCTCTTCGTCTACCGGTCCGACCTGACCTGCATCGCCTGCCACCCGCTGCTGCCCCGTGGTGCGCAGCAGCGGTCGATCCTCGACGGGCACCGCCCCCGTCACGCCGACCGCGGCCCCGACCTCGATCGACTCAGGCCGGCCTTCGCGTCCTTTGACGACCGCGCCGCGGCGTTTCTCGCCGCGCTCGAGACAGCGCAACCCCGCTCGGCGGCGTATCACGCGCGCAAGATCCTCACGCTACGTGAGCGTTTCGGCACGGATGACCTGGTCCGCGCGCTGGCGCACGCGCTCGCGTACGGCGCGCTCGATCACCACTCCGTCGAACGGATCCTCGTCGCCCGCGGCACCCCGCGCCGGCTCGATGAGTACGTCGCGCACGATCTCTCGCGGCGGCTCGACCCGCCCGGCGCGTGCGCGGAACCTCGCGACCTCACGGAGTACGACGCCCTGCCCGCGCACGGCGTTTCACCCGAACCGACAGGAGCACCGCCATGTCCAGGCGAACCGACGACGCCGCCCCCCGAGACGAACTCCGAGAGCGGATCCAGCGGCACCTCAAGCGACTCGGCTTGAACGACTTCGACCTCGAAGCGCACCTGCGCTGGGCCCGCGAGGCGAAGGCCTCGGACCTGCAGAGCATCGAGCGGCTGCTGGCCGCCGCCGCCGCCTTCAAGATCGCCCGCAGCATCGAGTGGAGATTCGGCAGAAGCGGCCTGAAGGTCAAGAAGACCATGGCCGGCTTCGACTGGGATTTCCAGCCCAAGCTCGACCGGCGCGCCGTCGAGGCGCTCTTCGACCTCTCTTTCGTGGGCTGCCATGACGACGTGCTGCTCACCGGCAAGACCGGCACCGGCAAGAGCCACATCCTGCAGTCGCTCGTGCTCAAGGCGTGCGAGCACGAGCTCGCGGTCCGCTACGCCAGATGCGTGGACCTCGTCGACGACCTCTACGCCGGCCTCGCCGACGGCACCTACGAGAAGCGCATGAAGGCGTGGTGCCGCGTCCAGCTCCTGGTCATCGACGACGTCGGCCTCGGCCAGCTCAAGCGCCGCGACGACGAGCCGACGGCGGCTCACATGCTCTTCACGCTGCTCGACCGCCGCCACATGACGGCCTCGACCGCCATCACGTCCAACCTTCAGCTCTCCGCCTGGGGCAAGTACCTCGGCGACGCCACCCTCGCCGGTGCCGTCCTCGACCGCCTCGCCGCCACCGCCATCCGCATCGACATCGACGGCCCGAGCTACCGCCAGCACCTCGCCCGCCAGCGGGCCGACGCGCAGTCCCGCACCCATGAGACCCCGCGCCGCGAGGTCGTTTCGTGATTCGCCGCAAACCGCCCCTCGCTCGCCTGCCCACCCCGGACGAACTCGCGGCCTGCCCCGAGTTGGCGATCCTCGACTCGATCGAGGCTGTGATCGACCTCGCCATCCTCGCGCTCGTCGCGGCCCAGCCCGAGTTGCAGCCGACAGATGATGGGCTCGACGCGGCCACGACATCAACCGCCAAGGACGCCGACCGCGTCATCACCACGGCCCAGGCTCTCGCCGTCGCGATCACCCGCTACCGCCGTCGGGTCACCCCTCCGCGCCACTGCAACGCGGAGCGTGTCAACGACTTTGAGACAGTCGCCATCACAGTTTAGTGAAGGTGCGCCGCAAGCGGCGCGTGGAGTTGTTGAGCCGGGGGCTCTGCCCCCAGACCCCCGAGGTTTTTCGCATTCCAGGCATCCGGATGGGGCCGGGCGCTGGAACTGCCACGCGCGCTGTCGATCGGCTTGCCGTGCTCGCCGGTTGGTGTAGCCTGGACATACCTGCGCGGAGGATAGGGCTCTGCTGAGGAGCAACCCGAGCGCCGCACAGGTGGCAAGACGGATGGGGCCGGGCCTTCGGGTTCGGCTTCATCTTTGTGCGGGCCGGTCTCGAGCACCAGAACCGGGCACCCCGGGCTTGACGCGCGGCTTGTCCTTGGGCGGGTTGATCCATGCCGCCCGTGCTGGTCGTTGCGCCACCGGACGGCCCCGCGGGAACCGCTCCGGGTGCGCCGCGAACGCGGCGTCCAGCACGGCCTGGCGCTGCGTGATGCACTCCTCGACCAGGCCGTGGTGCACGTCCGCGCCTCATTGTCGGTGGTCCCCGCGGGCGTGAGCAGCCCGAGCGCGGCGTGATGGTGCTCGCGGTTGTACCAGGCGAAGAAGTCGACGCAGAAGGCGCGCGCGCTCCAGCTCCCCGAACCGCTCGGGGAAGTCAGGCCGATACTTGAGCGTCTTGAACTGCGCCTCGCTGAACGGGTTGTCGTCCGAGACGTGCGGTCGCGAGTGCGTCGTTGGCACGGAGGGACGCCGCCCGCCGCCCCTGACCGACTGGTCCATCGATCTCGCAGCCTCGCCGCGACCGAGCTCCACGCGGACCTGGGCGCCAAGACCGTCCTGACACCCCCGTCGTGCCTTCCGCCTCCGCCTCTCCCTTGCCGCGGACGCCGAACCTGCAACCGCGGATGGATCACCCTGCCCGCCGCAAGTGGATCAGTTCCCGACCGGCGCCGAAGCGAGCAGCGTCCGGACGCATCTCTCCATCTCCTCGAACGGGGCGTCGGCGCGGATCTGCATCACCTGCGCCTGCGGCGAGCACGCCCCGTGCACGCTCTCGGCCAGCAGGCACACGCCGCCGCAGCCCAGGGCCACGTTCTCCAGGAAGCGCATCAGCCGGCGGCGCTGCTCGACGGAGAGGGCCGGCGCGGCCGTGAGGTACTTGCGAACCAGGGGACCGATCTCGCCGTGGTCGAAGTCGGCGGCCGAGGGCATGGTCACCATGATCCCGCCCGCGAGATCCGTGGCCAGCCGGGCCAGCAGATACGGACTGCGCGTGACGTTGAGCTTGCACAGGTTGGCGAGCAAGAGATCGCTGCACCAGACCCCGGCCGGCAGGCGAAACCCCTTCATGCTCGCCGCCAGCCCGCAGGCGTAGAGCACCTCGTTTAGCTGGACCATCTCCGTGAGCTTCTCCTGCACGTGGGAGGCGTGCGCGACGCCGTTGGCCTTGGCCACGAGCGAGCTGGCGCCTATGACCATGTCGCCCGGGCCCGGCTTGCAGCCGCCGTAGCTCGTGCGGTGGTAGGAGCCGAGGTAGGCGATCGCCTGGTCGGTGTGGTCCACCTCGCCGTCGAAGAAGATCCGCTCCTCAGGCACGAAGAGCGGCTAGCCCAAGCAAGCCCGACGGAGCCCGAGACGAGCCTGCTGGCCCCGGCCAAGCGCCGTGCGAGAGTCCACCGGCCAAATTTGACATATGATATCTTATGCGATCCAGCCAAGCGGAAAGCAAGGGGAAAATCGCG
>JACQWT010000046.1 GCA_016209145.1 Deltaproteobacteria bacterium | reverse complement strand
TCAGTTCTGCGGATCGAGGGTCGTGTCCACGCAGCCGTCGCCGCACTTGGTCGTGCCGCCCAGGCAAGTCAGCCCGCACTGCCCGGCCGAACAGACCTGTCCTTGGGGGCACGCCTTGCCACAGCCGCCGCAGTTCTGTGGATCGAGCTGGGTGTTCACGCACAGCTCGGCGCACTTGGTCGTGCCGCCCACGCATTCCAGGCCGCACTTCTCGGCCGAGCACACCTGCCCCGCGGGGCAGGCCTTGCCGCAGCCGCCGCAGTGCGCCGGATCGTTCTCGGTGCTCACGCACTCGTCGGCGCACTTGGTGGTGCCGCCCACGCAGTCCAGAGCGCAGGATCCGGCCGAGCACACCTGCCCCGGCGGGCACGCCACGCCGCAGCCGCCGCAGTTGGCCGCGTCCGACTGCGTGCTCACGCAGAGGTTGCCGCACTTGGTGGTGCCGCCCACGCACTTCAGGCCGCACTGGCCGGAGGAGCAGACCTCGCCCACGCCGCAGGCGTTGCCGCAGGCGCCGCAGTTGGCCGGATCGAGCGCGGTGTCGACGCACAGGCCGGAGCACTTGGTCGTGCCGCCCGTGCACTCCAGCCCGCACTGCCCGGCCGAGCACACCTCCCCGGCCTTGCAGGCCGTGCCGCAGGCGCCGCAGTTGGTCGGATCGACGTCCGTGTCCACGCACACCCCGGCGCACTGGGTCGTGCCTCCCAGGCATTGCGCGGAGCACTGGCCCTGGGAGCACAGCTCGGAGCTGCCGCAGGCGTTCTCGCAGCCGCCGCAATTGGCCCGGTCCACGGTCGTGTCTACGCACAGCCCCGAGCACTTGGTGGTGCCGCCCACGCAGTCCAGGGCGCACTGGCCGGCCGAGCACACCTGCCCTTTCGGGCAAGCGGTGCCGCAGGCGCCGCAGTGCGACGGATCGAGATCCGTCTGCACGCACTTGTTCTCACACTTGGTGAGCCCCGACGGACAATCGCCCGGCGTCGTGCTCGTCCCGCCGGGCGCCGCCGCCGAGCCCTCGCCGCCCGAGCACGCCCCAACGGCGGCCGCGACCACTACCGCCGCTGCAAGCCCAGCCGCCCACCTCGTTCCTGCCCCTGTGCCACGTTGCATCGCAAAGCCCTCCGCGTTCGTGCCGCCCGGCGCCCGGAGCGCGCCGGACGAGCACCAAGAGCTTGCAGGATAGCACGAGAGCGCAAGATCCAGCAGCAGGGGCGAGCACCAGCCCGAACCCATGGGTGAGACCGATGCGCCGCGGGTTGTGCTCCGGGCCCCGTCCTGCCACAGTGTCGCGGCCCTCCACCCGGAGGCAGGCGCGATCCAGAGGCAGGCGCGATGGACGACGCGGTCTTCGAGCATTCAAAGGCGTTCAAGCAGGGCGAGCTGTCGGGCGGCATCCAGCTCGACAAGTTCGAGGTGTTCTACGAGCACTTGTTCACCGAGGCCATGGAGGACGGCGTGATCACGCCGCAGGAGCGCGTGACGCTGGAGAAGGCGGCGGCCTCGATGGGGCTCGACCGGGCTCGGCTGTACCAGGTCGAGCAGGCGCTGCTCGCCGCCTTCGAGGCCCGCCACGGCGTGGCGGTCGTGCAGGGCACGCCAGGCTTCGCCGCTGACGACGCGCCGCGCGCCTCGCTTTCGGTGATGGAGGCCGGTGCCGACCCCCGCCCCCAGGCGCTGCAGCGGCGCGTCGCCCAGCTCGAGCAGCGCGTGGCCGAGCTCGAGCAGGAGCTGGCGCACGCCCGCGCCCAGGCGGCGGTGGACGTCGACTTCTCCGACCTCGAGGCGCACGACGATCTGCCCGCCGCCGCGGACGAGGTCGAGGAGCTGCGCCGGCGGCTGCGGCACGACCCGCGCAACGCCGACCTGCTGCGCGTGCTGCTGCGCGCGCTCGGCCGGCGCGGCGAGATCGACCAGCAGTGGTGCGTGGCCCACGCCCTGTGCCATCTCGGCGAGGCCGACGGGCCGCAGCGCGAGATCCACGAGCGCTGGCGGCCGGCGGGGCTGATCCAGCCTTCGGGCTCGGTCAGCGCCGACGCCTGGCGGCGTCTAGTCGCCCACGCCGACGAGGAGGTGCTCACCGGGCAGTTCTTCGCGGTCGTGGTCTCGGCCGTGCTGCTCGGCCATGTTGCCGCGCTGCGCCACGCCCGCCTGCTGCCCGAGCTTCCCGAGCAGCGGCGACAGCATCCGACGGGCACGACGGTGCAGGCGTCGCGCTGCTTCTTCTGGGCGGCCTCCATCCTGGGCATGCCCGCGCCCCCGGTGTATGCCGATCCCGCGTGGGACGGGATGGTGCACATGGTGCCCGGGGTGCCGCCGGCGGCGCGCCTGGGCAAGCTCGCCCTGTCCGGCCGCTCGGCCGCCGAGCTCGCCTTCGTTGCCGGCAGCCACCTGGCCTGGTACCGCGAGGACCGCTTCATGCGCCTGCTGGCGCCGAACGTCGCCGACCTCGAGGATCTGTTCCTGGCGGCGCTGACCATCGGCAACCCCGGTCTGCCGCTGCACTCCGGCGTCAAGCGCCGCGTCGCCCCGATCGCTGCGGCCATCGAGCCCATCCTCGACGCGGCGCAGATCGACCGGCTGCGCGGCCACTTCCTGCGGTTCGTCGAGGAGGGCGGCCGCACCAACCTCCAGCGCTGGGCCGCGGGCGCGGATCGGACGGCGCTTCGTGCCGGCCTGCTGCTGTGCAACGACCTCGGGGTGGCCCAGCGCATGCTGGAGCTGGCGCGGGCGGGCGCCGCGGCCGAGCGCCCCGGGCAGGGCGCGCCGCCGGCGAGCCCTGCCAGCGCCGGCGGCGACGAGCGCATGGACGACCTCATCGCGTTCATGTGCAGCGACGCCTACGGCCGGCTGCGCCGGCAGCTCGGAATCGCCGCGACGGCGCAGAGCTGAAACGGTTGGAGGCGAAGCCTCGCTAGGAGTGTGTCGGAGAAAGCGTGCTCGAAATGGTCCAAGTTATCGAAATCGCTCACTTTACTCTGACGCTGGAACCGAACAATTCCGCGCACTTAGTTTTTTCTCCGACAGACTCCTAGTAGCTCACCTTCTGCCGCACCGCCTCGTGCAGTTGCTCCACGATCTCGCAGCGCACCAGCACCCCCAGCTCGCCGATCTTGCCCTTGGCCGCGGCTGCGGCGGCCTGCACGGCGGGAAGCGGGCCGGCCATCAGATAGAAGCTCTTGCCCCCGAGGCCATTGGCGAGGCGCAGCTCGGTCAGGAGCACGTCCGCCGCCTTGGCCGACGCATCCGCCGCCACGATGGCCGAGGCCACGCTGATCGTCTCCACGATGCCCAGAGCCTCGACGGGACCGGCCTCGACTGCCCCGCACAGGGCCGGGAAGATGGACGGGTGGACGTGGGGCAAGAGCAGCGTGTCCACGACCGCGTCCGCGGCGCGCGCCACACCTGCCGCCATGGCCTGGTTGACCTCTTCGGTGAGCCCGCCCACCAGCACCATGAACTTGCCCGGGCAGATGGGCCGGCACTCGAGCAGCTCGATGGGCGTGCGCTTGACCATGGCGTCGGCCGTGGCAATGCCCACGGCCACGCTGTTGAGCTCCACCAGCCCGATCGCCGGATCGGGCTCCCTGGCCTTGCCGCCACCTGCCGGAGCCATCGCCTAGTCACTCCTCTCGATATGGATGAGCTTGTCCGTGACCTGCCGGACGATGCCGTCGATGGACGCGTGCACGGCGGCGCCGAGCTGGCCGTCGGGGATGGCGCCGACCGGCTCGCCGCAGCGCACGCGCGCTCCCGGCACGACGACCGGCCGGGCGGGCGCGCCCAGATGCATCTTGAGCGGGATGCGCACGCTTCTCGGCTCGAAGCGCTCGGGCAAAAGCGGTGAAGTCTGCTGGGCGTAGGGTGCCAGGCCGAGCCTGTCCCGCAGCCGAGTCACCGGCACGCGTCGCAGCTCGCGCGTGCACGACGCGCGCAGGTCGCGACGCCGGTGCACCTCGTTCTTCCAGCCCGCCTCGCGGAGCTCTCGCTTGATCGCCTTGGCGTAGGCGCAGGGCGAGAGCTCGAGCGGGCAACTGAAAGCCTCGCACAGCCGGCACTCGCAGCACAGCACCGCCGCGGTGACCGAGCGCGCCGGCAGGGGCACGCGGTAGTTGATGCTGCGCATGATGGCGTGGGGCTGTAGCTCGTGGCCCAGAAGCGAGCGCGGGCACAGCTCGGTGCAGTCGCGGCACTGGTCGCAGGCCGATCGTCCGCGGCGAATCACCTGCGCCAGGGGCCGCGAGAGCATCGTGACCACGGGCCCGGCCGCGGGCAGCGCCAAGAGGCCGCCCGTCGTCTTGGTGACCACATCATCGGGCGTGGCGACGCGGCCCATCATCGGCCCGCCCTCCACGAGAACGATCGGTCCGCCCCGGCTCGGGCCGAGCGGTGCACGCCGCAGCCCGCCGAGCTCGGCCAGGACATCGCCGAAAGCGGTGCCGATGGGGATGCGCACCGTGGCCGGCCGCGCGAGCTCGCCGGCGAAGGTGACCAGCCGGTCCGTGACCGGCGTGCCGCGGAGCGCGTGCGCCACGTTGTAGAGCGTGGTCACGTTCTGCACGACCACGCCTACCTCGATGGGAATGCCGGCCTCGGGCACCTGCCGGCCGGTCGTGTCGTAGACCACGATGAACTCGTCGCCGGCCGGGTAGAACGACTCGAACAGGTGCAGCCGCACGCCGGGATGCCGGCCGAGCTCGCGCTCGAAGGCCGCGACGGCGTCGTGGTAGTGCCGCTTGACCGCCACGATGCCGCTCTTCGCACCCGTGGCCTGCATCGCCAGGCGTAGGCCCTCCAGCACCGTGGCGGCCTCGGTCGCCATCAAGTGCTGGTCGGCGCAGAGCATGGGCTCGCACTCGGTGCCGTTGGCGATGACGGTGTCGGCCTTGGCCGCGAGCTTGACGTGCGTGGGAAAGCCCGCCCCTCCGGCGCCCACGACGCCGGCCAAGCGCACCAGATCGGCGATGCTCTTGCCCATGGGGCCGCTACTGTACGACGAAGCTCACGATTCTACCCGGCACGTAGACGAACTTGCGCTCGCTCTTGCCCGCCACCCAACGCGAGACGGCCGGCACCGCCAGGGCAGCGGCGCGCGCTTCGTCGGCGCTCGCGCTCCGGGGGATGCTGACGGTGCCGCGGGTGCGGCCGTTGACCTGCACGCCGATCTCGACCACGTCCTGCGCGCACAGGGCCTCGTCGTACGCCGGCCACGGCTCGTACGCGAGCGTCTGCTCGTGGCCCAGGCGGCGCCACAGCTCCTCGCCGAGGTGCGGCGCGAACGGGGCGACGAGCAGCACCAGCGTCTCGGCCGCCCGCCGGGGCGTGTGCGGCAGGCTCGCGAGGTGGTTCGTCAGCTCCATCAGCGCGCTCAGCGCCGTGTTGAAGGCCATCTTCTCGATGTCGCCCGTGACCTTCTTGGTCGTGCGGTGCAAGAGGCGCAGAGTGGCCTCGTCCACTTCGTCGCCGAGCTCGCGCGTGCAGGTCGCGAAGACCCGGTCGCGAAAGCGCACCACCCCCGCGATCTGCGTGCTCTGCCAGGGCTTGACCGCATCGAGCGGCCCCATGAACATCTCGTACATGCGCATGGCGTCGGCGCCGTGCTGCTGCACGATGTCGTCGGGGTTGACGACGTTGCCCCGACTCTTGCTCATCTTCTCGCAGTCCTCGCCCAGGATCATGCCCTGGTGGACGAGCTTCATGAACGGCTCGGGATCCTTCACGGCGCCGATGTCGTAGAGCACCTTGTGCCAGAAACGCGCGTACAAGAGGTGCAGCACGGCGTGCTCGGCCCCGCCGACGTAGAGATCCACCGGCATCCAGTCGCGATCGGCCTGCGGCGACCAGCCGCAGCCCGCGGCGTGCGGATCGAGGAAGCGCAGGTAGTACCAGCACGAGCCCGCCCACTGCGGCATGGTGTTGGTCTCGCGCGCGTACCAGCGCCCGTCCCGCTCGAAGTAGCGCCACGCGACGGCGCGGGCGAGAGCCCCGGCCGGCTCGTCGCCGGGCTGGTAGTTGTCGAGCGCCGGCAGGCACAGCGGCAGCTCCGCCTCGCCCAGCGCGATGGGCCGGTCGTAGCGGATGCGGTGCGGCGCGCCGCGGCGCGGATCGGCCCGCGGATCGCAGAGCTCCACCGGGAAGTAGATGGGGATGGGCTCGCCCCAGTAGCGCTGCCGGGAGAACACCCAGTCGCGCAGCCGGTAGGCCACCTTGGCGCCGCCCTTGCCCACGGACGCGAGCTTCTCGACGATGGCCCGCTTGCAGGCAGCGGTGGCAAGGCCGTCGAGCTCGCCGCTATTCACGTTGATGCCGTCCTCGACGTAGGCCGCTTCGAGCCTCTCGCGGCGCGCAGCGTCGGGGCTCACGACCTCGACGATGGGCAGCCCGTAGGCGGTGGCGAACTCGAAGTCGCGCTCGTCGTGGCCGGGCACGGCCATCACCGCCCCGGTGCCGTAGCCGCCGATGACGTAGTCGGCGATCCAGATGGGTACGAGCGCGCCGGTCAGGGGATGGACGGCCTGGGCGCCCGTGGGCACGCCGGTCTTGCCCTTGGCCTCGGTGATGCGATCGCGCTCGCTCTTGCGCGAGGCCTCGGCCACGTAGGCGTCAACCGCGGCGCGGTGCTCGGCCGTTGCCACCTTGGCGACGAGCTCGTGCTCGGGCGCGAGCACCATGTAGGTCACGCCGAGCACGGTGTCCGGCCGCGTCGTGAAGACGGCAATGCGCTCCTCGGGGTGCCCGGCCACGCCGAAGACGATCTCGGCGCCCTCGGAGCGGCCGATCCAGCGCTGCTGCGCGGCCAGCGTCCCTTGCGGCCAGTCGAGCAGATCGAGGTCTTCGGCCAGCCGATCGGCGTACGCCGTGATCTTGAGCATCCACTGGCGTAGCGGAGTGCGCACCACCGGGTGGCCGCCCCGCTCGCTCAGCCCGTCGATCACCTCCTCGTTGGCGAGCACCGTGCCCAGGGCCGGGCACCAGTTGACGCTCACCTCGGCCTGGTAGGCCAGGCCCAGGCGGAACATCTGCAGGAAGATCCACTGGGTCCAGCGCACGTACTCGGGCGCCGTGGTGTCGATCTCGCGCTCCCAGTCGTAGGAGAAGCCGAGCATCTGCAACTGCCGCTTGAACACGCCGATGTTCTCGGCGGTGGTCGCGGCCGGATGGGTGCCGGTCTCGATGGCGTGCTGCTCGGCCGGCAGCCCGAAGGCGTCCCAGCCCATCGGGTGCAGCACGTCGTAGCCGCGCGCCCGCCAGAAACGCGCCATGATGTCGCTGGCGGTGTAGCCCTCGGGGTGCCCGACGTGCAGGCCCGCGCCCGACGGGTAGGGAAACATGTCGAGCACGTAGCGCTTCTCGCGCCCCGGCCGCCGCACGGCGCGGTAAGTGCGGTCCTCTTCCCAGTAGCGCTGCCAGCGGCCTTCGATCTCCAGGTGGTCGTAGCGCGGCGGCTCGGCGAGGCCGCGCGCGCCGCCCTCTGGATCGTGCTTGCTCATGGCGGCGTAGGGTCATAGCGCGGGCTGCGCCCGCAGCCCAAGGGCAAAACAGACATACCCGCGCGAACGGAGCGAGCCGACGCAAGCAGCAACGCCCCGCGGCCGTTGCCCGCCGCAGCCGCGTCGGAAGTCGGGCTGTCTGATCTCGCGATGTTGGTCACAGCAGGCAATCCAGCTCCCGGAGGGCTTCCTCGATGGGGACGACCGAGATCGGCCCTTCGTGGTAGGGCCTGTCACCGCCGTAGAGCATCTGGGCCTGGGCCATGGGGTAGTCATCGAGGAAGGCCCTGAGACCCTGGAAGTCCTCCGGCCGCAGCCGGCCTGCCCGCTTGACCTCGAAGGCCCGGATGCCGCGCTCGCCGTACGCCACGAAATCCACCTCCAGCCCCGTGGCACTGCGCCAGTAGAAGAGCGTGTACCCGAGCCCGAGGTAGTCGTTCAGCGCCCGCAGCTCCTGGAAGACCAACGTCTCGAGGGACGCACCTTCGATCTCCTCGGGCCGGTCGAGCGGTCCCCTGGGGCGCACCGCCCGATACACTCCCACGTCGAAGTAGAAGAACTTCGGATGGCCCACGACGCGGCGCTTGGCCCTCTTGGTGAAGGCCGGCAGCCGCACTCCGAGCAGCAGGTCCTCGGCGATCTCGAAGTAGCCCTGAACGACACGCCGCTCGACGGCCGCCTCGCGCGCCACGGCAGCGACGCTGAGCACGCCCGCCTGAGCGAAGCTGGCCGCCTCGAGGAAGCGGCCGAACGCGGCCAGGTTCCGGGTGAGCCCCTCTTGAAGCACCTCCTCTCGCAGGTACGTGCGCACGTAGCTCGCAAGGTACCGGGCGGGGTCGTGCTCCGTGCAGGCGCAGGGAAGGTGGCCGAAGCGCAGCGAGCGATCGAGATCGAAGTCCTGACCGAGCTCACGCGCGGTCAGCGGGTGCAGAGCGCACGTGAGCGCACGCCCGGCCAGCAGGTTCACTCCGCGGCGTCGCAGCTTCCGGGCACTCGATCCCGTAAGCACGAACTTGAGCCCCCGGCCTTCGATCAGCCGGTGGACCTCGTCCAGCAGCGCCGGGACCTTCTGGATCTCGTCGATGATCACCCAGGACGACCCCGTGGCCGGCGCGAGCTTCTCCAGCCGTCCGGGCTGAGCCAGAAGCTCGTTGTAGAGCTCGGCTTCCAGGAGATCGATGTAGGCCGCATCGGGGAAGGCGTGTTGGACCCACCAGGACTTGCCCGTGCCGCGGGGCCCGAAGAGGAAGAAACTCTTGCGTCGGTCGACGGCGATCAGTCTGTCATACATGTTTCCATTCTACACTGCAATTTGGAAACTCGCCTGACTTTCGCCACTCGGTGGCGCACGATGCGCTGCGTCGAGCACTCGATCACGGCCGCAGGCCGCGATCGAGGCCAGACTGGCTAGCCCGGCGTCCGCATCCCGGCTCCGACTGTCACATCGAGGGCTCTAGCGCACCCAGACGTTGACGAAGCCGCTCATCGCCCCCGGGCTGTACGTGGCCCACGGCGCCTGCGCCTGCTGCGGGCAGCTCGACAGGCTGGGCAGGCTCGACATGTTGCTGGCGCCGTAGAACCAGCACTGCGCCCCGTCGTTGTAGGAGGTGCTCTGGCCCGGGCCGTTGCCCCAGCTCGGATGCGAGTTGGTCGAGTCGCGGTGGCAGTCGCTCTTCGCCTTCCAGCCGGCGTAGTTGCCCGTGGCGCAGGCGTCGTTGAGGTGGCCGTTGCCGTCGCGCGTCACGCCGGTGTGCGGCCCGTCGTTCACGTAGTGGCTGCCGTTGGCGGCGTTGCGCTCGGTCAGGAGCCGGTAGTTGTCCACGAAGTTCACGCCCTGGCGCGGGTAGTAGAACTTGATCACGCGCTTGTTGCCCGTCTCCCAGACGTACATCTCAGAGACGCCCATCAACTGGAAGTCGCTGTAGTGCAGCACCTGGTTCGAGGCCACGGTGGGCGACAGCGGTGGGCTCTTCGAGGGCGTCTGGGCGCCCCAGTTCTCGCCCACGGGCCGGACCAGGGCGAGGGTGAAGCCGCCGCCGTCGGTGGTCATGTCGCAGTACACCTTGAACTTGTCGCCCGGATCACCGCCGTTGGGATCGATGTCGTAGGTGCCGTCGCCCTGGCTCATGCCCTTCTGCTTGATCTCGAGGCAGCTCTTGAAGGGCCCGGCCGGCGTGCACTTGCCCGCGCTGCACAGCTCGGAGACGGCGCACTTGATGCCGCAGCCGCCGCAGTTGTTGACATCCGTCTTGGTGTCGACGCACTGGCCGCCGCACTTGGTCAGGCCGGGGGCACAGACCACGTCGCACTTGGCGTTCACGCACACCTGACCCTGCGGGCAGGCGTTGCTGCAACCGCCGCAGTTCGCGGGATCCACGTTCGTGTCCACGCACTTGCCGGCGCACTTGATGGTGCCGCCGAAGCACTGCAGGGCGCACTGTCCGGCGGCGCACACCTGGCCCTGCGGGCAAGCGGCGCCGCAGCCGCCGCAGTTGGCCGGATCGGTCTGCGTGTCCACGCACTTGCCGGCGCACTTGACGGTGCCGCCGAAGCACTGCAAGGCGCACTGCCCGGCGGCGCACACCTGGCCCTGGGGGCAGGCGGCGTTGCAGGCGCCACAGTTGGCCCCGTCGGTCTGCAAGTCGGCGCACTTGCTGCCGCACTTGGTCGAGCCCCCGAGGCACTGCAAGGCGCACTGGCCCGCCGAGCACACCTGGCCCTGGGGACAGGCGTTGCCGCAGGCGCCGCAGTTTGCCGGAGCGCTCTGCAAGTCGGCGCACTTGCTGCCGCACTTGCTCGTTCCGCCGAAGCACTGCAAGGCGCACTGGCCCACCGAGCAGAGCTGGCCCGGGGGGCAGGCGCTGCCGCAGCCGCCGCAGTTCTGCGGATCGGCCTGCACGTCGACGCACTTGCTCCCGCACTTGGTGTTCCCGCCGGCGCAGTCCAGGCCGCACTGGCCCTTGGAGCAGATCTCGCCCGCGAGGCACGCCTTGCCGCACGCGCCGCAGTTCTGCGCATCGGCCTGCGTGTCCGCGCACTTGCTCCCGCACTTGGTGCTGCCGCCCATGCACTCGAAGCCACACTTCTCGGCCGAGCAGAGCTGGCCCTGGGGGCAGGCCGTGCCGCAGCCCCCGCAGTTCTGCGGATCGAGCTCGGTATCGACGCACTTGCTGCCGCACTTGGTCGTGCCGCCCGAGCACCACAGGTCGCACTTGCCCTGCGCGCAGGCCTCGCCCGGCTTGCAGGCCACGCCGCAGCCCCCGCAGTTGCCCGGGTCGACGTTGGTGTCGATGCAGCTCTTGCCGCACTGGGTCGTGCCGCCCAGGCAGGTGAGACCGCACTGGCCCTGGGAGCACAGCTCGCCGACGCCGCACGCCTTGTTGCAGCCCCCGCAGTGGGCCGGATCCAGATCGGTGTCGACGCACGCACCGCTGCACTTGACGGTGCCGCCGGCGCAGTCCAGGGCGCACTGCCCCTGCGCGCACACCTCGCCGGGCGCGCACGCCTTCCCGCAGCTCCCGCAGTTGGCGGGATCGAGGAGCGGATCGGCGCACTTGCCGCTGCACTTGGTCGCGCCGCCCGCGCACTTGACCGCGCACCCTCCATGCGTGCAGACCTCGTCGGGAGCGCAGCCGCTGCCGCAGCTTCACACTTCTCGGCCGAGCAGAGCTGGCCCTGGGGGCAGGCCGTGCCGCAGCCCCCGCAGTTGCCCGGGTCGACGTTGGTGTCGACGCAGCTCTTGCCGCACTTGGCCGTGCCGCCCAGGCAGTCCACGCCTCAATGGCCCTGGGAGCAGACCTGACCCTGGTCACAGTTGCTGCCGCAGCCGCCGCAGTGCGCGGGATCGAAGTCGGTCTGCACGCACTTGCCGGAGCAGTCGGCGAGACCGGGCGGGCAGCCGCCGCCGCCGCCCGTGCCGCCGCCGGTGGTGGTCATGACCTGGGGCTCGGCGGAGCTGCACGCGCCGGCGGCGACGAGCGCCGCGCCGAGGGCGGCGAGGGCGAGAAGCCGAGGGATCTTGGGTCGGGCCAGCGAAGCCAGGAACATGGCGGATCTCCCTTGGTAGGCGGCGGGCGTGAGGCGCAAGTCTAGTCAGCATACGCCCCGGGGAAGGCCGCTGCCCAGTGCAACCGCAATCGTGCTAAGAGGCAGTCTTTGCCCCGCGTGGCGCCGGGGCCGGAGCTAGCGATGGGGAAGAGCAAGGAGCAACAGCGGGCAGGCAACGGCGACCAGCCCGGGCCGGACGAGCAAAGCGGCGCTGAGGAGCGCGGCTCGGGGGCCGAGCCTGGCGGGCCGGCGTCGCAGGAGGCGGGCGGCGAGCCTGCCGCGGTGGGCACGCCGCTGCCCGAGCGCAAGAAGGACAAGAAGAGCAAGAAGAAGAAGAAGGGGAAGAAGCACAAGAAGGAAGCCGCCGGCGCCGAGGCGGCCACGGAGAAACCGCGCAAGCTCAAGCGGCGCTTCTACGACAAGGAGCTCGCCCGGCTGCAGACCGAGCTCGTCAAGCTCCAGTACTGGATCAAGGACCAGGGCCTGAAGGTCGTGGTGCTGTTCGAGGGCCGCGACGCGGCCGGCAAGGGCGGCGTGATCAAGCGCATCAGCGAGCCCATGAACCCGCGCGGCTGCCGCGTGGTCGCCCTGGGCACGCCCACCGAGCGGGAGCGAACCCAGTGGTACTTCCAGCGCTACGTCGAGCACCTGCCTAGCGCGGGCGAGATCGTGCTCTTCGACCGGAGCTGGTACAACCGCGCCGGCGTCGAGAAGGTGATGGGCTTCTGCACGCGCGAGGACTACCGCGAGTTTCTGCGCTCGTGCCCCGAGTTCGAGCGCCTCATCGTGCGCTCCGGCATCAAGCTCCTCAAGTACTGGTTCTCGGTCAGCGACGAGGAGCAGGAGCGGCGGTTCCAGGCGCGCGTGGATACGGCGACCAAGCGCTGGAAGCTCAGCCCGATGGATCTCGAGTCGCGCCGGCGCTGGGAGGAGTACTCCCGGGCCAAGGACGTGATGTTCGAGTTCACCGACATCGGCCAGTGCCGCTGGTGCGTGGTGAACTCGAACGACAAGCGGCGGGCGGCCCTGAACTGCATCCGCCACCTGCTCGGCCAGATCCCCTACCAGGACGTGACGCCGCCGCCGATCGAGCTGCCGCCGCGGCAGCCCTCGACGGGCTACCAGCGTCCGCCCATCGGCGAGCAGAGCTTCGTGCCGGACTTCTACTGAGCTACTCGACGACGCTGACGCGGACCATCTGCACCGGAGTGGCGGGGCGGTCCTTGTCGTCGGTGGGCGTGGTCTCGATCCGACCCACCACGTCCATGCCCGCCGTGACGCGGCCGAAAACCGGGTGCTTGGACGGCCCGGGCGTGAACCAGTCCAAGTAGTCGTTGTGCTTCGTGTTGATGAAGAACTGGCAGCCGCCGCTATTGGGCCGGCCGGTGTTGGCCATGGCCAGCGTGCCGGGCTCGTTCGAGAGCTTGGCGCCAGGCGGATGCTCGTCCGGGATGGTGCCGTGCGGCGGGCCGCCCGTGCCGGCGCGCGGGCTGTACGGATCGCGGCTGTTGGGGCAGCCGAACTGCACCATGAACTTCGGGATGACGCGGTGGAAGTGCAGCCCGTCGTAGAAGCCGCTCTTCGCGAGGCTGAGGAAGTTCTGTGCGGTGATCGGCATCTTGTCGAGGAAGATCTCCGCCTGGAAGGTGCCGAGCGAGGTCTCGAACACTGCGGTGGGATTGGCCATCTTGAAACTCCTAGGTCGACAGTTGACGGTTGACGGATAGCAGTCAGCACCAGATCGCGACACTCTGCCAGGCGTCGCGCTGCCAGTGCTCGGGCGCGGGCAGGCTGTGGGCTTCGCCGCGAGCGTAGCGCCCGGCCGTCCAGGCCACGGCGGCGGCGTCCAGCAGGTCGTCGACGCAGGCGCCGCCCGTCTCGACGAGCGTGCTCGGGAACCGGATGCCGGCGCGCTCGATCGCGCGGTGGCGCGCCACCCGCCCCTCGATGCTATCGCCGGCGTGTAGCAGGGGCGCGCCCGTCATGGCCCCGAAGGACAGCTCGGCGTGGGCTTCGATGATCCATCCGCCCGGAGCGGTGCCCGCCGCGGCAGGCGCGGAGCTGGGCGGCAAGGGGCTCGGGACGGCCGGGCGGTCGCTCGGCCGGTCGATGACGCGCGCCCCGTGGCGGGCGGCCAGGCCGCCCTCCCGGTCGATGATGCGCGCGTGGTGCCGGCCCGGCGCCGAGAACGCCCGGCGCCGATCCAGCCTCATCGTGGGGCCGTCCTCGTCTCCGGAGCGCCCGGCCGCCAGGGCGGGGTCGTGGACCACGGCGTCCAGCTCGAGAATCCTGTCGCGTAGGGCGTAACTCGTGCGGCACAGCGCCTCGCCGCACAACCGCCGGCAGGCGGCCTCGGCCTGCTCCGCGCTCGGCTCTTGCAGAACGGGGCGGGGCGGCACGAGCAGCACGCGCTGGGCGAGCGGCCCGGCCTCGTGCTGGGCCAGCCGATCGCACAAGCGCAGGCCGCTCTCCAGCAGCCCGACCGGCAAGTTTACTCCGATGACCTCCGCCGTGGTAAGCCGGGAGACGAGCGTGCGCAGATCGGCGAAGACGGACGCGCCCGCGAATGCGCCCTGCTCGATCGCCACCGCGATCCAGCCTCGGCGCCGGCCGTCTACTCCGACCACGAGCATGGGCGAGAGTCTACCCCATAGCCGCTAGCGGATAGCCATCAGCAGTTGGCCGCCTACATCTCGAAGTCGTCGCCCCCCGGCTGCGGGCGCGGGGGTGCCGGCGGACCCGGCCGCGGCGGCGCGCGCGCGGGGGGCGGGGGCGGAGGCGGGGGGCGGTTCTTGGCCTGCTCGGCCCGCTCCTTGGCGTCGAGCTTGAGCTGCTCGCACTGCTCCTCCACGGTGTCGGCCGCCCCGGTATCGACCGCGCCCATCAGCTCGATGGTGTACAGGGCCAGCCGCTCGCCCGTGTCCTCGAGCTTCTTCTTCGTGGCCTCCAGCACCCGTCCGGCCGCCACGAGCTCGCGCTCCACCAGCGCCCGGTTGCCGTCGTCGGCGCGCAGGCGCTCGGCCTCTTCGGCGAGGGCGGGACGCTGGGCGTCGAGCTTGTAGGCCAGGGCCATCATCTCGCTCAACTGCTTGTACGCCTGCATGGCGCGGATGGCCGACTCCTCCACCGCCTGGATGAGCTTCTCGTCCTTGGCGTCGGGCTGCAGCTCGCCGCGCACGGTGAGCACCTTCGGCGTGGGTGTCAGCCTGAGGTTCATGATCACGCCGTAGTCGCGGAACTTGGCGGCGCGACGGCGCGTCTCCTGCATCAGGTCGACGATCGACACCTCGACCGGCAGACCGAGCTCCTCCCAGAGCGGCTCGCGGATCGGGAAGAGATCGACCTTCGCCGACTGGGCCGCGTCGCGCAGCTCGCCCACGGACGCGAAGTAGTCGTCGAAGCGCTTCTTGCCCGTCTCGATCTTCTCACCGGTCTCGATCTTCGAGCTCGCCGCCTTCAGAAAGCAGCCCGAGCCGGCCGCGAGCAGCAGGGCGAGCACCGAGCCGAGTACCCTCACTCGCATTGCAGCACCGTTCCCCATACCTCGAAGTCTCGCCTCGCCTTGAGCAAGAAGAGCACGACGACGCGCTCGCCGACCACCCCGATCGCCCCCTGGCCGAAGTCGCCGGTGGAGGGCGAGACGCGCAGCGCGTCGCCCAGGGGCTCGTAGTCCGGGCCGTAGGTCTGGGCGCGAAGCGCCCGGTTGCCGCGGCCCCCCTCGGTCCACATCAGTACCCAGCGGCCGCCGGGGAGCCCCGCCACGGCCGGGGCGATGGCGTCTCCGCCGGGCCCCCCGGCCGGCAGGGTCACGGCCGCGGCCTTGGTGACCGGCTTGCCGAGAGGCGCGTGGCCCCAGAACAGGCGCGCTCTCTCGCCGCCCGAGCCGAGCACGGTGAAGACCACCGACACGTCCGTGCCGTTGTGGGCCACGGCGGGCTTGCCGACTCCGGCGCTGCCCCCGTAGGCCACGCGGCTCCCCTCGTGGCCGACCTTGCCGCCTTCCTTGAGCCATCCGAGCCACGCGTCCCCGCCGTGCCGGTAGGTCACGGCCACGCCCCGCCTCTCGGCCACGGCCACCTTGAGCGCCTCGGGCCGACCCTCCCCGTCGAGCGCCCAGAGCTTGCGCTTGTCTGCGGAGGCGGAGGATGCGGATACGACCACTTCGTCGGCGAAGCCGATGAGGAAGGGTTTGCGCCCCGGCACGTACACCGCCCGAGCGATCCCCGGGGCGTCCACGAGCGATGCCTCGAAGCGCACCGAGCCTCCCTCTGCCGCGAGCGGCACCACGCGCTCGAGCTTCCCGGAGCCGCTCGGCGGCGTCTCCGGATGCTCGATGTCCCCGGTGGAGGGATCGACCAGCATGCCGGCCGGCCGCTCCTGATCCCGGGCGTAGCCTATCGCCAGCTTGCCGTCCGGCGCGGCGCCCGTCTCGAACGGGATCCGGTGGTCCGCCTGCGGTGCCCAGCGCGAGGGCGCGCGCGACATGAGGCAAGGCCGCAGCGCTGGCGCCGCAGCCGCCGGGGCTGAGGGCGCGGGCGCAGTCCCGGCGGCAAGCACGGTCGAACCGGGCCCGGCCGGGCCGCCGGCAGGTTCCGACTTCGACGCTCGCCCCAGCGCGAAGGAGAGAATGACCAGAACCGAAGCGCCCGTAGCGATGGCGAGCAGGTGCCAGCGCTGCGCCAGCACCGGCCGCTGCAGCCAGCCTGCGCCCGGCCCGTGTCCCCCCACCAGGGCGCTCGACAGCGCAGCCGCGGCGGCGGCGTTCGTCGGATCGCCGGCCGCCCAAGGCTGCAATGCGAACGAGGGCAGCTCCCGGCGCTCGTCCGGCGGCGGGGCGACCTCGACCGGAGGCCGGACGGGCGCGCCGTCGCGAAACGAGGCAAGAGGCGGTGCCGAGCTGTGCACTTTCTCGCGGGGGGCCGGGGCCCGCACCGGAGGCCTGGGGGCGGGCCGAGCGGCCGGCGCCTGCGGCTCGCTCAGCAGCGTGGGGGGTAGCGGCCCGGCGCTCGCGTCCGCGATGGCCGGTGCTGTCGCGGCGTCGGCCGCAGGACCAGCTTCTTCGCCGGCCGGCGCGGCCGGCGCCGGGGAGCTCGGTCGAGCAGGCGGCGGCGCTCCCCGCCGCGAGGCGGGCGGGGGCAGCGCCCGGCGCCCCTCGCCCGTCGCCGGGCCTTGCTGCCCGCGTGGCGCCGCCGCCGTCCCGGCGCCCGGCGCCTCAGCCTCGGAGACCAGCGTTGCCCGGGCCTTCACGACGACCTTGGGTCCGGCGTTGCGTACGGCGGTGCGCGCCGAGGGTGGCGCTTCGGGCGCGCCCGCGAGCTCGTCAAGCGCCGCCGCGGCGGCGGATCGCCCTTCGCCCGCGGCAGGCGCCAGCGGCCGCGGGTTGGTCACGGTGCTGTCGCTGAGCGGATCGAGGACCCCGGCGCCGGCCAGAGGAGCGCGCGTCCCCCCGGCCGCGGTGGGCCCGTCGTCGTCGCCGGCCCGTGCCGGCTCGGCTGGCCCGCCTCTGGGCTTGATCAGCGTGGCGGTCTGCTCGGGCTGCTCCGGCGCGGGCGGCGCCCAAAGCCCGTCGCGCATGGTGTTGCTTCGTCGCAGCAGCCCCTCCGGCTTTGCCGCCGCGATCTTCGGCCCTCCCTTGCGCACGGCCTTACGCGGCCCCTGCGCCAGCTCGTCGCCGCCGCCCCCACGTCCCTGGGACCGCAACGCTTCTATGTCGACGATGTTCGAGGGCTGGCGGGACGGGCGATCCGACGGCCGCGCCGCCCGCTCACCCACCCCCGCCGCGGCAACCGCCGCGATCTCCTGCGCCAGCTCGGGCACCGACGCAGCAGGCAGCCAGGACTTCATCCCGCGCTTCCACACGAGAGTGTCGGGCCTGAGGCGCCCGTCGATCAGCGCCTCGCGCAGCTCCTCGCCGCGCAGGAGACGCTGCACGCCGCCTTCGTCGGTCCACCGCCACTGTTCGGCCGCCATGCGCTCCCCGCTACCGAGACCGAGCCGTCGCGGCTCGCCCCGATTGCATACGCCAAACCTAGCATGGGTGAGGCGATTTCGCGCAACTCGACGTGCGGCCGCGTCGATGATCGTGCATGCGCTCCCTCCCCTGCGTCCCGCGAGAGTCCGTCTGGCCGCTGCCGGCGCCCCTGCGGCTGCTCCCGCCGCTCCTGCTCCATGCCCTGAGCTCGCCGTACTGCAGCGCCTGCGACCTTCCCCTGGACGCCGAAGCGGTCTTCTGTGCGCCCTGTGCGCGGGCGCTGCTGCCCGCCGCCCCTCGGCGGCCGTCCCCGCCCGGCACCCAGGCCACCCCGGTCGTTTCCTACGCTGCCTACGGCGGACCGCTCCGCGACGCGCTGCGTCGCCTGAAGTACGGCGGCCGGCCGGATCTGGGTAGGCTCATGGGCGAGCTCGCCCTCCGGGCCGCCCGTGGTCTCGCACAGCGGCCGGACGTCGCCGTCCCCGTGCCCCTGCACCGGCGCCGCCTCGCCGAGCGAGGCTTCAACCAGGCCGCGCTCATCGCCGGTCGCGTGGCCGCCGACCTCGGTGTCCCGCTGCGGTCCCGCGCGCTGCTCCGCACCGCGGACACGCCGCCTCAGGCCGGGCTGTCTCGCGCGGCGCGCCGCGCCAACGTGCGGGGAGCCTTCGTAGTCTCGCGCCCCGACCAAGTGCGCGGCCGCCTGGTGCTGCTCGTGGACGACATCGTCACGACCGGAGCCACGCTGGATGCCTGCGCGGCGGTGCTGCGCGCCAGCGGAGCACGCGACGTGCTCGGGTTGACGGTGGCTCAAGCCGAGTGAAGTTCCGCCGTCACTTCGGGCTCATGACCACCTCGGTGAGCGCCTGGCACTTGACGCTGACCGGTTTGCCCTCGGAGAGGTAGACGGGGCCGGGTTCCTTGCCGACGCGCACGTTGTTGAAGCCGCACTTGGTTTGCACCGGCCGGCCGACCGGCCCGACGCTCTTTCCCTTGAGGTACACCAGTGCCTCCGGCGGGCCCGAGAAGACCACGAGCAGCAAGCCCATGTCCGGCGGCAGGGTCGCCGGATCCGGCCCGCCGGCCGCGGTCGGCGCCGCGCTCGCCGCCGGGACGGGCGGCGCCGGCGCCGACGTCGCCGGGGCGGTCGTGGGCGGAGCCGTGGCCCTGGCGCTCGGTGCCGCGCCGCCGGCAGTCGTCGCCCCCGAAACCGCCGCCACAGGCTCCCCCTTGCTCGCCGGCGACGACGCGCCGAGCACGACCTCGTCGCCGGCACCTGCCTGCCATCTCGTGAGCCAGATGCCGGCTACCATCACGACCACGGCCGTCGCGAGCGAGACGAGCGCGGCCTGCAGCAGCGACAGCGGCTTGGGGGGCGGAGGCGCCGCCCCAAGCTCCGCCGGTGCGCTCCACGGTGTGGACGGCCCCTCTTCGGCGGCGGCAAGCGCCTCGGGGCCCCGTGCAAGCTCGGCCGCCAACAGGTCGTCCAGCGCTGGCGCCGGGGCCACCACCGCCGGGGGGCCGGCAGGGCCGACGAGATCGGCCAAGCCGACCGTTGGCCCGAGCGCGGCCTCGGCCCCAGCCTCGTCCAGAGCCACCGTCTTGTCCGCTCCGGCCGGCTGCGAAGCTGGGGCGGGCGAGGGAGGCGCCGCGGGCACCCGCTTCGAGTCGGGCAGCGCAACCGTTGTCACCGCCCCGTCGAACTCCTCTGCCTCGCCGGCAGGCGCGGGGAGCGCCTCCACGGCCGGCGCCACAGGCGCAGGCGCCTCTACGACCGGCGCTGCGGGCACGGCATCTTTCCTGGGCGGCGCCGCGGGCGGGGGCTCTCGTCGGGGCGGAGCCGCTCGCCGCGGAGGCTCGACCGCCGCCACCGCTGCCGGGGCCTTGACCGGCCTGCTCGGAGCGACGGCGAGCGGCGCCGCGGCCGGCGCTCTGGGCGCGGGCGCGCGAGCTGCCGGCCCGGCCGGCACCTTGGCGACGCCGGCCCCGGCGCGCCTGTCGGGTCCCGGGGCGGGCCGCTGCGGCCGAGCGTGGTCGTCCCCCTCGGCGCCGCCCCAATCGAGATCGGGCAGCACCACGGTTCCGCTTGCCTCGGGCTTGAGCGCGTCCTGCGCCAGCGCGACGGTCTTGGTCAGGCCCGCGAGATCCTCGGCCGGACCGCGCGCCGCCGCGGCAGCCACGGCAGGCGGGCGCGCCACTGGCTCCGGCGGAAGATCCCAGTCGAGCGCCGGCGCCTCGGGGTCGAGGGAGGCGGGCCCGGCCGAGCGCGGCGCCGGCCCGCTCGGGGCCGCGTCGCTCGGCGCGGCGACAGGAGCCCGAGGCGCCGTAATGGTTTGCCTTGCTGCTGCTGCCATCGCGCCCGCCATCGCAGGGCGCCCCATGCCAAGCTGCGTGCCGCCCCGGCGCAGCAAGGCCGCCGCCGCCTTGAGCTCCTCCTGGCCTTCGGCCGCATCGACGAGCTCGCGCAGCGCATGCTCGAACTCGGCGCTCGTGACCTTGCGGCGTGAAACCGAGGGCTCGAGCGCCCGCTCGAACAGCTCGGCGAACTGCTCGGGAAGCGGCGCGGCGAGCGCCGCAATGCCCGCGAGCTTGGCCCCTGGCTCGGGCGGCCTTCCGGCGAGCATGGCGTAGAGCAAGGCAGCGGCGGAGAAGATGTCGCCGCGCGGCGTGACACGGCCACCCTTGCGCTGCTCGGGCGCAATGAAGGCATCGTCCACGCCCAGGCCCTCGTCGCCGAGCAGCGCGGCGAGCCCCAGCCCATGCACGCGCACGACGCCGTCCCAGGTGACGTGCACGTGCGGCGGGCCCAGGTGCCCGTGGCAGACGGCCACGAAGTCGCCCGATTCGTCCGCGGCAGCGTGCGCCTGCGCGAGGGCCCCCAACACCTGGTGGCCGATGAACCAGATCGCCGCCTCGCCAAGCTGCTTGCCGACCTTGGGCAGCCGCTTCTGGATCGCGGACACGTACGTCCCCTCGAAGAAGCTCGACACCACGGCGAGCTTCCCGGCGTCCTCGAAGGCGTCGACGACCTTGGCGACCGCCGGGTGGTCGAGCCTGGCACAGATGGCCGTCTGCCGCCGAACCTCGTCCCAGGCGTCCTGCCGCGTCCGGCTAAAGAGCCGGACGACACAACGCCCGCCGCCGGGCGACCGGGCGAGGTATGCCTCCCCGGCCGCGTCCTCGAGACGGCGAATGACCTTGTACGCCCCGATGCTGGTCCTGGTCGGCTCGTCCATGCTCGCTCGTCCTGGCGCGGGGCGGGCCGAGCCGTGCGCGCCCTCGGCGCCCGCCGCAAGCCGAGGAAGATGGTAGTCCCCGCAGCGCCGGCCGCAAGTATACTACGCGCGGGCTGCGCTTGCGGCTCAACGGTGAAACCGATACGCCTGCGCGAACGGAGCGGGCAGACGCGACCGGCAACGCCCCGCGGCCGTTCCGCACTGTAGCCCCAGGCGAGCCGTCCGCGGCGAGAATTCCACGCTGGGGCTTCGCCCCAGACCCCGCGAACGGGGCCCCAACCCCGTTCGCCCTGACCGGCAAGTCCTTGCCGGAACCGCATACTACCACCGCGCGCGGCATACCTCGGCCCCAAGACGAGCCCGGTAGCTGCTATGGTCGCGCCGTGGCGGGTCCAGTCATCGTGAGCGAGGAGACCCTGCGCAACCTGCTGGAGGCCCACGCCTCCATGGCGGCCTGGTACTACCGGCTCTCCGAGGCCCTGCGCGCGGCAGGCGCGCGGGTGGAGCCTCCGAGCGACGCGGAGCGTGCAGCCTTCCTCGCCCAGGCGGCCGCGCACTTCCCCGAGATCGCCCGGGTGGCACACGCCGTCACTGTGCCCCGCCCGTACATCCCGCCCCCGGCCGTCCAGGCGCCGGAGCGAGTGGCAGAGAACGAAGGTGGGGCCTCCGGGCCGGCCGTGGCCGCGGACGCCGCGACTGCCGGGGCAGACAGCCACGGTGCCGACGCGGACGCCGACGCGGACACGGACGCGATCGCGCCCCCGCCGCGCGTCGATCCGACCAAGGTCCGCTACGAGTAGGCGAGCCGCGTCGCCGAAGCCGGCTACTTCGTCGCCTTGGGCAGGCGGATCTTGAAAACGGGCCGCTTGTGGCCGGCGTCGGCCTTCTCCTCCGGCTTGCCCGCGTCGACCGCCGCGGTCGTGCCCGCGTCCACTGGGGCTCCCGCATCGACCACGGGCGCGGCCGCATCCGCGACACCTGCATCGACCGGCGTCTCCACCTTCTGGACGCGGTTGTCGACCAGCCGGACCTGGATCCAGCCCGGCGAGAGCTGCCCCACTCCGCTCGGCCAGTCGATGAGCATCCACTCGCCGCCGTAGCTCGCCTTGAGGTTGACCAGAGTCCCCACGGCCAAGCCGGTGATCTTCCTGGAGTTGGGGTCGGCCGCAGCATAGACGGTGAAATTCCTGAGCAGCCGCACGGTCTCCCGCTGCGGGATCATGTTGGGGTAGTCGGTCTTGACATCGCCCTCGGAAGCTGCCGCCGTCGTCGTGGGTGGCGGCGGTGGCGGCACGGCCGTTGCCGGCGCCGCTGTCGCGGGCTTGGTCTCCTCGCCCTTCTTCAGAAGCTTGCAGCCCGCAGCAGCCACCAGCGGCGCGGCGGCAACCACCAGTGCGAGCATCCCGGCCAGTGTTTGCTTCGTCGTCATGGGGTTCCCTCTCCTGGCGTAGCGAGGGCCGCAGCATGGCCCCGGTCGCGCACGGGCACAAGCGAGATCTTGCCGGCGCCCGCGCTTGACGCCTTGTCCGCGCGGCGCTTCCCTGGCGGCATGCGGCGGGAAAACAGCATCGGCATCGTCGCCTCGCTCGCCCTTCTCGCCTGCGCCGGCACCGCACCGGTGCCGGCCGAGCCAGCGACGCCAGCGTCCTGTGCGAGCGCGCCCGCCGCCGCGACGGACGCGCCGGTTTCCCGTGCGCCCTCCGCCGCGCCGGCCAAGCCCGCGCCCGAGAGGCTGCTGCGCACCTGCGCCGCCGGCCCTGCGGAGCTGTGCCTGCCCGCTCCCGCCTTCGCCGCTCGCCTCTGCGACGGGGACTACCCGACGGTCGCGCTCGCGCTTCTGCACAAGAGCTCACCGTTCACGCGCGGGTACCTGCGCGGCAAGGTGCGGGCCTGGAACGCCTCCGGCGGGGGCGCCTCGGAGGAAACCCTGGAGTTCGACGAGGAGGTCCTGGTCCTGCGCCGCCGCGCCGAGAGCGCGGGTGGCATCCAGGTCAGCGGCGCCGGCGGCGGCTACGACGTGCTGCGCTGGGACGGCGCGTGCGTCACGCTGGCGGACGGCGAGCTCACCCTGCAGCCGGCGCCGCGCCCCAAGAGCGCGCGCATCGTCTGGCAGCGCCTGGAGGTCGAGATGCGCGAGGCGCTGCGCCGGGACGGGGCCATCAACGAGGCGTACCTGCGGCTGGCCAAGGAGTGCAAGGGCGCGAGCATGGGAGTCGTGAGCCGCGCCTGCGTCGAGGCCGACACCGCGCTCGGCCGGCGGATCGCGGACTACGTGCGCGCGGGCGGCGCGATCGCCGAGCCGAGCAAGGTGCCGTAGGCGGCCGCGAGCCCGACCCCCTTGCTTTCCGGCGGCGGCTCTGGCCGAATCGCGACCTGACGCCGATGACCGAACAGCACTGGAACGCGGTTCGCTTCGACCCGGCTCACGCCGGGCGCGGGCACGTGGAGAGCTACTTCCTCAAGCTCAACGAACCCGACGGCCGCCGGGCTCTGTGGCTCAAGGCCACCATTCTCGACCGCCGCGGGGTCGCGGAGCCGGTTGCCGAGGCATGGGCCATCGCCTTCGACCGCCAGGGCGAGCACGTCGCCACCAAGCAGATCGCCGCGTGGCGCGAGGCGAGCTTCTCGCGCGAGGCGCTGGGCGCCCGCGTCGCCGCGCTGTGCTTCGCGGAGGGCCACACCCAAGGCGCGGTCGAGAGCGGCGGCCGGAGGATCTCGTGGGATCTGGACTTCACCACGGACGCGCCGCCGCTCGTGCCCTTCTTCCATCCGCGGATGTACGAGGGCAGGCTCCCCAGCTCCAAGCTCGTCACGCCTCACCCCGACTCCCGCTTCGTGGGCCGCTACTCGGTGGGCGGGGCCGAGGTCGAGGTCGAGGGCTGGCGCGGCATGCAGGGGCACAACTGGGGCCGCCGTCACGCCGAGCTCTACGGCTGGGCGCACTGCAACCAGTGGGACGAGGGCGAGGACGCGGTGCTCGAGGGAGTGACGGCGCGCGTCAAGGTGGGGCCGGTGCTCCTGCCGCCGCTGACGGTGCTGTGCCTGCGCCACCGGGGCGTGCGCTACGACTTCAACCGGCCCGCCGACATCCTGCGCGCCCGGGCCACCATCACGCCGCGCTCCTGGAGCTTCCGGGCGCACAGCGACCTCGGGCACATCGAGGGCGAGCTGTCTGCTCCCACGCGCGACTTCGCGGGCCTGTACTACGAGAACCCGGACGGCGCGATGACGTACTGCCTGAACTCCAAGATCGCCGAGGGCCGCCTGCGGCTGGCCCTGGCGGGCCGAGCGCCGCTCGTGCTCACGACGCGCGCCGCGGCGCTCGAGATCGGCACCAAGGATGCGAGCCACGGCGTGCGGATGCTGGTGTAGCGCGACGGAGCTGCGATGAGCGCATCCGAGACTCGCAAGCTGCTCTTCTCCATCGCTTCCTACGACTACCTCGCCCCGGAGCTCGCCGCGGCCGCCGCCTTCGAGCGTGGCGCGGTCGAGCGCAAGCTCTTCCCGGACGGCGAGCGCTACCTGCGCCTGCTCGACGATCCCTGGGGCCGTGACGTGGTGCTGTTGGGGGGCACGCCGGGCGAGCACGATTGGCTCGAGCTATTCGACCTGGGCTGTGCCATCTCGCGCGCGGGCGCGCGCACGCTCTCGTTGGTCATGCCCTACTTCGGCTACTCGACGATGGAGCGCGCGAGCCGGCCGGGCGAGGTGGTGACAGCCAAGACGCGCGCGCGGCTCATCTCGGCCATTCCGCCGTGCCAGGCAGGCACGCGGATCTTCCTGCTCGATCTGCACACCGAGGGCATCGAGCTGTACTTCGGCGACGCCCACGTCACGCACCACGTCTGGGCGGCGCCCGTGCTCGCCGCGGCCATCGCGCGCGCCGCCCAGGATCGCCCGTACGTGCTCGGCGCCACCGACGCGGGGCGCGCCAAGTGGGTCGAGCGGCTGGCCCGCCGCCTCGGCGCGGAGCCGGCCTTCGTCTACAAGCGGCGCGATCCGGCGAGCGGGGAGCTCGCGGTGACGGGCATCAACGCCGACGTGAGCGGCAAGGTCGTGATCGTGTACGACGACATGATCCGCACGGGCTCGTCGCTGCTCCAGGCGGCCCGCGCCTACCGCGACGGCGGCGCGAGCGAGCTGCACGCCGTGGCGAGCCACCTCGTGCTGCCCGACGGCGCCCTGGACGCCCTGTACGGCTCGGGCTTGCTCACCAGCGTCAGCGGCACGAGCTCACACCCGCGTAGCCTACAGCTCGCCCAGCGCGGCGGCCACGTCGTGTCGGTCGCCGCGCTCCTGGCCGGCGCAGTGGAGCACCGGTGAGAATCTGCTAGCATCCCCGCCTATGCAGTCGCCCCCCTACGCGCAAGCCTACGCCCCTGGCCCCGCGCCGCCGGCCTATCCCCCGGCCCCGGCCCCCGGGATGCCGCCCGGAGCCCAGGCCACAGCCGGCGTGAGCCCGGTCGCGGCCGTCAAGTTCGCCTTCGCCAGTCCGGACTGGAAGTCGAACGTGTTGATTGGCCTCGTCTTCATGATCATCCCGATCGTCGGGCCGATCGCGCTGATGGGGTGGTTCTGCGAGATCTTCCAGCGGCTCGTGCGCGCTCATCCCACGCCGGTGCCCAAGCTCGACTTCGCGGACCTGATGCACTACGTGGAGCGGGGGATTAAGCCCTTCGTGGCCAACCTCGTCGTCGCCTTCCCCATCGGGTTCGTCGTGGGGGTGGCGTACTTCGCGTCCTTCGTGCTCGGCGCCGTGCTCGTGAACGTGACGAGGGAGCCGGCGCTGATGTTCGTGCCGCTCGCCCTGTTCGGGCTGTTCGCGGTGGCCTTCATGCTCTTCTCCCAGGCGGTGGTGGGCGCCGCCCAGACGCGCGCGGAGCTGATGGAGGACATCGGCGGCGCGCTCGCGTTCGGCAAGCTCTGGGCCTACGCCAAGGCAACGTGGGTGCGGGTATTCGTCGCGAATCTGATCTACGCCTTCATCGCCTTCGGCATCAGCTTCGTGGGCCTGTTGTGCTGTGGCATCGGGATCTACCCGGCCTCGGTCATCCTGATGATCGGCATGTTGCACTTGCGCTATCAGATCTACGCCGACTACCTCGCCAAGGGCGGCGAGCCGATCCCGCCGACTGCGCCCAAGCTCCTGCCCTCGGAGGCCAGGCTGGCAGGGCCGGGGATGGGCCAGGCGCCCGCCCCGGGCTATCCCCCGGGCGCCGGATACCCGCCGGGCGCGGGATACCCCCCCGGTTGGGGTCGCTGAGCGGGGCGGGGCGGAGGCCGCGGCGCTCGGCGCGACGGCGAGCAGGAGCGCGCACATGCAGCCAGGGCAGTCCAGCATCGGGCCACCGGCGTGGTTTGAGCATACGCCCGTCGAGCTTCGCTTCGGCACGAGCGGCTTGCGCGGTCTCGTGCGCGACATGACGGACTTGGAGATCTGCGTCGCGACGAGCGGCTTCCTCGCGTACCTCAAGAGCCGCGCCGAGCTCGATCCGGGTGAGGCGCTGGCAATCGCGGAAGATTTGCGGCTGACCGATCCGACCACCGGCCTGGAGAGTAGCCCGCGCATCGCCCGCGCCGTGGCGCGCGCCGCGCGCGACGCCGGCCTGCGCCCGGTACACTGCGGCCGGATCCCCACGCCGGCGCTGGCACACTGGGCCATGCGGCGAGATCCCGGCGCCGGCAAGGAGCCGATGGCCTGCGTCATGGTCACGGGCAGCCACATCCCGGCCGACCGCAACGGGGTCAAGTTCTACCGCAAGAGCGGCGAGATCCTGAAGGCGGACGAGGCCGGCATCATCGCCGCCGTCGGCGCCGCGCGCACGGCCGCGTATGCGCAGGGCGAGCAAGAGAGCCCCTTCGACGCGCGCGGCATGCTCAAGCGGCGGTTCGAGCCGGAGCCGGCCCACCCCGGGGCCGAGCGGGCCTACGTCGCGCGCTACGCGGGCGCCTTCGGCGACGCTCGTCCGCTTGCCGGCCGGCGCATCGTCGTCTACCAGCACGGCGCGGTGGGACGCGATCTGCTGGTGCAGATCTTCGCAGCGCTCGGCGCGGACGTGGTTGCCGTCGGGCGCAGCGAGGAGTTCGTGCCCGTGGACACGGAGGACATCTCGCCTGCGCAGGAGGCTCGCTACGCGGCGCTCGTGGCGGAGCACCGCGCCGACGCTCTCGTCTCGACCGACGGCGACGGCGACCGGCCGCTCGTCGTGGACGAGACGGGCCGCTTTCGCCGCGGCGACGTGCTGGGCACGGTGGCGGCCGGTCCGTCCTGGTTTTTTTCCTCCAGGACCGCGCCTGGATGAATTTCCAGCAGGCGTTCGATCACTCCGTCGTCCACGGCCAGCTGGGACGGGTCGTCATGGATCGCGAAGAACTCTTCGGCGAGCTTCCGCCCCGTGCGACGCGGGCCGGCCTTATCGACCGGTTCCCGCCGGAGGCGAGCCGCGCGATCCTTGCTGCCCTGAGCCCGGCCGATCCCGAGATGCTCGAGCTGGAGCTGCGCCCTGGCGCCGTGGTCGCAAGCCGCGCCGGCGGCGTGCCGGCACTGGTCCTCGACGACGCCGATCCGCGCGCCGCCGGGGCGCGGGCGCTCGCGGCCGCGCTGGGGCGGTACTTCACCGCCGCGGATGGCTTCGGCCCGGTGGCGCGCATCAACTTCCTCGACGGCGTGCGCGTGCTCTTCGCGGGCGGCGACATCGCGCACCTGCGGCCCTCGGGCAATGCGCCGCAGATGCGCTGCTTCGCCGTGAGCGACACGCAGCAGCGTGCCGACGAGATCGTGGCCCTCGCCATCCGTGAGCCCGATGGGCTGCTCCGGCGCATGGAGCGCGAGGTGCGGGCGCGGGCCGGGGCCGGGGTCAGGACCGAGGTCGGGCCCTGAGTGCACGGAATACGGGCATTCGCATGGCGACCTGGCCGAGGTCGGGCCCCGAGTGCGCGGAATACGGGCGTTCGCGTGGCGACCTCGCCGAGCCGCCTCGGGGCTCGGGCTCGCGGCCACGCCACCGAGCCTGAGCGCTCTAGCTGCCTCCGCCGCCAGCCGCGTCGTGCGCGCACCAGCCACGCCACAACTGCACGTAGGCATCGCACAGCGCCCGCGCGTGGCCCGCCCCGTCCATGAGTGGCGAGCACGCCATCCCCTCCCGCAGCCCGGCCCGCAGCTCGGCGCGCCAGGCCACGTCCCGGGCTACCTCGACTGCCCGCTCCACGAACCCCTGCTCGTTCTCGGCCACAAGCTGCCCGAGCCCCACGTTGCCGAGCACGCTCGCCCCGACCCGGCTCCGATGGCTGTTGCCCGCCAGCGTCACCACTGGCACCCCCATCCACAGCGCCTCGCAGGTCGTGGTCGTGCCGTGGTACGGGAAGCTGTCCAGGGCCACGTCCACCAGCGCGTAGCTCGCCAGGTGCTCGCCAAGCGCGGCCTGCGGCCCGCGCAGCTCCAGCCGGTCGCCCTCGATGCCCTCGGCCGCAAACCAGCTTCTGACGCGCGAGCTGCAGGCCGGCTCCCCGAGCGAGCAGCACTTGAGCAGGAGCCTCGCCCCTGGCTCTTGCCGCAGCACCGCGGCGAACAGCCTCACCGCCGCCTCGCTCAGCTTGCGCAAGTGGTTGAACGAGCCAAAGGTCGGTCGGCCCTCCCGCAGCGACGGAGCCTCGGCCACTTGCGGAGCCGCTGACGGCGGCATGTAGCAGAGAAAGCTCGGGAACGGCCGCAGCAGCCTCTCCGTGTGAAGCCCCTCGGTGCGGCCAGGCGGATCGGCGAGCGCGTCGGTGATCCGGGCGTCCACGGTCGAGAGCCCCGTGGTGTTCAGGTAGCCGAGGTAGCTCACCTGCACGGGTGCCGGCCTGCGCGCCAGCACGCCCATCCTGCCGCCCGAGCTGTAGCCGGCGAGATCCACCAGGATGTCCACGTCGTCCTGTCGGATGAGCTGGCTCAGGGCGGCGTCGCCAAGGTGCGCCACCTCGCGGAAGAGGTCGCACCGCGGGCGGATCTGCGCCGTGATGGCGTCGGCCGCGGCGTGGTCGAAGTAGCCCACGATCTCGAAGCGCCGCCGGTCGTGGTGCAGCAACAGGGGCATGATGAAGAAGGCGACCGAGTGGCCGCGCAGGTCGGGCGAGAGGTAGCCGATGCGCAGCATGCGCTCGGGCTCGGCCGGGGGGCCATGCGGCAGCCGGTCGGGGGCGACGAGCTGCTCCAGCCGTCGGCCCCAGCTCCGGTGCCGCTCGAACAGGTCGGCCGGCGCGAGGCTCGGGTCGGTGTTGGCGTAGAAGAGGAAGTTAGCTCTGGCCGGCAGTGAGTCGGGAGCGAGCGCCAGGGCCTGCTCCGAGGCGCGCCGGCCCTCCTCGTGCAGGCCCTGGTCGTGGCAGGCGGCCGCGAGGTTGTTCCATGCCTCGGCGTTCGCAGGCGCCAGCGACACGGCGCGACGGAAGCTCTCTGCTGCGGCGCAGAAGCGCCCGAGCCGCGCCAGCACCACGCCGAGGGCCTGGTGGCTGCCCGGGTGCTCCGGCGCCAGCGCTGCCGCCTGCTCCAGGCAGGAGAGCGCCTGCTCCAAGCGGCCGGCGGCGAGCAGGCTGGTGCCGAGCAGGCGCAGCAGCGGGGGCGAGCCAGGGTGCTCGTGACCCGCCGCCTCCAGCACCTCGGCCGCCTCGGCCGGCCGGCCCGCCCGGGCGAGCGCGCTGCCGAGCGCGAGCACGGCGTGAGGGACCGTCCCTGCACAAGGGCGGCCACGCCGAGCAGCGCGATGGCACCGTCGAGCTCGCCCTTGCCGAGCAGCAGCCGGCCCAGCGCAAGGTGCACGGGGGCGAGCTGCGCGACCAAGCCGCGCAGCAGCGCCTCGGCCTGCTCGGCATGGCCTTCGGCCACGAGACGTTCGGTGTGGCGCAGCAACTCGGCCAGGCCCACGGCCTGCAGCTCGGAGCCTTGCTCAGCGGCGGTTTCATCGGGCGGCATCTACTTCCCCTGGCGCGCCAACGGCTACGCCCGCAGCCGCGGCCCGTCAACGACCGAGCCGGGCACGGGTCGGCCATGTAGGTATTGGTAGGCCCCCCCCCACATGCGCCCACCTCCCTCATGACCGTATCGATTTCCCTTGACCGCCGACAACCAGAGGCAGTATTTTCTCCGATACGGGGGCGCGGTTGCCGGCAAGCGGCCTCCAGGACATTCGCCGGGCCCCAAGCCCCCACCCAAAATCTACAACACCGTCGAGGACCTGCTCGCCGCCTACCCCGTTCTTGCGCACGCCCTGGAATGGGAACTCCCGGACTCTGGCAAGTCCAAGCGCGAATGCTACGCCCAGTGGCCGCTTGCGCGCAAAAAAATCCTCAACGACTACTACAAGCAGCTCCTCAAGATCGACGGCTCTGACCTTGGCTTCCCCGTTGCGCCAGCCGACTTCGCCGGGCAACTAGAGCCGGGGTCCGGTCGCCTCTACCTGCGCCACGACCAAGCGCTCCACATCTACGCCAAGTACGCCGCCTGGGCCTTGTTCCTGGAGGCCACCGACAAGCTGAAGTGGAAGCTGCACGACATGACGCTCCCCGAGCTGAAGACCATGCTCGCGTCCTCCCACTACCACGCCAGGATCCGGCCTACCGGCTACCCGCTCTTCCCCGGCGGCATCACGCCAGGCACGGATTTTCAGATCTGCTACCCTATGCAGCCCTACTTCGCGCCGCGCTCCGATCCTCGCATCGGCTACTGGTTCCTCACCGGCCTCCACAAGAACCATCCGGCTCACAACGAGTACCTGCTCGGCGCCACCCAGGAGGACGGCCACGCTGCACGGTGCTGCGAGGTCGCTGGCCCCGCTCGGTGCGGCCGCCGGTGTGCTTGTCGGTCGGCAGGGGCAGGGGGGAGAGGCACTCGCGCGAGCATATCTCCTCGGCGGCTCCGCGAGGATTCGTGCCGGCGCCGGTTGACAGCGTCGCCGGCGACTGCGCTGGGACCGCCGTCGGCGTTTCCGGGAGTGCCGGTGCTGTGGCGCGGCGTGCTGGCTGATTGCTGCACTCGGCGTGGGGAGCGTGGCATGGCGAACTACGAGCAGATGCTGGTGGTTGCGTTGGCGGCTGCGGTTGCCGTGGGGTCATTGGCGTGGGGTTGCGACGTTGGCCGGGCGCAGGGCGGAGGAGGCGCCGGCACAGGGTGTTCGATTGGCGTGGGTGGGTCCGACGGCGCGTGCAACGGGACGGCTGGCGAGGCGAGCGACTGCGGATCTGGTGGGAACGGTTGTGCCGATGATGGGGCCTGCTTGGACGGGGGGTGCGGCGTGGAGTGCGCACAAGGCGAGACGAGGTGTGATGGTGAGTGCGTCGATCTCGCATCCCACACGGCCAACTGCGGCGGTTGCGGAGTGGGCTGCGTGCCGGGAGAGGGCTGTCACCAGGGGAAGTGTGTGCCTGCTGATGGCTGCAGGGGGGGCACGACCGACTGCGGCGGGGAGTGTGTTGACTTGACCTCCGAACCGAACAACTGTGGCTCTTGTGGCCACGCGTGCGACGACGTCGGCGAGAGCGGCGTCTGCAGCTCCGGCCAATGCGTGTGCGACTGCGTCGGCTGCGTGCCGCTGTGCGGTGGGAAGTGTACCGACACGAAGGTTGACCCGGCCAATTGCGGCGGCTGCGGGGTCGCGTGCAAGCCGGGGGAGGTCTGTGCGGCTGGCGCCTGCAAATAGGGCTCTTGCTTGGAAGTCGGGCGGTGCGATCTCGGGATGTTGGCGCAGCGCAGCTTGAGCAACGAGAAGGCTCTTCGGGAGAATCTGTGGAAGCGGATCGCACGCTGGGGGCCGGGTCGTGATGCCGCCGGGGGGGGGGCAGAGGCATACGCGTTAAGCAAGAATCCCTCGATAGCAGCGACGGCGGCCGATCCATCCGCGCGGGCCGGGGCAGGGGTGACGCGCCCGAAGGGCGCGTCGGGACCCCAACCCCGTCCCGAAGGGACGGACTTACGTCCTCGCGCCGGGCCCTCACGTACGGGAGGACGCTCGGGCCCGGCGCTGCGGGAGCCCAGCGGAGCCTGAGCGGGGTGCGGCGTGCACAGCAAGGCGGCGTGGTCGCTCGGCGCCCGTCACCCTTGCATCGCGGGATCGACGGCGCGTGCCGCCCGCGAAGGCCCGCGCCGGGCGCTGGCCCTGCGATCCCCGCGACATTGCCATGTGGCCTTGGGAAAGCGGTTGGGTCCGGCCTTCGGCCTTCGTCGTTGTTCTCGGGCTGCCCTTGGCTGGCGCCGGGGGCCGCCGCTGCCCTCTGACCTGTACGGCGCAAGAAGCATCGTGCCAGGATCGCAGTTCGACAATCTAGCAGGTCCCGGCACGATGCAACTGAAGTCTATCCTCAACCGGCTGCAGAAACAGCCTGGATTCGTGTACGGCAAGGTGCACTGGTCGGGCCGGCACTGCGGCCGAGCCGAGCTGCACGTTCACCTCCGAGCGCGCCGGGGCAGCCGGCCTGTCTGCTCCGGCTGCGGGCACAAGTGCCGCTGTTACGATCGGCTGCACGAGCGGCTGTTCCAGTTCGTGCGCCTGTGGGCGGTGGCGGTGTTCTTCGTGCACGCGCCACGGCGGGCCGATTGCCCGCGCTGCGGAGTCACCGTGGAGCTGGTGCCTTGGGCCGTGGGCGCATCACGCGTCAGCAGCGCGATCGGGTGGCGGCTGACCTCGACGACGATCTGGCAGCACGGCGTCTCGCGCGCGGCGCGTTGGACCTGGAGGCGGTCATGGCGCGAGCGCTGGATGTGTCCCGGCGCTTCTCGGCGCGAGCGCTCAGCCGCGGCCTCGACCTCGTGCGCGTAGCCAGCGCCGTCGTGCTGGGCCGCTCGCGTCTGGTCTCCGGGGACGGGCGCCAGCTCGCGGTCGCGCGCCGGGCCGGGCTCGAAACCTTCAACATCGCGTCCGCGCGTCCGCGCCCCGGAGCTGATACACTGGACCCTCGAGGCGGCAACCATGAAGAACGGAGCAAGGAACATCGGGCTCGTGGCAGCGGTGGCGGCGCTGGGCGCCCTCTGGAGCGCGTGCAGTGCCGGCACCGCGCAGGAGCCTTTCGGCGGCTCGCCTACCGCGGCGGGCGGCGGCGGCGCGGGCGGGGGCGGGGGTGGCACCGGCACGAGCACGAGCACCGGCGGGGGCGGTAGCTCGGGCCTGGACACCGACGACGACGGCGACGGCTACGCCGAGGTGCAGGGCGACTGCAACGACCAGAACGCCGACATCCATCCGGGCGCGGTCGAGATCTGCGACGACGGCAGCGACAACAACTGCAACGGCGTCAAGGACGCGAGCGAGCCCGACGCCGACGGCGACGGCTTCGGCCCCTGCCAGGGCGACTGCAACGACGCCGATCCCAACACGAGCCCGGTCGCCCAGGAACTGCCGGGCGACGGCGTGGACAACAACTGCGACGGCGTGGTGGACGGCGACTACGACGGCGACGGCTACACGGCGGAGCAAGGCGACTGCGACGATGCCAACGCGGCCGTGCACCCCAACGCCAAGGAGGACTGCGCCAACGGCGTCGATGACGACTGCGACGGCTTCAAGGACGCCGCCCAGCCGGACGCCGACGGCGACGGCTTCGGCCCCTGCCAGGGCGACTGCAACGACGCCGATCCCAGCATCAACCCGAAGGCGCCGGAAGTCCCGGGCGACGGCCTCGACAACAACTGCGACAACCTGGTCGACGAGGACATCGACGGCGACGGCTGGACGGTCAAGAACGGCGACTGCGACGACAACGATCCGGCCATCAACCCGGCCGCGAACGAGGACTGCAAGGACCAGGTCGACAACAACTGCAACGGCATCGTCGATGCCGACTGCTTCACACCCTGCGATCTGGCGGCGGCGATGCGCTCCTCGGTGGGCTGTGTCTACTACGGCGTCGATTGCGAGAACTACGGTAGCTACAACGCGCTGCAGTACGCCGTGGTCGTCTCCAACGTCAGCGCCAAGGACACGGCCAACGTCACGGTCCAGCTCTATCAGAACAACGCCTGGACCACGATTCAGAACGCCGCCGTGGGGCCGCTCAGCCTCAAGGTGTTCAACCTGCCCGACCGGCACATCACGGGCACGGGCCTGTTCGCCCGCGGCGCCTACCGCGTCGTCTCGGACTACCCGGTCATCGCCTACCAGTTCAACCCCATCGACGGCCAGTCATCCTACACCAGCGATGCCTCGCTGCTCTTGCCCACGAGCTCGCTCGACACGCACCATCAGATGGTGGGCTACCCGCAGACCCAGCACGGCGCGGCGCAGGCATACGTGATCGCCTCGGAGGACGACACCCAGGTCACGGTCACCTCCTCGATTGCCACCGTCGGCGGCGGTCCAATCCCGGCGTTGCAGCCCGGCGTCCCCACCCCGATGCCTCTGCTCAAGGAGGGCGACTTCATTCAGATCAGCTCCGCGGGGGTGGGCAAGACCTTCAACGGCACGAGCATCGTATCGAACAAGCCGGTCAGCGTCCTGAGCGCGCACGTCTGCGTGAACATCCCGCCCGACAAGGTGGCCTGCGACCACCTGGAGGAGGAGATGTTCGGCCTGCAGACGTGGGGCAAAGAGTACGTCGCCTCGCGCATGCCGGTGCGTAGCATCAACAAGGTCGAGGCCACGATCTGGGACGTCTACGCGAGCGAGGACGGCACGCAGATCGAGTTCGTCGCCCATCCCGAGGTCACGGGGCTTCCGGTCGGGCCGCAGGTCCTGAACGCGGGCAAGTGGCTCCAGCTCTCGGTCGCGGGCACGAAGCAGAACCCCGGAGACTTCGTGGTCAAGGCGAGCAAACCGATCCACATCATGGCGTATCTGACGTGCAGCAGCAACACCGATGCCCCGGCCGAGAAGGCCGGCGACCCGGCCATGACCCAGATGGTGCCGGTGGCGCAGTACCTCGACAGCTACGTCGTGCTCGTGCCCCCCAACTGGATCTATGACTTCTTCATCATCACGAAGCACGTGGGCGAGACGGTGACGGTGGACGGGAATCCCGTGGCGCAGAACGCCTTTGTCCCCATCAACAACGGCAAGGACGCGCCCGAGTGGGAGGTGGCGCGCATCTCGGCCACCGACGGCGCGCACAAGGTCAAGGGCAGCAAGCCCTGCGGCATCGTCGTCGTGGGCTACGACTCGTACGACTCCTACGCCTACCCGGGCGGGCTAAACCAGCAGCTCATCAATCCCATCAAGTGAGCGGGGCGTCCAGCGCGGGCTTCACCCGCAACCCAAGGGTGGAACCGATGAGCCCGCACGAACGGAGCGGGCGGACGCAAGCAGCAACGCCCCGCGGCCGTTGCGCGCTGTGGACCAAGGGGTGCCGTCCGCGGGAGAGTTCCACGCTGGGGCTTCGCCCCAGACCCCGCGAACGGGGCCCGAACCCCGTTCGCCCTGACCGGGTGGTCTTCGATCTCGACGCGCATCGATAGTCAGTGCGCGTCGTCCCAGGTGGGGCCGGTGCCGACGTCGACCACGAGCGGGACGGCGAGCTCCAGGGCCGAGCTCATCTCTTCCCGCACCATCGCGGCCACCGCGTCGGCCCGGTCCTCGTCCACCTCGAGCAGCAGCTCGTCGTGGACCTGTAGCAGCAGGTGCTGGCCGGGGTAGCCATCGCGCAGGCGGGCGTCGATGCCGATCATGGCCTTCTTGATGAGATCCGCGGCGCTGCCCTGCACGGGCGTGTTGATGGCCACCCGTTCGGCCGCGGCGCGCTCGGCCGGCTGCCTGCTCGCAAGGCCCCCGATGGGCCGGCGCCGGCCGAGCAGCGTCTGCACGTAGCCCGTGCTGCGGGCCTGACCCAGGGTGCGTTCCTGGTAGGCATCGATCTCGGGAAACTTCTCCTTGTAGCGGCGGATGTACTCGGCCGCCTGGGCCCGCGCGATCCCCTGGCTTTGGGCGAGGCCGAAAGCGGTCTGGCCGTAGACGATGCCGAAGTTGACCGCCTTGGCCATGGCGCGCTGTTCGCGGGTGACCCGGGCCAGCTCCACGCCGAAGAGGCCGGCCGCCGTCTCGGCGTGCACGTCGCGGCCGGCGGCGAAGCTCGCGGCAAAGCCGCCCTGGCCGCCACACAGGTGCGCGAGAACGCGCAGCTCGATCTGCGAGTAGTCGGCCGAGACGAACAGCCGTCCCGGGGGCGCGATGAATGCCTGCCGGATGCGCCGGCCCTCGGGCGTGCGCACCGGGATGTTCTGCAGGTTGGGATCGGACGAGGCCAGCCGGCCGGTGGCCGCGGTGGTCTGCGAGAAGCTCGTGTGGATGCGCCCCGTCTCGGGGTGGACCAGCGAGGGAAGAGGATCGACGTAGGTGTTCTTGAGCTTGACCAGGGCCCGGTAGTCGAGGACGGCCTGGGGCAGCGGGTGCAGGGGCGCGAGCTCGCTCAGCACCGACTCGTCGGTCGAGGCTCCGGTCTTGGTCTTGCGCACCACGGGCAGGCCGAGCCGGTCGAACAGTAGCTCCCTGAGCTGCTTGACCGAACCCACGTTGAACGGGCCGCCGGCGAGCTCGTGGCAGCGCCGCTCGGCCTCGGCGATTCGGCCCTCCAGCTCGTGCGAGAGCGCGCGCATGAGATCTACGTCTACGGCGATGCCGCGCTCCTCCATGCGCCAGAGCACGCCGATGAGCGGCACCTCGATCTCGCGGTAGAGCTGCTCCAGCCCCTGCTCCCGGAGCAGGGGCGTGAGCTTGCCATCGAGCAGCCAGGTGACGTGGGCATCCTCGGCGGAATAGTCGCGCGCCGCCTCCAGCCCGACCGCGGCGAAGGTCTCGCCTTCGGGGACGGTCTCCCCGTAGCCGATCGTCCGGTGCGAGAGGTGCAGCAAGCTCAGATCGTCCAGCTTGTGCGAGCGCCGATCGGGCGCGAGCAGGTAGTCGACGAGCAGCGTGTCGCCATCGACCCCTGCGACGCGCAGGCCGTGGCGGGCGAGCACCTTGAGGTCGTACTTGATGTTCTGCCCGGTCTTGCCCCTGGCCGGATCGGTCAGCAGGGGGCCGAGCGCCTCGCGCACGCGCTCCCAGGGAAGCTGCCGCGCGGCGGCCGGGCCGGCGTGCCCGACGGGCACGTACCATGCCTCGCGCTCGTCGCAGCAGAAAGAGAGGCCGACGAGCTCGGCGCGCAGCGGATCGAGCGCGGTCGTCTCGGTGTCGAGCGCGAAGCGGGAGGCGGCGCCGAGGGCGGCGCGCAGCGCTCCCAGCTCGGCTTCGGTCGTGACGAGCCGGTAGCCCGAGCGATCGACGGCCGTCATCTCGCCGCCCAGCTCGCGCAAGAGCGAACGGAACTCGAGCTCGCCCAAGAGCGGGCGCGCCTGCTCCGGCGGCGGCGGGAAGCGCAGCTCGAGCTCGCCCAGCGCGATCGGCAGGGGCACGTCAGAACGCACGGTGGCGAGCCGGCGGGAAAGAAATGCGCTCTCGCGATCGCGCACCAGCTTGCTGCGCACCGCCAGCGGCTCGACCTCGTCGATGCGGGCGTAGATGTCGTCCAGGCCGTCGAAGCGGGCGAGCAGGGCCTTGGCCCCCTTCTCGCCGATGCCCTTGACGCCCGGGATGTTGTCCGAGCTGTCGCCCCAGATCCCGAGGGCGTCGGGCACGAGCCGCGGGGGGCAGCCGAACTTCTCGTGCACCTCGGGGAGCGAGATCCGACGCTCCTTCATGGTGTCGAGCAGCGTGACGTGCTCGCCCACGAGCTGCATCAGATCCTTGTCGCCGGTGACGAGCACGACATCGAGCTCGCCCTCGTGCCGGCGCGCCAGCGTGGCCATGACGTCGTCGGCCTCGAAATCGCCGACACACAGCCAGGGGATGCCGAGGGCCGCGCAAAGGGGCGCAAAGTGGGGCATCTGCGCCGCAAGGGCCGGGGGCATGTCCGGCCGCGTGCCCTTGTAGGCCGGGTACTCGCGCTCGCGGAAGCTCCCGCCCTTGGGATCCCAGGCGATCGCGAGGTAGTCGGGCCGCTCGGTCTTGATGAGCTTGACCAGCATGTTGGCGAAGCCGAACAGGGCACCCGTAGGCCGGCCGCCAGTCGTGGCCATGGGACCTATGGCATAGAAGGCGCGAAAGGCGAGGTTCGGTCCGTCGACCAGGTAGAGGCGCCGGCGCGCGCGGGGCGTCGTCATGGCAGGGCCCGACATAGCGCGGTCCGGCCGGCGCCGCGACTGCTCTGCCGGGCGGCGCAGGCCGGCCGTGCTATCTTCGCGGCTTGCGGCCATGAGCACCGCCTTTGCCCGCATCTTCCCGGCCTGCCGGCCGATCGTCGGCATGATCGCGCTGCCTCCGCTCGTGGGGCGGGCCGGAGTCGAGGCGCCGGACGAGATCGTCGCGCGCGCCCTGAGCGATCTGGAGACGCTGGAGCAGGGCGGCGTGGACGGGGTGTGCCTGGAGAACGACTACGACCGCCCGTCCCAGCTCACGGCCAGCCCGGAAGTCGTGGCGTGCTTCACGCTCGTGGCGCAGCGGGTGACCCGGCGGGCGAAGGTGCCCGTGGGCCTGCAAGTGCTGCCGCACGACTGGCGCGCCTCGCTGGCCATCGCCCGGCGTACGGGAGCCCGGTTCGTGCGGCTCGATCAGTTCGTCGATCGGGTCAGGATCGCCGCGGGCGTGGTCGAGCCCGAGCCCGAGGCCGTGATCGCCTACCGGGAGCACATCGGTGCCGGCGATGTCGCCTTGCTGGCCGACATCCAGGTCAAGCACAGCGAGTTGCTGGAGCCGGGCAAGAGCATCGGCACCTCCGCGCGGCAGGCGATGGCGGGCGGCGCGGACGCCATCATCGTGACCGGCCGGGTGACGGGCGAGCCGCCCTCCCTCGCCGACCTGGAGGCGGCGCGCGCCGCCGCCGGCGACTTCCCCGTGCTCGTCGGCAGCGGCGTGACGCCGGACAATGCCCGCGAGCTGCTGCGCCTTGCCGACGGCGCCATCGTGGGCACGGCCTTGAGGGAGAGCGCCGCGGCTGAGGCGCGCGTGGTCCTCTCCCGCGTGCGGCGGCTGGTCGCGGTGGTGGAGTCGCTGGCAGGGGGATGGGAGCATAGGCATTAACGTCGATTTCGCGCACAGCGCCATTCGTGAACTAGGAACTGGGAACAGGAACGCGAACACGGAACGCGGGACAACCTGCCCGGGCGGCGACGAGGTTCCCAGTTCTCGTTCCCGTGTTCCGTGTTCCTAGTTGCTAGTTTCCCGGGCGAGCCGCGTGTCGGTGCTTTCTTCCGCGGAGCCGTACTTGGCGTCGATGGCGCGCGCACAGCGCCATCTGTCGGCCCGAAACCGGGCAGTTTGCCCTGTTGGAGCCCGAACAAGTGGCGGCGCAGCCTCCGGGTGTGGGGCCAGGGCGTCGCCAGCGCGGCACCGGCTTAGAGTCGGCACGCCCAGCCCCACTGCTGATCGCGCCACACGCTCACCCATCTGCCAGCAGGGCCGTCGTACCCCGCGCCGCGCGCGAAACCCAGGTTAAAGCCTATGCCGGCTGGCCCTGGGTGGTCTTCACCTCGACGCGCATCGCCGAGGGCGGGCCAGTGTCGCAGCGTGGCTCCGCATAGGCGGATCAAGCCCAGGTTTCCCTACTCCTCGGCCGGCGGCGCGGCGTCGGGGCGGGCTCCGCCGTCCGTCTCGAGCTCCTCGTCCTCCGCGGCGGCGGCCAGGCCCGCGTAGCCGGGCTGGTGGGCGGGCGAAGCCTCACCGCGCGGCGAAAGATCCACGTCGATCGGTTCGACCGGCCACGGCGTCTCGCTGGACGAGCCGCCGCAGGCGGCGAGCAGGACGGCCGAAAGCAGCCGCCACAGATCTCGCGCGACGTGCCGGCCCGCCCTTCGCGCGGCGCAGCGCATCACTTCGCCGCCTGTCGCCCAGAGTCGTACTCGCGCCGGCTGGCGGCGTCGCCCACCTTGCGGAACGCCCAGGAGATCTTCTTGAAGATCTGGTAGGTGCGCTCGCGTGTCTCCTCGTCGGTGAAGGGCTGCGGCCGGTCGGGGTGGAACTCAAGGGCACGGCGCCGGAAAGCCGCCTCGATCTCGGGCTGCGTGGCGGTCGGGGAGACGCGCAGGAGCTGGTAGGCGTCGAGCTCCTCCAGCTTGGCGTGGAGCCGCTCCGCGTACCGGGCAGCCTGGTCGGCGTCGAGGACGCGGATCGAGTCCTGGGCGGGCGCCGGCACGACGTCTTCCGGGGACTGCGGCGGCAGCATGGAGTCGCCGGCCGCCGCCCGCAGCGCCTCCTCCAGGGCCGAGCCGTCGGGCGGGATCGCAACCCAGGCCTGGGCGCCGAAAGCCTGCTGCTCCGCCGCGCCCCGGCGCTCGTCCGCGTACGAGCGGCTGGCCAGCACGACTCCGGCCTCGCCCCCGGCGGCTTCGCGCAGCCGTTGCACCGTGTCCTCGCTCGCGCGCACGATGCCGGCTTCGAGAATGATGGCGCGCGGAGGATGGCGGCGGGCAGTCTCGAGCGCCGCGGGCAGCGAGTCGGCCAGGAGCATCTCGTAGCCGTCGGAGGGCAGCAGCGAGCCGAGCAGCGCCCGCGTGACCGAGCTCGAGGAGACGACGAGCACGCGCTTGCTCACGACGCCTGCCCTCCGCGACCCGAGGTGATCCGCGCTGTGCCCGCCGTGACGACGTCGTCGCTCGGCGCCGAGATCTTGAGCCGGCGCGAGCAGACGCGGCCCGAGTCGAGATCGATCGCGGTTACGCTCAGGATGCCGTTGGCATCGACCTCGAATGTCACCTCGATCTGCACTTCGCCCGCCGGGGCCGGCCGCAGCCCGGTCACGGTAAAGTCGCCGAGCTTGGTGCACTCGGCCGCGCGCGGGCTGTCGCCCTGGAGCAGCACGAGCCGCAGGTTCTCCTGGCCGTGCCGATGGGTGACGAAGCGGCGCTTCTCCTCGGTCGGGACGACCGAGTTGCTGCGCAGCACCCACTCCACGCCTCCACCGGCGATGGCCATGCCGATCGAGTGCGGCAGCACGTCGACCAGCAAGGCGGCGCCGGGGCTGGCGCTTTTCTGGTCCTTCTTGATCGGGATGCCGGTGAGCAACGCCGCGTGCAGCCCGGCCCCAAGGGCCACGGCGTGCATCGGATCGATGTCGCGCAGCGGCTCGCGGGCGAAGAAATCGCGCGCCGCGCTTGCCACGAGCGGCACCCGCGTGGTCCCGCCCACGAGCACCACCTCGGTGATGTTCTTCGGCGTCAGCCGCGCCGCCTGCAGGCCGCGGCGCGTCAGCTCGATGGACCGATCGACGATACCGTAGGCCACCGTCGCCAGATCGGAGCGCGTCACAGTGGTATGCAGATCGACGGCCCCGCCCTCGGCGAACGCCGCCTCCTTCAAGGCGATCTCGGTCTGCTCCCGGTCGGCCAGCTCGCACTTGGCCTGCTCGGCCGCGAACAGCAGCCGCTGCCACTCGGTCTGCGAGCGCCGCAGGTCCACGCGCGACTCGCGCCGGAACTTGTCGGCCACCATGCCGGCCAAAGCGACATCGATGTCGTCGCCGCCCAGGAAGGGGTCGCCGGCGGTGGAGAGCACGCGGTAGACGCCGTCGCGGATCTCGACCACGGACATGTCGAAGGTGCCGCCGCCGAAATCGTAGATGGCCACGATTCCGTCGCGGCTGCCGTCGAAGCCGAAGGCCAGGGCCGCGGCCGTGGGCTCGTTGATGATGCGCAGCACCTCAAGGCCGGCGATGCGCCCGGCTACGCGCGTGAACTCGCGCTGCGCGTCGTTGAAGTTGGCCGGCACGGTAATAACGGCCTTGAGCGGGCCGGTGCCGACGTGCCGGCGCGCCACGGCCGTCATCTCGCGCAGCACCATGGCCGAGATCTCGGCCACGGAGTAGATGCCGGCGCGCGTCTGGATCGCCACCTGGCCGTTGACGCCCTCCACGATGGCATAGGGCATGGCGGCTCGCGCCACGCGCACCGCCGGATCGGCGAAGGAGCGGCCGATCAGGCGCTTGGACGAGTAGACGGTGTTGGTCGGGTCGTCGATGAGCCGCGGCCGGGCCACGTGGCCCACGAGGACCGCTTCCTCGCGCGTCGAGGCGGTGGCCGGGAAGGAAACCACGCTCGGGGTGGTCGTGCGCCCCTTGGCGTCGGGAAGCACCGTGGGCACGCCGCCGACGATGGCCGCCACCGAGGAGTTGGTGGTGCCGAGGTCGATGCCGACGGCGATGGGCGCGCGGGTCACGGGGGTTCGAGCATCATGGCACTAACGGCGGGCGCTGCAAACTGCCTCTTGCATCGCCCCCTGCGGCCAGGCGGGCGGCCGGCCGGCCGGAGCGCCTCAACCCTCCAGCAGGCCCAGGAGCTTGCGGCGCGTCTCTGGCTTGCTCTGCTTGGCGCGCTCCGCCACCGCCTTGCGGCCGTCGTCTCCGCCCACGCGGAGCAGCGCTCGGCACATCGTCTCCAGCACGAGATCGCTCTGCTGCCCCTCGCCCTGCGCGCGCAGCCGGTCCATCAGGCTGCGGGGACGCGGCTTGAGGGCCGCCATCAGTGCCTGCGCCGCCGCCGGCCGGCCGGCCGGCTCGATCTCGCCCAGGCTGGCCGCGGCGGTGGCGCGCAGCTCCTCGCCCAGCGCCGTGGAGGGATCGAGCAGCCGCGCGAGGCACTCGACGTGCTCGGCGCCCAAACTCTTGGCCCGGCGCAGGCCGGACAGGGCGGCCAGGCGCACGCCCTCGTCGGGGTCGCTCAGGGCCTCGGTGAGCTGGGCGCGCCCCCGTGCGTCCCAGACGGCCGCCAGCGCGTGGATGGCAGCGCGCCGCACGCCGCGGGTGGGGCTGCCGACGAAGCGCGCCACCTGCAAGCCCAGGTCCTTGTCCGCGATTTCCGGCACGGCGCGCAAGAGGTCCTGCGCCAGGGCGGCGTCGGCTTCCTCCTCGCCTTCGGCGACGTGCGCGAGCGCGCCGGTGATGGCGCCGCGCGCGTGCTCGCCCATCTCGCGTAGTGCCGCGACGAAGTGCGGGTAGCCCCCGCGCTGCGGCTCGGCCGCGAGCCGGGCCTCGCACAGCGGCCCGGCCGCGGCCGCGGGCAGCGACGCCAGCACCGCGCGCGCGTGCTCGCGCTGCTCGTGCGCACCGCCAAGAAACGCGTCGGAGACGAGCCGCAGGATCTCCGCATCGCCCAGCGTCTGGAGCGCCTTGGCGGCGAGCGCTTCGCGGCTGGCCTCCCCGGGCTCCGCGCCGCGCGCGTGCCGCTCGAGGGTGGCCGCGCAGGCCCAGAGTGCGCCCACCCGGCCCCGGCGCGCCAGCACGCGCATGGCGCGCTCGAGCGTGCGCAGCTCGCGCGCGTAGCGCGCGACGTCGTAGAGGGCGTCAAGCGGCCGCAGCATCTGGTCGGCGTTCTCGGCTACCTTCTCGGCGAACTGCTCCGCCAGGATCCACATCTGCAGATCGGCCGGGAGCTGGGGAAACGCCAGGATCGCGCGCGCGTGCAGCTCGCGCAGCACCGCGTCCGACTCGATGGTGCGTTCCCGGATGAAGCGGGCACCGATGATCTCCATCAGTCGCCGCGGGTCGGTGCCCTTGATCCCCGCCAGGCCCGAGACGGCCTCCTCCTCGAGATCGGAGAGCGTCAGCCCGGCCACGCCCAGGCACAGCGCCTGCGGCAGCGCTGCCACGACGAGCGGCGCGATGTCGAGGCCGCTGAGCTCGGGCACGCGCTGCAGCGCGTCGGTGATGAGGTCGGAGTTGGCGAGCAGCAGCCGGACCTGCTCCGCCTTGAGCGGACGCACGACGTCGCCGACGAGCTGGCTGCGCAGCCGGAGCATGCCGTCCATGTCCATGCCGCGAAGCAGCGGCAGCACGCGCAGGTCCCGCGCGAGCCGGGAGATGCAAAGATCGACTTGCCAGGGCAGCTTCCGCCCCCGGCCGAGCATGTCCTCGGCGAACAGGATCGAAACCCAGCGCAGGCCGCGCGCCAGGAACTGCTTGCGCAGCAGGCGCACGTCGATCTCCGGGCCGGCGATGAGCTCGACCACGTCGGCCATCTCCTCGCTCGGGATGCCCTCCTTGAGGGTCAGCGAGATGAGCCGGCGGCGCTGGAACACGTCGCCCAGCCGACCGCTGCAGTTCTCGTAGAGCGAGGCGGGCAGCGCCTTCTTGAGCGGCACGCTCTCGCCCGTGCCCGTCTGCACGTCGAGCTGGACCGCCTGCTCCACATCGCGGCGCGCCAGCGAGATCTCGCGGCGCGAGGTCAGCGGCGGCTGGACCGTCTGCAGCAGGCGCATGAGCGACTGCGCGAACTCCGGGTGGCCGCGCTGGTAGTACGTGGTATGCGCGATGGTGGCCGTGAGCGCCGTCACGAACTCGACGAAGCCGCTGGCATGGTCCTCGATGGGCACGGCGATCGGCGCGGGGGCGGCCACCGCCGCCAGCGGTGCCTCCTCGGCAAGCCTGGCCGCGTCGCCCTCCACGTCGAGCGAGCCCAGCCCCTCGTCGTCGGCCTGGACGACCACGGCGGCCGGCCGCTCGTCCTCCATGGACAGCGCGATGGCCCGCACCGGCGCCTCGCCCTCATCCTGGGCCGGCTGCGCCGCCGGCAGGGCCGCGTCGGCCTCGGGCGGCGCACTGCTTGCAGCGCGGCCAGCCGCGAGCGGGAGCCGCACACCCGTGGGCGCCACGGACGGCGGGCCTTTGCGGCCAGCCGCGGCCTCGTCCACGTCGCTGATCACCACCGCGGCCGAGCGCTCGTCGATGACGGCGCCCCCGCTCTCCAGCCCGGGCGAGCCGAACTGCGCCTCCCCGGGTCGCGGCGAGGGCACGTCGGCCCGCACGCGCACGAGCGCGAGCAGGTCGTCGCGCAGCTCGCGGGCGTCGGCGTGTCGCAGCTCCTTGTCCTTCTCCAGCGCCCGCAGGACTACCGCCTCGAGCGCCGGGTCGGTGTCCGGCCGGAAGCGCGAAGGCAGAGCGGGCTTCTCCGCCAGGTGCTTGGTGAGGACGCCGATGGCGTTCTCCGCGACGAAGGGCTGCCGGCCCGCAGCGAGCTCGTAGAGCATGACGCCGCAGGCGTAGACGTCGGAGCGCGCGTCGAGCTTCTCTCCGCGCACTTGCTCCGGGGACATGTAGGCGGGGGTGCCCTGGAGCAGCCCCGGCGCGGTTGCGCTGCGCCCGCGGCGGGCTTGGGCCGGCTCCTCGCCTTGCATCTTCGCGATGCCGAAGTCGCACACCTTGACGCGCTCCGCCATGGAGCCGTCGTCGGCGCGATGGGGCACGAGCACCACGTTCTCCGGCTTGATGTCGCGGTGGATGATCCCCTGGTCGTGCGCCGCCGCCAGCGCCGCGCACACCTGCGACATGATGGCGACGCTGCGCTCCAGCCCGATGTTGCGGTCCTTCTCCAGCACGGTCGCCAGATCCGGGCCGTCCAAGTACTCCATCGCAATGAACAGCGTGCCGTCGGGCTCCTCGCCGAAGTCGAGCACTTGCGTCACGTTGGGGTGATCGAGTCGGCTCGCCGAGAGCGCCTCGCGGTGGAACCGGCCCGCGAAGTCGGGGTCGGTGCGCAGCGTGGCGTGCAGGATCTTTAGGGCGATTACCTTGTCGAGCGCCACGTGCCGCGCCCGATACACCTTGCCCATGCCGCCTTCACCCAGGCGCGCGAGAATCTCGTAGCGACCGCTGCCCAGCACGCGGCCGAGGTAGGGATCCTCCGGCTTGCCGGGCGCGGCCGAGCTCGGCCGACCCGACGGCGGGCGCGGCGGGGGGACCGGCTCGGGCTCGGCCGTGCTCGCTGCGGCGCCGCCCGTGCCGGCGCCGGCCTCGGTCTCGCGCACCGCGGCCGGCGCGGGTGCAGGGGCCTCGGCCGGCGCTGCTGCCGGCGGCGGCACGGACTTGCGGGCCTCCTCCTCCTCCCCCTCGGGCCAAGCGCCGCCGCTTGCCACAAATGCCCGGAGCTTGGGCTCGTCGCGCGGCGAGACGAGCCCGAGTTGCAGGGGAAACATCCCGCCCAGGGCCTCGCCGGTCAGCACGGCCTGGAGCACGACCGGCCTCCCGAGATCGGGCGCGTGCAGTTGCAGCGCGTGCGGGTGCATGCCCGAGGGGCCCTTGCCGAGCGGCAGCAGCGTCACGCCGCCCACCAGGGCGGTCTCGACCGCCTCGACAACGTCGGCGCGGTCGGCCAGCCTTGCGATGAGCACGGCCACGGGTGCCACGGCGGAGAAGCCTAACCCGGCGGAGCCGGAACGGGAGGGGCAAGGGAAGAACGGACGCGGGGAAAGTGGCGAACAGCGCGGCCGAAGGCCGCCCCGCCCCTTGCCCCTTCGATGCAGCCCATTGGAAGTCCTGCCCGAATCGGTATCAACTTGCCGTCAAGAGACTAGCACTAGTGGCGCGTCAGGATCGCGACAGAGCGGCCGTTACGGCGGTAACGGAGGAGGATCAGGGTGGCTCGTAGCGAGTGGATGCGCGTGGGCCGGCCTGCTGCCCTCGGGCGGCACGGCTCGTGCATAGAGGCCATGGGCGGCGTGTTGGCTCGGTGGCCCAGCCGGTGGTTGTTGACGCGAGCCGACGGGTGTAGAAGGTCCACTCGCGCGCGAGGTTCCTACCGATGACTTCCCGAACTTGGCATGGGGTGCCGTTGCTCGTCCTAGGGATGGCCGTTGCGCCGGTGGCGTGGGCCCAGGAGCCGTACGACGAGCCGGCCCAGCCACCGGCCGCGCCGCCCGCGGCGGGCCCCACACCGGAGGAGCCGCCTGCTGCGGCTCCGGCGCCGCCCACGCCGGCCCCGCCGCCCGTGACCGCGGCGCCCGCACCACCGCCCCCGCCCGCGCCTGCGCCACCGGGATTCGCGCCTGCCGGTCCCGCCACCATGGTGGTGTCGCCACCGCCCCCGCCGCCCGCCCCCGGGCCGGACGCCGCCGGGCCGGCCCCGGCCGAGCCGAAGAAGGCGATCCCGGCCCGCGTGCCGTGGCGGGGCACGGCCCTGGACTGGGGTCACACCGTGACGACCACCGCCCTTGGCGTCGGCATGGACGCGCTGAGCGACTCCCAAGAGTACTACATCATGAGCTGGGGGCTGACGCTCAACTACTACCTCGTGGACCAGGAGAGCTGGAGCCTTCAGGCCAGGGCCTTCCCGGGCTTCTCCGTGGAGCTGACCAACAGCGACACTACAACGACGGAGCGCGAGCCGCAGTTCGGCGATCTGCCGGTGGCGCTGGTCTATGGCCGCAAGATTTTTGCGCCGGAGAGCATCCCGGGCCTGAGCACGATCGGCTCCGCTCAAATCAGGGTCACCTTCCCCACGTCGCCCACGAGCTACTCCATCGGCACCTACCTCGTGACATCGCCGCGGCTCTCGCTCACCCAGACGATTCCGCTCTTCGGGGAGAGCTCGCCCGTGCTGCCGTCGGTCGAGCTGGGCGGCGGCCTGCGCTGGGATCACCGCTTCGGCGCCGCCACCACCGCCGTGAACGGCGGCTTGAACCGCACGCGCCAGACGGCGAGGGGCGAGAGCTTCCTCTCCGACCAGTTGAGCTTCAGCCCGCTCACGACCGACACGCTGCGCGAGGGCTTCTACTTCAGCTTCCCGCAGGACATCCTCGGGACCGAGCTAACGCTGGGAGTCTCCTTTGCCTTCACGCAGATGTTCAAGCCGACGTTCGAGGGCAGCGACTGCGAGGTCCAGATCCTGACGGGCTGCGTCAAGGCGCAGAGCCCGGAGGACAAGCGCACTACGGTGCATGGAACCGGGTTCGGCGCCAGCATCGACTACTACCCGATCCCCGATGTCGGCGTCTCGCTCGGCTACGCCAACGGCACTCCCAGCCCGACGCTGCAACTCGGCCCCGACGGCCAGCGCCGCAACATCTTCTACAGCCCGGACGCGGAGTTCACCGCAGACATCTTGGTCAGCATCGATGCCATCTACGAGCGCATCACCGGGCCGCCGCGCGACAGCTCCTTCGTGCTCACCGCCAGCCAGCAGAAGAAGCGCCGCGCGCCGCAGGCAGCGCCCGTGGCGCCGCTGGCGCTGTAGGCGGCGAGCCGCCCCCGCGCGGGCTCGTGCGCGTTCACGCTTCCTCCCACCCGGCTCGTCAGGCGAGCCGCGAGCGCGAGCGCGCCCACAGGGCCGGCCCGGAGCGTACTCCTGTACGCGAGGAGCCGGCCCGCGGACGTAAGTCCGTCCCTTCGGGACGGGGTTGGGGTCCCGACGCGCCCTTCGGGCGCGTCACCCCTGCCCCGCGATCGCGGCCGACTCGGCGAGCCGTCGTTGCTGGCACGCAAATGCCGTGAACGGATACTCCGAGCTTGTGCATCGTCCGCTCTCCCTGCCGCGCGCCCGGCGGTGCCGGGCCGCCCTGGCCCCGCCGCCGGCGCCAGTGCGAGCCTACCACGGCCGCCCCCTCGTCCGTTCCCCCCGCGACGCTGGCCGCGCTACGCTTGTCCTTGGTGCCGCATCACAGCCGCCGTATCGCGCTCCTGCTCTTCTTCTCGGGCATGTGCGCGCTCGTCTACCAGGTGGCCTGGCTACGGGAGTTGCGCCTGGTCTTCGGCGCCTCGACGCCGGCCTCGGCCGCGGTGCTGGCGGTGTTCATGGGCGGCCTGGGCGCCGGCGGCTTNNNNTGCTCTGGGGCCGGCGCGCCGACCGCGCCGCGCGGCCCTTGTGGCTCTACGCCTGGCTCGAGGCGGGGGTCGCGCTTGGCGCGGCGGCGAGCCCGCTCCTGCTGGTTGCCGCGCGCGCCGGCTACATGGCCGCCGGCGGCACGAGCGCCCTGGGGCCGACCCTGGGCACGCTGCTGCGCCTGCTCCTTGCCGCGATCGTGCTCCTGCCGCCGACGCTGCTCATGGGCGGCACCCTGCCGGCCGCCGCGCGCGCCGCCGTCTGTGGCGGCGACACCGGCCGCCGCACGACCGGCCTGCTCTACGGCGCCAACACCCTGGGCGCGGTGGCCGGCGCCTTCGGTGCCAGCTTCCTCATGCTCGAGGTCTTCGGCACGCGCCTGACGCTGTGGCTCGGCTGCCTTCTCAACGCCTTGGTCGTGCTCGGTGCCCGCTCCCTGGGCCGTAGCTTGCCCCCGGCCGCGGCGCAGTCGCCGCCGTCCGAGTCGCCCGCGGCCGGGCGGGCCCCAGGGGCGACGCCGAGCCTCGTGCTTTTGTGCGCCGGCGCGGTGGGCTTCGCCTTCCTGCTGATGGAGCTCGTCTGGTACCGCATGCTGGCCCCGCTGCTGGGGGGCACGTCGTACACCTTCGGGCTCATCCTGGCCGTGGCCCTGCTCGGCATCGGGCTGGGCGGCCTGCTCTACGCCTGGCGCCCGCCCGAGCGTCCCGCCACGCTCGCCGGCTTCTCGCTGAGCTGCGCGCTCGAGGCATTGCTCGTCGCCGCTCCCTACGCGCTGGGCGACCGCATTGCCCTCTTGGCGCTGTTCCTGCGACCGCTCGGCGTCTTCGGCCTGGGCGGACACGTGGCGGGCTGGTCGGTCGTGACGGCGCTCGTGGTGCTGCCCGCGGCGCTCGTCTCCGGCTACCAGTTCCCGCTGCTCATCGCGCTGCTCGGCCGGGCCGAGCGCCACCTCGGCCGGGAGGTGGGCCTGGCCTACGCCGCCAACACGCTGGGCGCCATCGCCGGCTCACTGGCCGGCGGCTTCGTGCTGCTGCCGGCGATGGGCGCGCTCGGCTCTTGGCGGCTCGCCGCGTGCATCCTGTTTGCGCTGGCGCTGCTCGCCGCCGTCTCGTGCCGCCCGGTGCGCGGGGCCGCCCTGGGGCTGCCGGTCGCCGTCTCGTTCCTTGGACCGGCGGCGCTGCTCGCCTCGACCGGCCCCACCGCCGTCTGGCGCCACACGCCCATCGGCGCGGGCCGCGTCGACTCCGTGGTCCAGCAGGCGACCCGCAACTCCGTGCGCCGCTTCATGCGCGACCGGCGCCGCGCCGTGACCTGGGAGGCCGAAGGCCGCGAGAGCAGCATCGCCCTGAACACGCTCGCGGACACGGCGTTCCTGGTCAGCGGCAAGAGCGACGGCGAGGCGGTCAGCGACGCGCCTACCCAGGTGATGGGCGGGCTGCTCGGCGCCCTGCTGCTCGAGGCGGACCCGCGCACCGCCCTGGTGGTCGGGCTCGGCACGGGCAGCACGGCCGGCTGGCTCGGCGCGCTGCCGGCGATGGAGCGCGTGGACGTGGTCGAGATCGAGCCGGCCATTGTCCACGTGGCGCGCCTGTGCGCCCCGGTCAACCACGACGCCCTGCGCAACCCCAAGCTGCACCTTGCCACTGGCGACGGCCGCGAGGTGCTGCTCACTACGCCGCGCCGCTACGACCTCATCTTCTCCGAGCCCTCCAACCCGTACCGCGCGGGCATCGCCAGCCTGTTCACGCGGGAGTTCTACCAGGCCGTGCGCAGGCGCCTGCGTCCGGGCGGCGTCTTCGTCCAGTTCGTGCAAGGCTACGAGATCGACGCTGCGGCCGTAAGCACGATCTACTCCACGCTCGCGGCCGAGCTCGGTTCCATCGAGACCTGGCGCACCAAGACCGACGACCTGCTGCTCGTCGCGCGCGAGCGCGACCGGGTGCTCGATCCGGCCGCGCTGCGCCGGAGGATCGCCGGCGAGCCCTACCGCAGCGCCCTCGTGGCGGCCTGGCGCGCGGACTCGTTGGAGGGCGTGCTCGCGCACTACGTGGCCTCGCCGGCGCTGGCGCGCCGCACCACCGCCCTCGGCGGCGCGGCGGCCATCAACACCGACGACCGCAACCTGCTCGAGTTCGCCGTGGCGCGATCGCTCGGCCGGCCGCAGGGCTTCGATGTGGAAGAGCTCGTCCTCCTGGCGCAGGCGCGCGGCGAGGGCCGACCCGAGCTGAGTGACCCGAGCGCGGTCGATTGGGCCCGGGTGCAGGACGCCCACGTCGCGATGGGGATCGCCGTAGGCAACCAGCCGGCGCCCTTGCTCCTGCCCGCGCTGTCCGCCGACCAGGAGCACCGCTACCTGGCGCTCTTGCGCTGGTCGCAGGGCCGCCACCGGGCGGCCATCGCCGAGTGGGAGGCGCAGCCGCGCGAGCCCGAGGGCCCGATCGAGCTGATGGTCATGGCCGACGCCCGCGCCGCGGTAGGCGATGACGCCGCGGAGCCGCTCATCGAGAAGCTCGGCCGCTTCCAGCCCGTCGAGGCCCTGGCCCTTCGGGCCAAGCTCTGCTGGGCGCGCGGCGAGGCGCGGCCGGCCTATGAGGCCCTGCGCGCGGCCCTGCGCGCCTACCGGCGCGATCCCTGGCCGGCGAAGGCCGTCATGGAGGGCGCCCTCTTGCTCGGGACCGCCCTGGCCGAGCGCGACCCCTCGCTCCTGGGCCCGCTGTTCGAGCTCTACGCAGAGCCGCTCGTCCTGTCCTCGCTGCGCTACCTGCGCGAGGCCCAGCGTCTCGATCTCGGCCTGCGCGCCGAGGATCCGCGCTGGTGTGTCGAGGCCCTGCGGCCGATGGAGCCGCACGTGCCCTGGGAGGCGTCGCTGCTCTCCGCCCGGCTGCGCTGCTACGAGCGGGCGCACCACCCCCTGGAGAAGCCGGCCCGCGCGGAGCTGGAGGAGCTTCTGGCGGACGAGGGCCAGGCCTGGGACGCCGGCTGGTAGGGAGATCTTGCCCGAGGGCGCTTGCGAGAAATGCAACCAGCGCGGAAAGGTGGTAAACTATTATCCGGCGTGGTCTCCTGTCCGCCACCGCCAAGGAGGGTTCCATGTCCCTGCGGCTCAAGCTCATCTGGTCTTCGCCGGTGCTGGTGTGCTTCGCGTGGCTCTGCACCTGTCAAGGGGAGGAGTCCACGACTGCCCCGCCCGGCGGCACTACTACGGCCCAAGGCGGTGGCGTGACCGGCGCCGGTGGCGGGGGAGGCGCGGCCGGATCGAGCACGTCGAGCGGCACAACCACGACGAGCGGCGGCGGCGCGGGCGGCGCGACCGGCGCCGCGGGCAGCTTCGCCGGCGGCGGAGGCTCGAGCGCCAGCAGCGGCTCGGGCGGCGGCGGCGTGGCCGGCGGCGGCGTGGGCGGCGAGGGAGAGGGCGGCGAGGGCGGCGCCCCGCCGAACATCTGCCAGGGCCACGCCGGGACGATCTTCTGCAGCTCCAACGTCGCTCTGACCTGCAACCCCATGGAGCAGCTCCTCGACGTGCAGGTCTGCGGAGACAAGATCTGCGTGGACGGCGTGGGCTGCCAGATCTGCCAGGGCGGCACGTTCCACTGCGAGGGCAACGAGGTCATGCAGTGCGACCCGAACCCGCCGGCGAAGTGGATCTCGAAGAACCCGAAGCTCACCTGCAACGCGCCGGGCGGCCAGGCGTGCGACGCGAAGAGCGGCACGTGCAAGGCCCTCCAGATCATCGGCAGCAACAAGCCGACCGGCACCTACTTCCAGTTCGCCACGTTCAGCGGCAACCCCTTCAAGACCGGCTACGACGTCGACTGCTACGGCGACACCATCTACGTCAACCGCAGCGGGCAGAACCTCGACATCTACACGGTGGCGCTGCTGGACAGCGACAAGGACGGCAAGCTCGAGCCGAACCAGCATCCGAACGACCCGAACAACCCGGGGCCGATCGAGCAGCGCGTGCTGACCTTCGTCAAGACCCTGACCAAGAGCGGGGACGGCGTGCCCCTGGGCCCGGCGTCGGCGGCCGAGCTGTTCGCCGACTCCGACCGCATCTTCTCGCTCGGCCCGGGCCACGACGGCACCATCAGCGAGTACGTGTTCAACACCAAGAAGACCACTGTCTTCGCCGACAGCCTGGCGAACCACGCCATGAGCCAGCTCGCGATCAGCGCCGCCGACGGCTCGATCTTCGGATCCAACGAAGGGGCGCGGCGCGTCTACTCCTTCCACAAGCCCTCGCAGGCCTGGGTGGCGGAGTTCGCCTACCCCGATCTCGCGGGCAGCCACATGGACGGCCTCGAGGTCGTCTCGGATCCCCACAACGGCCGCCAGTACGTCTACGTCTCCGACATGACGAGCGACTTCCTCGGCCAGTACTGGCACGATCCGGACAAGGGCTGGGTCCAGGTCAACCTCTTCCAGTACGCCGACAAGACCGGCTCCTACGTCGAGGGCATGGGCTTCGGCACCCTGAACCACTTCTGGGCGACGGGCGGAAACTACCTGTACGAGATCGGCGGCGGCGACCTCACCGAGTTCCTCGAGAACTGAGTGGCGCCGGCCGGCCGCCAGCGGCAGCGCGCTGGCGGCGAAGGGAGGCCCTCACGCCTGGGGCTTCCTACTTGGGGATCTCGATCGGCGTGGGGGGCACGAGGATGAACACCACGCGCTCGTCGAGCTTGGTGCATCCCCCGGCCAGCACGCGGATGGTCGCCCGGAAGAACTGCGCCTTGTTGATCTCCGGGACGAAGTGGTTGACGGCGGTCACGTTGAAGCTCACGATCGTGCCCGGCGTGACCCCCAGAAAGCCGTCGGCCGTGATCGTCGGGTCCGGCACCTCGGGTGGCGGCTGCGGCTTGGTGAAGTGGTCGGGCGTGACCTTGACGATGAAGTCGGCGGTCGTGGTGCCCGGCGGCAGCACTTCCCCGTACATGCCCGCGTCCTCGCCCACGGTGTCCGCCACGACGTCGACCTTGGCGTAGCGCGTCAGCATCTGTAGCCCCGTGGCAATGCTGTTCGACAGCCCGGTTCCGTTCTGGTCGACCTTGAACACCAGCGGGCACATGCCGCCGAGATCGGGATCCCGGCCGGTGCCGCCGAAGTCGGTGCAGCACTTGCCGGCCGGGCAGCCCTCCGGCCGAGCCGGCAGGTCCCAGGCCTCCGGCGGGACGCGCGCGCCGGTCGCGATGGCGAAGTCCTCCAGATCGACCAGCGCATAGCAGTTGTCGGGCCAGTTGACCGACTTGTCGATGGCGGCGACTCCGACCACTTTGCCGCAGATCTTGTCGAGCGCGTCCCTGGCGTGCTGCCGCGTGTGGGCCGAGGCCGCGACGTCTCCCTGGTAGTCCAGCTTCACGTCGGGGAACGGTGGAGGCCGGTCGCAGACGCCGTTTTCGGCCACGGTGTGCGCCGGCGCGTCGGAGATCGTGACGATCGCCGGCATGGAGCCCTTCCGGAATCCCACCCCGCCCACGCCGTCGTGGTTGGGCAGAACGAAGGTGTCGCCCGGGCCTGCCATCCCTTCGCCGGTGGCCGTCTGGTAGAGGGCCTCGATCATCGACTCCGGGCGGTCGCTCACCCCGCCGCACCCGATCGCGTTGCCGTTGACATCGGCATAGGCGTCCACGCCGGCCTGCACCAGCGACGTCTTGCTGGTCATCGCCTGGAACAGCTCGAAGGGCTGGTCCGGCGCGTCCCGGCCGTCCCCGCCGCAGTCCGTGCCGTGCAGCGATCCGTAGCCGCCGAAGGGGAAGTCCATGAACGCGCCGGCTCCGAACCACGTGCTCTTGACCAGCTTCTTGACCGCCGGGATCACGAGGAACTGCAGCGAGAGCTGGAGGTTCTTGATTTCCTCATCCATCGAGCCGGTCGTGTCCATGTTGAAGAACACGTCGAGGGTCTTGACGTCCGTCGAGAAGTCCAGGGGCTTGACCTGCTCCTTGTCCGCCTCCTCGTAGGGCAGGATGAAGAAGAAGTCGGTCGCCGGCCCCGTCATGCGGTAGGTGACCACCGTGAGCTGTGCCTGGCCGGTGGCGCCTTCGAGCTCGGCGGAGATCATCGTGGTGATGGCGCCGGTCTCGTCGGTCGGCGGGATCTTCAGCGTGGCTCCCTCGAACGAGCCGACCGCCGAGCTCTTCCACGTGGCCGTGGCGCTCACGTCGAGCGCCGTGCCGTCGGAGTAATACGCCATGGCCGAGTAGACCTGCTCGCCCGGCTTCCCGCGATCCACCTCGATGATGGCGTTCAGCGGCTCGACGTTGATGCGCGAGATCTCGGCCGGTGCCTCCCCGCCGGTGCCCCCTGCTGCCCCGCCCGAGCTGGAGGTGCTGCTCGCTCCCCCAGCGCCGCTGCTCGACGCGGTGGGGCCCAGACCAGACTGGTCGCTGCCGCCGCACGCGCCGATGAAGAAGCCCGCAACCAGGCTACATACGGCCAGAGCAACTAGCGCTCCGGCGGACCTTGAGACTGCCTGCACCGCCTTCATGGTTTCACCTCGCGCTTCGATGATACCGCGTCCGGTGGCGACACAACAGCCCGATGCGCGGCTGCCCCAGGGCCTTCTCAAGGTCGCGCGGGTGGGCCGACGGCATGAAGGGGCCGAGAACGACGGTCGTGGGCGAACCAGGGCGTTGCGAGAGGCTCGGCGGACAGACCACGGCGTAGCGCGGGCTTCGCCCGCAACCCAAGCAAGAAGATATGCCGCCAAGGCGCCGAGAACGCCAAGGAAGAAACAAAATCGGATTCGATCTTGGCGCCCTTGGCGTCTTGGCGGTTCGTTTTTCTTCGCGCCACGCGACCGAGCCTGCGTGTCGCCGAGCAGGCGGCGGCCGACGAGGCACTCGCTCGCGCTTCGTGCGGCTCGATCGCGACGGTGCCCGAGGAGCCGGCGATCGAGCCGGGCGGTATGGGCCTGATCCGCTTTTGTGAGCGGGGTGGTGGAGCCGCCCTAGCCCCTACGCCGCGGCCAGGCGTTTCGCCCGCACGGGCACGCGCGGGCGCGCTACGGCCACGCACAGGCCGGCCATGGTCAGCCGCACGCGGTCGGCGTCGGCGAGCCCGGCCCGGGCGAGCTCCTCCAGCACGCGGTCGGCCTCGACGCAGCTCAGGCTCAGCCGGCCGGCAACCACGCTCAGGTCGGCAGGGCGGTTACTGCGCGCAAGCGAGAACAAGATCTGCAGAGCAGCAATGTGGGTTAGGTTCATGATGGCTTGTGCTTCCATCTCGAGGCCGCGCGCCGAGCTCTGCGGCTCGCGGGCGGCCGGTGGGGTTGTCAATAGCCGGCGCCACTCGGGCGCCGGCATGGCAAGAACGGGCGCCATGTACGTCATCCCGCGGCGGCGGGCCAAGTTCCGTCCTGCCCGCTCGCGTGCCGCCCGCCGGTAGGGCTAGTGGGCCGTCCCGCAATGCCCGCGGATAAGGGGGCGGGACGGCCCACTTCGCGGGGAAGGCCACGCCGCTTGCAATTGCGGCCTTCGGCCGCGCAAGCGGCGTGCCCTCCCCGCGGGCCCTACCGGGGGAGGCGGGGCGCCGCCGCCTAGGACGTACCGGCCGACCCACC
>JACQWT010000045.1 GCA_016209145.1 Deltaproteobacteria bacterium | reverse complement strand
CGCGGGCGGCGCGGGCGGCGCGGCAGGCGCGGCGGGCACAGGCGGCGCGGCGGGCACAGGCGCCGTGGGCGGCGCGGGCGGGGGCGGCGGGCTCTGATGGACCTGCTGCGTGGGGCCACCGTCCTCGTGCTCGCGGCCCTGGGCTGCTCCTCCGACGAGGAGCCGCCGCCGCGGGTTCTCGATGCATCCATGTACGCCCGCGACTGCGCGCAGCCGAGCGACTGCGTGAAGATCACGGCGGGCGACGTGTGTACCTGTCTTTGCGCGAACGCGGCGATAGGCAAGGCGGCCGAGGCCCAGTACGACGCCGACGTGCAGGCCGGTATCGCCGCGCACTGCCCCGGCTGGAACTACGCCACGTGCGGCGCCTGTCCCCCCAGCACGGCTCCGGACTGCAAGCAGGGCTCCTGCGTGCCGTAGGCGAGCGGCGATACGGATGAACCGCACCGGGCGCGCGCTCATCGTTGCCCTGAATGTGGTCATCTTCTGGCTGGCGCTGCCGGCCGGCCTGTACCGCCTCGGCCGGCAGGTCGATGGCCTGCTGCCGCCCGGGCGTCTGCCGCGCCAGCTCGGTTGGGCTGGCTGGGCCCTGGCGGCCTCTGGCGCATGGCTCTGCCTGCACGCCGCCCTGGTCCTCAGGCTCCGGGGCCGGGGCCTGCCCATCTCCGCGTTGCCACCGGCGCGCCTGGTGACCAGCGGGCCCTATCGCCACTTCCGGCACCCCATCTACACGGGCTACACCCTGCTCGTGGCCGGGCTCGGCCTGCTCGCCGGCTCGCCCGGCACGACTTTCGCGGTCGTACCGGCCGCCGCCGCGCTGTGGCTCGCAACCTGGGTCAAGCTCTACGAGGAGCCGGTCCTCTTGGCGCGCTTCGGCGCCACCTTCCGGGCGCACCGGGACCGCACGCCTCTTTTCTTCCCCCTGGGCCTCGGCCGCGCCGCCCGCCGGCTCGTGCTGTGGGCGCTGCGGCTGCGCGTGCCGATCCGCGTCAAGGGACGCGAGAAGCTGCCGCGCGCGGGGCCGTTCATCTTCGTGGCCGACCACCTGAGCTACCTCGACTTCCTTTTCGGCCAGTGCGCCCTGCGCCGGCGCGTGCTCATTCCCGTGACCGCGGAGGTGTGCCGCCGGCCGCTCGCCGCCGCCTTCGTGCGCGTGGTGGGCGGCGTGCCCAAGCGCCGCTTCTGCTCCGATCCGGAGGCGGCCCGGGCCCTGTCCGACGAGCTGCTCTGCGGCGGAGTCGTCGGCATCGCCGTCGAGGGCGAGCGTTCGTGGACGGGCGAGCTCGGGGCGCTCGCGCCGGGAGTGGCGCGCGCGCTGGTGCGCTTCGGTTGCCCGCTCGTCCCGGTCGCCTTCGTCGGCTCCTACCGGCTCTGGCCCCGCTGGGCCGGGCGCTCGGATCTCGGCGCGGGCGTGACCATCCGCGTCGGCGAGCCCTTCCGGCTCGATGCTGAGATCGCGGGCCTCGAGCCGGACGGCGGGCGGCAGGCGGCCGAGGTGGAGCGCCTGGTCTTGCGGCGCATCGCGGCGCTGCGCGACCCGGAAGAGACGAGCGTGGACCTCGGCCGGCTGGGCGGGATCCGGCCCGAGCTCGTGCTCTGGCGCTGCCCGCTGTGCCGTGCCGAGGAGCGCCTGGGCATGCAGGGGCGCGAGCTCGCGTGCGCCGCCTGCGGCGCCCGCTGGGACGCCTCGGGCAGGGATCTGCGCCTGCTCGCGCCTGCCGCGCGCGCCGGGGAGCAGGAGTGCGACACCCTGGCCGGCTGGGCGGCACGAGCGGGAGCCGTGGAGTCGCTCGCCGGCCGCGACGAGCCGCTCATCGCCGCCGACGAGGTGGAGTTGCGCGAGGAGCCGCACGCCCGCGCCGCGCTCGGGCCGTTGCACGTCGTGGGCCACGGCCGCGCCGAGCTACGCCGCGATCGGATCGAGTGGCACGCTGTCGCAGGCGAGCGCCGTAGCCTGCCGCTCGGAGCAATCACCTCGGTCACAACCGAGCGCAACGACACACTCCAGCTCGGCCTCGGGCCGGCCGTGGTCCAGCTCGTCTTTGCCCGTTCCAGCCCCCTGCGCTGGCAGTGCTACGTGCTGGAGCTACTGAAGGAGAGCCACAATGCCTAGTGATGCGCGCGACCACGTCTTCACGCTCTACCCCTACCACAACGCGATCGTCCAGTCGGCGCAGGGCTGCCTCGTGCGCGACACCGAGGGGCGCGAGTACGTGGATCTGGCCGCCGGCCAGCTCAGCGCAAGCCTGGGGCACGGCCACCCGCGGCTCCTGGAGGCGGCCCGGCGCCAGGCCGAGAAGGTGGTGCACGTGGGCAGCCGCTTCCTCGCCGCGGCCACGCTCGACGGCTGCGCCGCGATCGCCGGCATCTGCCCGCGCGGCCTCGACAAGGTGGTGCTCTGCTCGACCGGCAGCGAGGCCAACGAGCTCGCCATTCGCATGGCCCGCGCCGCCACGGGCAAGCACGAGCTCGTGGGAGTGCGGCAGGGCTACTACGGCGCCACGCACGCCACGCTTTCGCTGTCCGACTACGTGGGCTTCATCCGCGGCCTGGGCGTGCGCGCGGCCGGGGTGCACCGGCTCGCCTGCCCCGACTGCCGGCGCTGCCCGCTCGGGCTGGAGGAGCGCTCCTGCGACGCCGCGTGCGTCAAGCGCTCTGCCGCGGAGCTGCGCGCCGACAGCACGGGCGACATCGCGGCCTTCCTCGTCGAGCCGGTGCTGGGCTCCGGCGGCATCATCGTGCCGCCGGCGCGCTTCTTCGCGGCCGTGCGCCAGCTCGCCGATGGTTACGGCGCGCTGCTCATCGCCGACGAAGCGCAGACGGGCCTGGGCCGCACGGGCCGGTGGCTGGGCATGGAGCACTTCGGCGTGCGGCCGGACATCTGCGTGCTCTCCAAGGGCCTGGGCGCGGGCTTCCCGGTGGCCGCCGTGGTGACGTCGGCCGAGATCGAAGAGCGCTGCATTGCCGCGCCGCTCGCCAACATGAGCAGCCATTCCTTCGATCCGTTTGCCGGAGCCATCGCCGCGGAGGTGATCCGCATCATTCGCGACGATGGCCTGGTGGAGCGGGCCGACGCGATGGGCCGTCATCTGCGGGCCCGCCTACAGGAGCTTGTCGCGCATCATGCCATGCTCGCCAACGTCCGGGGGCTCGGCCTGATGGTGGGCCTGGACGCGCTCTCGCCCGAGAGCGGCGAGCCGAGCTCCCTCTTCTCCCTCGCCCTGGAGGCCGAGTGCCTGCTCGAGGGAGTGATCCTGGGCTACTCGGCTCTCTCGGGCGTGCTGCGCCTGTTGCCTCCCTTGACGATCGCGCCGGCCGAGATCGATCGGGCGATCGACGGCCTTGACCGAGCCGCGGCGCGCGTCGCCAAAAGCGGGCTCGATCTGTTGCGCCACGCGCCCACCCACGCCGGCTCCATGAAGATGGCGGCAACCTTCCTCACCAAACTCTGAGAGGAGCCGGAGCATGCCTGCCGACAATCGCGAGGAGCCGCTCGTGCCCCAGCGCGGCCGGATCGAGCCGCGCGCGTTGTTCTTCTTCGAGAAGTGGTACTTCGACGGACAGACCGAGGACGGCGCCTTCTTCTTTGCCTACCTCGCGCCGCTCGTGCTCGCGGGCCGGCGCAGCGCCGAGCTCGTGGTGAGCCTCTTCCCCGCGGGGGGCAACGAGCACCGGCTCAGCCTTCACCTGGCGGGTGGCGTGGTAGAGAGCAACGCCGAGCGCACGCGCGTGGCGCTGCCGGGCGGGGAGATCGAGCTGGGATCCGCGCACTGCCGCGTGCGGCTTCGCCTGGAGCAGGCCGATCTCGATCTGAGCTACCGGCCTCTGGAGCCGCCCTGGGCGCCGCGCGGGGACGGGATCCTCTTGGGGCGCGGCCGGCGGCGGCTGCGCTGGGTCGTGCCCCTGCCGCTCGGACGGCTGCAGGGAAGCGTGCGGGTACGCGATGGCGAGCAGCGCTTCGACGGCCTTGGCTACGCGGACTTCGTGCAGACCGACATCGCTCCCTGGAGCCTCCCGTTGCGCGAGCTCGTCTGGGGCCGGGCCCTCGCCGAGGATCTGGTCGTCGTCTGGAACCGGGTGAGCTTCCGGCCCGGCTCCCAATGCCTGCCGGGCCTGGGCGACACGGTGGGCCTGGGCCTGGCGCGGCTCGGCACCGCCGGCGAGACCCTGTCCCTCGCCGGTGCCGAGGCGGAGCTTGGCGAGATGCAGCAGCACACCCGCACGGGCGGCGCCTACCCGCGGGAGCTGCGCCTGCGGCTCGGCGCGGCCCAGGAGATCGATCTGCGCCTCGATGACACGCGCCTTCTCTTGGGCGAGCGCGTGGCCGACGTGCAGGGCTTCGGCTCGGGCCCGCAGCACTGGCTCTACCGCAAGCTCACGGGCGACGCCGTGGAGTACAAGCTGCTGTCCCGGATGACGGCGGCCGGCCGCACGGCGCTCGCGGCGCACGAGGTCGTGCACTGGGGGTGCCACGCCCCTGCCCCTTGACTTTGCCCAGACGGCTACGCACCCTCGGGCGCCATGGGAGTGACGGTGCGTGCCATCCGGCTCTCGGACTTCGCGCTCGACGGAGGCGCGATGCACGGCGTTGTGCCCAAAGTGCTCTGGAGCGCGGTGCACGCCGCCGACGAGCGCAACCGCATTGCACTTGCGGCGCGCGCCCTGCTCGTGGATCTGCCCGCTTGCGGCGCGCGGCTCCTCGTCGACACCGGCCTCGGGGCGGCCTGGGGACCGAAGCAGCGCGAGATCTACGCCATCGCCGCGCCGGCCCGCGACGCCCCGAGCGCGCTGCGCGAGGCCGGCGTCGATCCCGAGACCATCACCCACGTGCTGCTCACGCACCTGCACTGGGACCACGCCGGCGGCACGGTTCTCCGGCGTGGCGGCGAGCTCGATCTGGCCTTCCCGCGCGCCGAGCACATCGCAGGCCGCCGCTGCCTGGAGCACGCCCGCCGGCCGTCCGATAAGGACGCCGGCAGCTTCCGGCAGGCCGACCTCGAGCTGCTCGCCGCGCGCGCTCGGCTGCGGCTATGGGAGACTGGCGAGCCGCTCGTCCCGGGCATCGAAGGCCGGGAGTGCAGCGGCCATTGCCCCGGCATGATCGTGCCGCTCGTGCGCGAGCGCGACGACGGTCCGCCGCTCGCCGTGGCCGCGGATCTCATCCCGACGCGCAGCCATCTGCGGCACAACTGGGTCATGGCGTACGACAACGAGCCGCTCCTAAGCTTGCGCGAGAAGCGGGCCCTGCTCGAGGAGCTGGCGGCCATCGGCGGCGGCGTCCTGCTCTACCACGACCCCGAGGTGGAGGCGGCCTGGTGCCGGAGCGGGCCCGATGGCGCGCCCCGGCTCGTGCCGGGCCGGCTCGACGGGACAGCGCTGGACTAGTGCCCGCCTCGACCGCGGGGCGTCACGTTCCAGAGCTGCGCCATGACCAGCACGCCGATGACCGCGAAGGGGATGGGCGCCCACATCCACACGCCCCAGCCCCAGTTGTCCACGATCCGCCCGACGCCCACGCCCACGACCGCGGCGGCCAGGTACTGCATGCCGTCGAACAGGCCCGCCGCCGTGGCCGCGGCCTTGCGACCGCCGAAGTCCATCGAGGCCGCGCCGCCTACCATGCCGTGCGCGCCGTTGACGCAGAACGAGAGCAGCACGAGACACACCATCGTCGCCCAGGGGCCGAGAGCCGCGCGGTGCACGAGCCCGAGGGCCACCAGCATCAGCGCCATGCCGGCAAAGCCATAGACGATGACCGGGGCGCGGCGGCCCTTGTAGATCCGATCCGAGCTGATGCCGAAGGCGAAGCCCCCGAGAATGCCGAGCAGGGCGATGCCCGTGCTCGTCACCTGATAGGGCAAAAACGTGCCCAACGACGCCTTGGGGACGCCGAACATATCGGCGAAGTACTTGGGATACCAGGCGTCGACCACGCTGCGCCGGACCAGGCCGATCATCATCGAGCAGACGGCGATCATCCACGCCGCCTTGCTGGTGAACACCTTGCGCAGCACGTCGGCGGTCTTGACGGGCTTGCCGTCGTCGGGCGCGGCCTCGTCGCCCGTGTCGATCCCCGCAAAGCCTGCATCCGTCGGCGCGTTCTCCATCAAGCGCCAGTTCAGCAGCACGAAGAGCAGCACGCACACGGCCGGGATCCAGAACGCCCACTGCCAGAGCCCGCCGCGCAGGCCGATCAGCAGAGGCGAGATGCTGAAGCCGAGCCAGAGGCCGAGGCGGATGAGCACGCCGAAGATCCCCGAGAACGTGCCCCGCTCGCGCATGTGGAACCACTGCGCGTTGACCTTGACGATGGCCAGGGCCCCGAACGACTGGAAGTAGCCGTTGATGCCCCAGACCGTGGCCATGAGCGCGAGCAACGCACCGCCGCTCAGGCCGAGGCCGAGCACCGCCGGCTCGACCACCGCCCGTGCTTGCCCCGTGCCCGCCCACACCGCCGGCCGCTCGACGAAGAGCGCCGAGCAGCCGAACACGACGTTCATGACGAACACGCCCAGACCACCGAAGAGAAAAGCCCGCTTGCCGCCGACGCGGTCGGCGAGCGGACCGTTGAAGAACACCGAGAGGCCGTAGACGAGCGGCATCACCGTCTCGAACACGCCAAGCTCGGTGTTCTTCCAGCCGAGGATCTCGGCGATGTGCGGGTTGACGGCCGTGTAGTTGTACCGGGTCATGTAGAACAGGGCATAGAGCAGGCCCAAGAGCACCCAGTTCTGCACGCGCCTGGAGCGATAGCCCGGTTGACTGAACTCTGGCGGGATGGCGTCGGTCATGGTGTTCACCCTCCGTTGCGGAATGCGCTACTTCACGAGCACGAAGCGCCGGACGACGGTGGACCCGCCGCGGGCGTCGCGCGCCACGGCCCAGAGCGTGGCTAGCCCGGGCTCGGCCGGCGGGAGCCAAGAGGCGGCGTGCTCGGGCCGGTACTCGCCGGTGGCGGCGCTGACCAGCCGGACGGCATCGTCGAGCGTGCCGCGATCGACGAAGTAGTCCACCCAGACCGCCTCGCGCAGCGGCGCGCCGCTCGCCGCGTGCGACTCGGGATCGACCTCGGCCACGTCGCCGATCACGGCGCCAACATCGTAGCTCGTGCACTCGGCCTCCCGGCTCTGGCAGCCGCGCTGGCCTCGCTCGTCGTCGCCGATGGGACAGCGCGCGACCTCGGGCGGGCTGTCGCGATCCTCGGCGAAGGCGGCGCCGTCCAGGGTGAAGCCAATGACGGGCGGATTGGCGTTGGTGCGGCCGTCGGCGAAGACGTAGATCTGCGTGTAGCCGGGCACGAAGCTGTCCGCCCCCAAGGCGGCGCCCTGCGCGTCGAAGCAGCCGAGCGGAAAGGAGATGGCGCCACTCGGGGGCACCGGCCGCAGCGTGCCGGCGCAGGCGGCGAAGAAGACGTAGCCCGTGGCATAGCGCGAGCCGCTCGCGGCGAGCGGCGCATCGTCCAGCACGTCCGGTGGGATCCTGAGCGCGAACGAGACGGCGTCGGGCCGGCCGCTCAGCTCGGGCGGCGCCATCTCGGTCTTGAGCTGCCCCGCCGGGGGCGGCGCTCCCTGGCCCATGTGGCCGAAGAGCGCTCCCAGCTTGGCGTAGCAGCCGGCATAGCTGTCCCCGGGCGGGTTGAAGCAGCCGCCTAGCCAGCTTATCTGGATGGGCCGCACGCCACCCCCGGCCGCGCCCAGGGCGTCGTGGTAGGTCAGGCGCAGCACGACCTCCTCGCCGGGCCTCGCGTAGGGCGGATCGGCCGTCACGGCCACCACGCGCAGCGTCGTCAACGTGGACGAGGGAGCGAAGTCCTCGAAGTCGCAGCTCGGCATGCCGGCCGCGACCAGGGCCACGGCGCCGAGCGCGAGAAGCCGCAGCGACGTGCACGCGCGCTTCACATCTCCCCCCGCAGGCCCAGGCTGGGCAAGAACGGCAGGCCGGTCATCTCCAGCCGCTCGGTGTAGTTGTAGTTGTACCGGATCCCCTCGACGTTGGGGGAGGCGTAGACGTTCTGCACGTCCACGTAGAGCGACAGCTTCCACGCGGAGAAGCGCCACGTCTTGTCCATGCGTAGGTCGAGCTGGTGGAACAGCGGCAGCCGCTCGCTGCCGCGCTCGCCGTAGGGAAGCTCGACGTAGACGCCCGAGGCGGCGTGGAGCAGCGCATTGATGCGCTTGGGATCGCATCCCGCGCTCTCGGGGTCGCACACCACCGGCGTGTGCAGCCGGCCCGAGCCCAGACGGAAGCGCGCGCCGAGCTCGTAGCCGCGGCCGAGCTTGAGGCTCCCCACCAGCGTGAGGTTGTGCGGCTGGTCGTACCAGGCAAGCCTCTCGGGCACGCCCGGGCTCTCGCGCACGGCGCGCGAAACGGTGTAGGCGAGCCAGCCGAAGAAATGCTCGTCCGGCTTGTACTTGAGCATGACCTCGCCGCCCACGGCGTAGCCGGTCCCCAGGTTGGTGTAGGCGCTTGCCTCGGTGGCGGAGCGCACGACGAGCCGGTCCATGTCCTTGACGAAGCCTTCGACCGATGCCTCGATCCGGCGCGTCACCTCCTGCTCCATGCCGAGCCCGTAGTGCACCGCCCGGTTCGAGGGGAGGCCGGACGTGCCGAAGGGCTCGGTGCTCTCCTGGTACGCCGGAGGCTGGTGGAAGAGGCCCACCCCGGCCTTGACGGTGGTGCGCGGGAAGCCGGCGGCGAGATCGTAGCGGGCGTTCAGGCGCGGGCTCGCGTCGATCTGCTCGCCCTCGCGGACGTAGTCCAGCCGCACCCCGGGCACGAGGCGCAGCCGCGCCGTGGGCACCAGCTCGGCCTCGGCGTAGACGGCGGGCCGCAGGAAGCTCTGCCCGTACGCGGTCTCCAGCGGCGGGCGGGTGGAGAAGGGCTGGCCGGGCGGCTGGCCGGCCGGGGGCATGGCCGGCACGCGCAAGGTCACGTTGGCCTGGTCCATCTCCAGATCGGTGCCGACGTTGAGCGAAGCCCGGCGCGAGAAGCGGTGCGCGAGCTCGATGCGGCTCGTGAGCGAGTACGTGTCCACGAGCAAGAAGAACGGGCCGAAGGCGAAGTCCAGCTTGTCGCGACCCAGGGCCGTCACCCAGCGCAGCCGATCGCTCTCGCTCGGACGGCTCTCGTGCACGACTTGCAGGCGCTGAAAGGCCGTGTGCATGCCGAAGTCGCCGCTCATGGCCGGCTCGTTCTCCGGTGGCCGGTCGAGCAGGATCTCGAAGGCGTCGTCCGAGCCGAAGAAGCTCGTGCGCAACCTCGCGCGGCGCGAGGGCCGGTAGTCGAGCACGAACTGGTAGTCGTAGTAGACCGGCGCCTGCGTCACGTTCGCGCCGACGGCTTCGAGCACCGGCCCGAGCCAGGCATCGACCCAGCTCCGGCGGCCGGCGGCGAGGAACGTCAGCCCCGGGACGTAGGGAACCGGCCCCTCGGCCAGGAGGCGCGCGTCGATGAAGTCGAGCTGGGCCACGCCGTGCAGCTTGCGGTCCTCTTTCGGGGCGCGCAGGCCCACCTCCACGATGCCGCCCATGCCGCGGCCGTAGCGGGCGCTGAAGTTGCCCGGGTAGAAGTCGATCTTCTCGATCGACTCGGTCGGCACGACGCTCGCGAGGCCGCCAAAGTGATAGATGAGCGGCACGGGCGTGCCGTCCACGAAGATCTGCGTGTCGGCCGGCGCCGAGCCGCGCACCACGAGCATCCCGGCCATGCCGGGCGAGCGGGCGACCCCGGGCAGGCTCTGGAGGCTCCTGAGGGCATCGCCGCCCGTGCCGGGAATGCGGTCGATCTCCTCCCGGCTCAGCGTGCGCCGCGTGATCTCGCGCGGGGGCCGCTCGCCCTCGACGACCACCTCCAGGCCTCCCTCCGGCCTGGCCTCGGGCCGCAGCCGGTAGCGCACGCCGACCGCCTCGCCCGCGCCGAGCTCCTCCTCGAGCGCGAGCGGCTCGAAGCCCGCCGCCGTGACAGCGACCCGCAGCTTGCCCGCACCAAGACCGGCGAAGCTGAAGCCGCCGCCTGCCGCGGTGGTGGCCGTGCGCTCGCTGCCGTCGGGCAGCGTGACGGTGACGGAGGCGCCCGCGAGCGGCGCGTCGGGGCCCGCCGCGCGCCGGCTCGAAGAGCAGCCCGCGCGCCGCCTCCACGGCGGCCTCGTCGAAGCCGTGGCCGCCGGGCCGGGAGACCAACGCGCGGCTGACCTTGCCCTCCTTGTCGATGTCGAGCGCGAGCACGACCTCGCCCTCGGCCCCCGCCCGCTCCGCCTCGGCCGGGTAGCGCGGCGCCGAGTAGCGCTTCTGCTGCGGCATGGTCACGCGCACGGGCTTCTTCGGGCCGGGCCGCTCGGCCGGCACGATCACCGCACCCGCCGCCCCGCGCGGCACCGCCGCCTCGCCCGTGCCCTCGCTTGCATCGGCCGGCTCGCTCTCGGGCTGGGCGGCGGCCAGACGCGCCGCGGTGGCGAGAGCGACGAGGCACGCCGGGGCGCTGTGCTTCATACCTCGCGCTCGCCAGCCCCCAGCGCTACGGACCGGCCAAGGTACGCACGAGCGCGCCGCCGTCGTGACCGGCGCTGCCGGCGAAGAGAAACCGGGAGCTCGCGCAGATCCCGCGGAAGGCCTGGTAGCCAGATCCGATGTCGCTCGCGGCGACCTCGACAAGCCACTGCGCTCCATCGAAGCGCGCGATGAAGTCGTCCCCGACCGCCCACGGACGCGCGCCGTCGCCGGCCATGCCCTGGATCTGAGCGCCCAGGCCGTGAGCCGCCGCCGCCCAGACGCGGCCGTCCCAACGCAGCACCAGAGGCCCCGCCGGGCCCGCACCCCCGCCCCAGGCCCATGCCGCGGCGGGCGAGGTCACGAACAGGCCGCGCACCCACGCCGTGGTGCCGGTTGCCATGCGCGACCAGCCGCGCGCGTCGTGCCGCATCACGGTGCCGCCCTGGCCCGCGGTCCACAGATCGCCAGGCGCCGCTCCGGCCACGGCGCTGAGCTCGCGCCAGGTGCCCGCGTCGTAGCTCGCTACCGAGCTGCCGGAGCGCAGGCCGATCCTTCCCTGCCCCGCCACGACCAGATCTCCGGAGGCGAGCACGGCGAAGGCGCCAATCGGGCCGCGCCAGCCGGGCAGCTCGATCGTCGACCAATCGCCGCCGTCCCAGCGCGCTATCCGTCCGCTCACCTCGATGAGGATCTCCGCGCCCGCCGGCGCCATCGCGATGGCCGTGCCGTAGGTGCGCCCCTGCTCGTGTCCGGGAATGCGCGGCAGCTTGGTCCAGCTCCTGCCGTCGAACACGGCCACGTCCCCGTGCCAGGTGCGCAACGCGGCCTGCTCGCCCCCGCAGGCGACGCCGTTGATGCTGATCATGCCGTCGAGCGGGTAGAGCGACCAGCCGTGCGCGAGCGGCCGAGCGGCCTCGCCGTACGCCGCCGCGTGCCCGAGCAGCACGGCCGCGGCGCAAGCGACGGTGGCCGGCCTCACGCTCGCCTCCGGCGGCGCAGGGCCACGGTGGCGACAACGGCCAGAGCCCAGCAGGCGCTCGACGCGGCGTGCGCGCCGGCTCGCCGGCACCCGCAGCCGCTTTGCCTCGCGCTTCCCGGCGAGCCCGAGCTGCTCGCGCCCGAGGTGGGCAGCGGCGGGAGCGGCGGGGGCACGCAGTAGCTCCCGTTGGTGCACTGCGGCGGACCGGGCCGCAGGGTGCCGGCCACGGGCGGTGGCGGCTCCTCCTCGCCGCTGCACCCGCGCTCGGGAGCGCACGAGCCCACAACGAGCGACATCTCCCGGGGCGGAAGGGCAATGGCCCGGTGCCCCCCGGCAGGAACCGCGCTCACGCGCGTGCACACGCGCCACGGACGGCACTGCGCCCCCATCGCAGCGCAGTCCGCATCGCTCTGGCAGGGAGCCGGGGTGCACCACTGCCCGGCATGCGACGCGGCGGGATGCGCTCCCGGCGGGCACGCCGGCGGCGGCGGCAGCACGTCAGCGCTTGCCGCGCGCGGGCTCGCGAGGAGGCCCACTAGCGTCGCCGCCAGGCTCAGCGTCGCGGAGTATCGAGTTCTCGACCAGGCGCTCAAGGGGCGCCCACCCTAGCACGCCACGCACGACGAACATACGAGCCACGCGCCGCGCCTCGCCTCCCGCAGCGCCCCGTAGTAAGTGCTCGACATGCTCGGGCCACGCCTGCTCGCTTGGCTTCGCGCTTGTGCCGGCCTGGCCGCGTGCGGCTGCGCCGGCGCCGCCCCGGCCTGGAGCCCGGCGGAGCTTGCCCTGCTCGGGGCCGGCAGCGGCCCGATGCCGATAGTGAAGCTCGATCTTGCCCGGCCTGACCCCGCCAGCGTCTTGCGCCAGCGTGCTCTGCCTGTCCGGCCGGGCGAGCCGGCCCTCGCACCGCTCGCCCAGCGCATGCGCGCCACGCTCGAGGAGACCGGGGGCGTGGGGCTGGCCGCTCCCCAAGTCGGCGTGTCGCGCCGCGTGGTCCTGGTGCGGCTGGGCACGCGGCCGGCCGGCCAGGGCACGCACGTCGAGATCTTCGTCAACCCCACGATCGACTGGTCCTCGGACGAGACCGACGACGACTACGAGGCTTGCCTCTCGATCGACGCCGTGGGCGGCCTGGTCAGGCGGCCGCGGCGCGTGCGCCTCAGCTTCGATGCGCCGGACGGGGACCGGCGCCGCACGATCGCTCTCGACGACTGGGACGCGCGCATCGTGCAGCACGAGCTCGACCATCTCGAGGGCGTGCTGTTCGTCGACCGCCTCCTGGGGGCGCTGCTCCCCCTGGACGAGATGCGCCGGCGGCGCGACGAGGGGCACCGCCGGCGCGGCTGGCTGCCGGCCCAGGCCGCGCCGGGGCCCTGAAGCGTAGCCGCATCGGGAAGGAGCCGCTCGTGCCGTTTCTGCAAGGCCAACACGCCTGCCTGCTGCTCACCGGGGCGGAGCTCGACCACTTCGCCGAGACCCTCGCGTCTCTCGGCTACGCGCCTCACACCGGGCTGCGCACCCGGCGCAGGGGAGAAATCGGCTCCTGGGTGGGGCGGCTCCGCCGCGGTGGCCAGATCCACGTCCAGGCCGCGGCGGGCGCGCGCGGCTACGTCGAGATCTACGCCCACGCCGAGCCCGCGGGCTACGGCCTGGAGCACCTGATGTGGGCGGTGCTCGACGCGCCGAGCTACCGCCACGGGGCGCGCCTCTTGCTCGCCGATCTGCGCTCGCAGGGGTGGGACGTGGATCGCTATCGGCCGCGGCTAATGTGAAACGCCTCGGCGCAAGGCGCCAAGCAGCGTCCAGACGGTGGCAGCGGCGCGGGTGGCAGCGAGCACGGCCAGCAGCAGAGCGCCGGCCCGGGCGGGCCGCAGCACGAGCTCGCCCGCGAGCGCGGCCCCGGCCCATCGTCCCGGCGCCGGATGAGCAAGGAGCGAGCGCAAGCGCTCGGGCCGGACGGCCACGCACAGCGAGAGTGGGCCGGCAAGCTGCGTGGCCGCACGGGCGACGAGCCGGGCGTCGGCGCGCAGGTTGCCGCTCAGGGCCCCGATCTGCGCGCGCAGCGGCTCGGGGCCCCAGATGTGCTCGATGCCGCGTTCGCCCCGCGTGAGCGCGAGGCTGGTCCAAAGCTGCCGCCCGTCGAGCAAGGCGAGCAAGGCGGTCTGGTCTCGTGGCACCACCAGATCCAGGCCGCGCTCGATCCACGCTCGGCCGGGCAGGAGCAGCACGCCGGGCCAGGGCGGCCACGGCTCGATACGGCCCAGGCGCACCTGCTCCCGCCAGAGGCCGAACAGCAGCAGGATCTGGTCGGTGAGATCCTGGTCGTGCCGCGCCCGCGCGCCAAACCCTTCCAGCACGTCATCGAGCGCGCCGCTCTCGATGACCACGGCGCGGGCCGCGCCGTGGCGGCGCGCGATCTCGGCGGCCGAAGGCGACGCACCGGTAGCCGCGTCGCCCAGCGGCAACCGGCCGCGCGAGGTGTGCAGCAGCTTGCGCAGCCGGTCACCGTCGCGGACGGCGACGACGCTCGCTCCGGCCTGCTGCGGCGAGCGCGCGGCGCCGAGCAGCTCCACGAGCCGCTGCCAGTCGGTGCCGGAGAAGCCGTCGAGCGCAACGTCGGGCGAAAGCACAGCGACACGCCATAGCGTGGCATCCGGCGCGGCGCCACGGAGCGGAGCGGCGGGCCCTACTCCCGCACCGGCACGACGCGGAAGCCCTCGCGGCGGGCGGCGAGGCCGAGACGGCCGTCGAGGCTGTGCCCGGTCCGCCCTCGGGGATCTCCGGCCGCCCAGGCGAGCGCCGCGGCGAGCTGGAGCGCATCCGCGACACGTAGCACGTGCGCCCGCAGCAGCCGCGCCGCCGTGGCCTTGACGAGCTCCACGTCGGCCACGATGCGGGCGCGCGCGAGCAGCTCCGCCGCCAAGGTTTCGGCCTGCGCGACGCCCTTGTCGTCGATCTCGCCCTCGCGTCGCAGGCGGCATAGCGCCGAGAGAACCTCCGTCGCCGTGAGCGTCCAGACGGCGAGCTCCGCGTCCTCGGCAAGCCACGACCGGGCCAGCGGCGTGCTCGACTGCTCGATCACCACGGGCACGATGGCCGAGCTGTCCCAGAACCTCACGACCCCTCCTCGCGCTCCGCGAGAAGCGCCTCGACCGCCAAGCTCCCGCGCACCCTCGGGCGAGGCCCCGCCAGCCAGCGCCGCAGCTCCCCTTGCTTCCAGATCTCCTTGGGGGGCTGCAGGATGCCGCGCCGCTCGAGCTCGCGCACGCGGCGCGCCTCGTCTCCGAGGATCGCTGCCGCATCGTGCACGGGCTCGATGCGCGCCACGACCCGATCGCGGTTGCAGACGAGGATGGCTTCCCCCTGGCCGACGCGTCCGAGGTAGTGGCTGAGGCGGTTGCGCAGCTCCGCAATCTGGACAGAAATCATGGCGCTATGATGGCTATAATTTATGGCGCTGTCAAGACGCACGGCCACGCCATCGGGCGCTGCCGTCGGAGGGAGCGGCGCCGCGGGCCTTGCGCCCCGACAGCCATGTCGCGGACGGCCGGTCGGCGTGAACAAGTTGCACAGCGCTCCGGGCGCTGGTGGGGGCGGGCGGCGCGCCGCCGGGCCGAGCGAGCCGTTGCTCTACGCGATCTTCCGCGCGGCCCTCGAGCCGGCGGCGACGCTGGCACGCCCGTTGCGACGCTGTAGCCTTGGCGGCAGGCAATGCCAGCCGTCCTCGCCCGCAAGCACCGCCAAAAAGGTTCCAGGGGGAACGCCCTCACGGGTGCGCGGTGAATCGGCCGGGTTCGACTCCCGGGCTTGCGGCTATAGTTTCGCGGGCTTGGCCCGCAAGCTTTCCGGGGATCGTTCCCGCCTTGAGCGAGCGGCCGCCAGTTCGTGGGGGAGCCGGCCGGCCGGTGGGCGATGACGGCTTTCGTGGCGTTCGGTTGCCACTTGTGGCAACATAGTGCCATGAAGTTTGACGATCTCCTGCACGTCGTGGCGCAGGAGCCGATCTTCGAGAGCGCTCTGCTGCTCGCCGGCAGCGTCGATCCCAACGACCTGCGCCGCCAGCTCTCGCGCTGGACGCGCGCCGGGCGCGTCGTCCAGATCCGCCGCGGCCTCTACGCCTTGGCCTCGCCTCACGCCCGTGCCAGGCCGCACCCGTTTCTCGTCGCCAACCGCCTGGTGCGGGGCTCCTACGTGAGCTGCCAGTCGGCCCTGGCGCACCACGGTGTCATCCCCGAGTCGGTCCCGGTGGTCACCAGCGTGGCGGCGGGCCGCCCGGCGCGCTGGACGACGCCGCTCGGCGGCTTCGAGTTCCGTCACGTCAAGCCCGCCCTGCTCTACGGGTACGAGACAATCGACGTCGGCGGCCAGCCGGCGCTCGTGGCCCGGCCCGAGAAGGCCCTGCTCGATCTCGTGCACCTCACGCCCGGCGGGGACAGCATGGCCTTCCTGGAATCGCTCCGGCTCCAGCAGACCGAGCGCTTCGATCCGGCCGCCCTGGACGAGATGGCCCGGCGCGCGCGCCGTCCCAAGCTCGAGCGCGCGGCGCGGCGCCTGCGGCGGCTCGTGACCGGCGAGGCGCAGGAGTACGAGCCGGCATGAAGGAGCAGGCCGCCGAGCTCGTGCACCAGGCGCCGTCGCCGCTCGGCGCACGCAACGCGCTGCGGGAGTACCTGCAAGCTCGGATCCTCGGTCGGTTGACATGTCCCCATCTTGTGGTGAATAATCCACCACAAGATGGGGACTTCCTCCGCACACGTCGAGCGCAACCTGAGACCGGCCCTGGAGGCCGCGCTCGGCGACACACCCGTGGTGCTGGTGGTCGGGCCGCGGCAGGCTGGCAAGACGACGCTCTGCTGCCTCGCGGCCGAACGCCGGGGCGCGCGCATCCTCTCCCTCGACGACGCGGCGACCCTGGCCGCCGCCAGCGCCGACCCCGCCGGCTTCGTCGCCGCCCTCGACGGCGCGGTGGTCCTGGACGAGATCCAGAAGGCGCCCGCTCTGCTTCCGGCCATCAAGCTCGCCGTCGACCGGCGACTGGAGCCCGGGCGCTTCCTGTTGACGGGATCGGCCGACGTGCTCGCACTGCCGCGGGTTTCGGAGTCGCTGGCAGGCCGCATGGAGGTGCTCACGCTCTGGCCGTTCTCCCAGGGGGAGCTGGCTGGCCGGCGCGAGGGTTTCATCGACGCCCTCTTCGCCGCGGCGAAGCCGGACCTCGGCGCAACCGGTGAGGCTCGTGCCGATCTCGTCGAGCGAGCCCTGCGGGGAGGCTTTCCGGAGGCGGTCGCGCGCGGCGACCTGGAGCGCCGCCGGGCGTGGTTCCGCTCCTACGTGACGACGATGCTCGATCGCGACGTGCGCCACCTGGCGAACATCGAGGGGCTGACCGATCTCCCGCGGCTCTTGACCCTTCTGGCCGCACGCTCGGCGTCGCTCCTCAATGTCGCCGAGCTATCCCGCAGTATGGGCCTCCCGCACACGACCCTGACGCGCTACCTCGCGCTGCTCGAGCGCGCATTTCTCGTGCGGCGTGTGCCCGCGTGGGCGGGCAGCCGGGCGCGCCGGGTCGTCAAGATGCCGCGGGTATGGTTCCCCGACACCGGGCTCCTCGGGCACCTCGCCGGCCTGACGAGCGCGCGCCTGGCCGATGATCCCACGGCGGTGGGGCCGCTCGTGGAGACCTTCGTGGCGAGCGAGCTCGCGAAGCAGCTTGGCTGGAGCCGGACGCGCGCCGAGATCCTTCACTTCCGCACCCACGCCGGGAGGGAGGTGGACATCGTGCTCGAGGCCGACGACGGCCGGCTGGCCGGCATCGAGGTCAAGGCCGCGGCGACGGTCGGTGCCGCCGACTTCAAGGGACTCGGTGCGCTGCGCGAAGCCGCCGGCAAGCGATTCCACCGTGGCGTCGTGCTCTACGCCGGCCGAGAGGCGCTTCCGTTTGCTGCGGATCTCTGGGCGCTGCCCGTGAACGCCATCTGGCAGCTTGGCGCGCAACCGGCGAGGACAGGGCGATGAGCCGGGCGTCTCCGGATCTCATCGTCCGCTCGCGCCTCCGCGACGCCGTGGCTGCCGGAGATCCGCCGGCTCCCACGCTCCGGCGGCAGCGCCCGTGGCGCCCTCGGCCGCCTGCGCAGCCAGCACGATCCGCGCGCAGGCGTCCGCGTCCGACAGCGCGTCGTGGTGGTCGAGCTCGATGCCCAGCCGCCGGCACACGTTCGGCAGCTTCGTCGGGAAGATCCCCCACACCCGCCGCGCGATCTTCACCGTGCATCGAAACGGCACGCTCGGTGCCGTGACGCCTGCGCACGCGCAGCAGGCCGTGAGCACACCGCGGTCGAACGGCGCGTGGTGGGCGGCGAGGAACGCGGCGCCATCGATGAACGCGGCGATCTCCGGCCAGAGCTCCCCGAACGTGGGCGCGTGCTCCACGTCCCGCCACCTGATGCCGTGGACCTCGGTGAAGACGAACCTGCGACGCGGCGGCCGGATCAGGAAGCTCCGCCGAGCAACGATCTCTCCATCGGCGGCCTTGACGAGAGCCAGAGCACACGCCGAGTCGGGCTGCCGGTCGGCGGTCTCGAAGTCGATGGCAACGAACGTCGGCATGGGTGGGATGGCCTCGCCGGGCTGACGCCGCTACCTTCGCGCCCCCGCGCCCTCGTACCTCCCCAGCGTCTCCGCGAGCTCGCCGGCGATCTCCGCGCGGCGCTCCGCCGGCTCGACCAGCTCGGCGAAGCGGCCGTAGCTCAGCACCCAGGCGCGGATCTCGGGCCAGCCCGAGGCGCGCAGGCGGATCTCCACGCCTCCGTCGGGCAGGTCCGCGACCTGCTGGCTGGGGTGCCAGACGCGCTCGCGCACCACCGGGGCGACCGTCGGGGCGAAGCGCACGCACACGTCGAGCGGCTCGCCGTCGTGCACGCCGAAGGACTGCTCGACGAAGGCCTTCTCGCTGAAGCCCGGCGGCAGATCGAAGCGCTCCCTGGTCAAGGTCACGTCCTCGAAGCGGTGCAGGGCGAAGCGGATCGGCTTCTCGTAGTCGCCCGAGAGCGCGCCGACGTAGAGCGCGCCCCGGTACTGGAACAGCGCCACCGGCCGCAGCCGGTAGTGCTTGAGCTTGCCGCCCCGCGACGCCGGCCGGTAGTCGGCCTCGAGCACGCGGCGGCCGAGGTAGGCCTCGAGCACGTCCTCGATCACCTCGCACCCGGGCCGCGCCGCCCGGGCGGGCCGCGCGAGCACGGGGAAGGCCTGCTCGGCCTGCGCCGCCAGCGTACGGAGCGCCGGGGGCAGCGCCGCCTCCACCTTCTGGGTGACCGTGCGCAGCGCGTCCTCGAGCTCCGTGCCGGCCAGGATCGGCTCGGTCGCCTGCAGCGCAAGCCGCTGCGCGAGCAGCTCGCCGGGCGTGACCGAAAGCGGGATGCGACGCTTCGCCCGGGCCGAGATGCGCCAGCGCTTGCGTCCCTCGGCGTCGGGCTCGACCTCCTCGACCCAGCCGTCGCCCAGCAGGTCGCGCAGGTAGCGCTGCACGCTGCGCGGCACGACGTCGAGCTCCTCGGCGATGGCCTTGAGGGTCATGCCGCAGCGCGCCGCATCGAGCGCCTCGACCAGGCGCTGGATGCGGAAGTAGGTCGGCCTGCCCATCGTGCGCTCGCCCTGCCCCGAGGGGCCGGAGCACATGGTAGCGGCGGCGCCCCGCCAGCGTCCAGCGAGCCGGAGCGGGCCTCGCCGTGCCTGCGCCGGCGCCGGGCCGGGGTCAGCGGAACCCGACCGGCCTGGCCCTCGCGCCCTCGTCGCGCTTGGCACGGCACTCCTCCTCCAGCGCCGCCACGATGCGGCTGGGATCGGCGCCCTCGCCAAGCAGCGCGAGCTGCCGGCCCACGGTCGCGAAGTCGCCGGGCGTGAGCGTGCGGAGCGCGGCCAGGGCCGAGCGCAGGCTGTCCTGGTCGCCGCCGAGCTCGGTCCCGTGCTCGTGCGCGAGCGCCGCCAGCATGGCCCAGGCCTGCGCGGGCTTCAGGTAGTCGAAGCGGATCTTCAGGGTGAAGCGCCGCAGCGAGGCGTGGTCGAGCTCGTCCACCAGGTTGGTGGCGCAGAAGAACAGCCCGTCGTGCTCCTCCATGCCCACCAGCAGCTCGTTCACCTGGGTCAGCTCCCAGCTACAACGGGCCGAGCGGCGGTCGCGGAGCAGGCCGTCGGCCTCGTCGAGCAGCAGGACCGCGCCCTCGGCGCTCGCCTTGCGGAACATGGCCGCGATCTGCTTCTCGCTCTCGCCGACCCACATGCTGAGCAGGTCGGAGGCCCCGGTCCTGCGCTTCGCGGTTCGCCTGCTGCTGCCTCGCATGGACTGCTCGCCTATCCAGTCGACGCTAGCAGGAGGGGGTGACAGGACCGGTCGCGGGGCGGGCCGTGAGTGGGCGGCGTCGGGGCCGGCCGGCTCGACGACCCCACTACGCCCATCGTGCGGCGACGAGCGGCTCGCGGCGTGGTGGCCACTGCACCGAGGTCGGCACCCGAACGCACGGAAAACGGGCGTTCGTAGGGCGACCTGCCAGAGCTCCCGCATGGGGCTGCCGCCTCGGTGCCATCCGGCCGTCACGGCCTCGAAACCGGGCCCACCCGCCGACAAACCGGCAACGGGACCCACCGGCAGTGAAGTCCCTACAGCGCGACGGCCGTGGCCAGCCCCGTCGCCAGCTCACGCACCCGCTCGTGGTGTGTGAAGAGCAGCACCTGCATCCGCCGCGCGAGGTCGGCCAGCACGCCGAGGGTAGCCCGTGCTCGCTCTTCGTCGAAGTTGATGAGAATGTCGTCCACGACGAGCGGCATGGGCTCGGCTCGCTCCAGGTAGCGCTCCAGCGTGGCCAGGCGCAGGGCGAGGTAGAGCTGGTCGCGGGTGCCGGAGCTCATGCCGTCCACGGACACGAGCTTCCCGCTGGGACGCACGCCGAGCAGGCGGGGGTGGTCGTCGTCTCCCACTTCGCTGCGCACCGTGTCGAAGGAGCGCAGCGTGAAGGCGGCGAACAGCTCGCCGGCCCGGAGCAGCACGGGGTCCTGGTTGGCGGCGCGGTATCGCTCCATCTCGCGCGCGAGCAGCGCGGAGGCAGCCCGCACCCGGAGGTACGTCGCCACCTGCGACCGGAGCCTCGCCAGGATGGCCTGCCCCTCGGCCGCGGCGGCTGCTGCCGTCTCGGTGCCGGTCATGCCTGCAAGCTCGTGATCCGCGACGTTGCGCTGCTTCTGGAGAGCGTCCCGCCGGTCCTCGATCTCCTGGATCTGCTGCGTCACCGCCTCGGTCTGCCCCGGGAGATCGTCGGCGCACGCGGCCTCGGCCTGCTGCACGAGCTCCTCCAGCGAGAACCCGTCGCCCTGCTCGACGAGCTGCCGCTCGAGGTTGCCGAGCTCCTTGCGCAGGGCTTCGTGCCGTGCGGCTCGGGCCTCGGCAGCCGGAAGGTGAGCGGCATCATCGACTTCGGCCTCGCCGCAGAGGGAGGCGAGCTCCGCCTCGGCATGGCGGCGGTCGGCCTCGCTTTCGGCGATGCGCTGCTCGACGGCGCGAAGCTCCTTCTCCAGCGTCTCGCGACGGCCCTGGGCCTTCCGGGCATGGCTCGCCAGCGTGTCGAGCCCGGCCACGCAGGCCGCGGCGTCGCCGGCCCAAAGCTCGGGCGCCACGCGCTCGGCGAAGATCCGCACCTGCTGCTCGTAGTCGCGGTTGTCCCGGTCGATGTGCGCGAGCCGGTCCGCGGCATTGTCGGCAGCGTCGAGTTGCTCGAACAGCCGGGCATACTCCTCGAGCAGCCCCATGACCGTTCCCGGGCGCGCCTCGCCCGCGAGCGCCAGGCAGTGGGTCGCCTGAGCCCACTCCTGCCGCCACTGGTCGAGGTCGGCCTGGGCGCCCGCGGAGCTCTCCTCGGCCTTGCTCCGCTGGCCGCGCAGCCGCCCGAGGTCACGGCGCTTTGCGGCACTGTCCTCGACCGCCCGGAGCACCGCGTCGGCTTGGTCGAGCAAGGGCTCCAGGCGCTCGCCCGTAGCGGCCGGCGTCTGTCCGAGGGCACGGAGCCTGGCAGAGATCTCGGCATGGTGGCGGGCGATCGCGCCGCGCAGCTCGGCCACGCGACGCGACGCAGCGCCGAGCCCGGCAACGCCGTCCCGCAGAGCGCCGAACCTGCCGAGCCACCCACGCATCTCGCGCGGCGGCAGCGGCTGGATCCCGGCCGGCTGCCAGGCGCCCCGCCACTCGGACGCGAGCGCCTGCTCGCTCGCTGCGTGCGTGGACTGCTCGCCTCGCACGCCGGCCAGCAGCTCCGAGATCTGCCCGTGCGCCGCCAGGGCTCGTGCCTGGCCGGCAACCCGGTCGGCCTCGCGCCGCAGGCGGTCGGCCACGCCGTCGGCCTGGCTCACCAGGGCCTCGTAAGCGTCGGGCAGATCCCGGCCTGGGTCGATGGCCCGGGCTTGGTCGAGCACGTCGGCCCCCTCTTGCCACGCCCGCCGGACGAGCGTCCAGACCTGCTGCCTTCGGTCCCGGGCTGCCTCGAGATCGGCCTCCGTCGGCACCGCGCCGCCGAGCCGCAGCTCCTCGCGCAGCCGGCTGTTCTCGGATAGCTGATCCTCGATCGCCCTCCGCTGCCCGGCCAGATCCCGAGTGCGAGCCTCGAGCTCGGCGAAGCGCCGCTCGAAGCGGTCCACGGTTTCCGCCGAAGGAACGGGGAGGCTCGGTGCCTGGTCGAGCGAGCCTTGCCAGAGACCGAGCGCGGCAAGCCCGCTCTGGCACTGCGCCAGCCGGTCGTGCTCGGTCGCCAGGGCGTCGGCCATCTGGCCGTCGAGCTCTCCGGCCCGGCGGGCGTCGACCACCGCGCGCGCGAGAGGGCCGACGTCCGGCGCCTCGCTCTGGCCGGCCAGATCGGCCTCCAAAGCGGCGATCTGGCCCTTCAGGTTGTCGAGCCCCTTGCGGGCGTTGCGCATGGCCGCCTCCACGGCCTGGGATCGCTGCAAGAGATCCTGGACGGGCAGCTTCGACGCCATGATGGCCGGCCGCAAGGACGGGACCGCGTCGATGTCGAGATCCGGCCTGAGCCCCTTCAACAGGTCGATCGCCTGGCGGCGGGCCTGCTGCACCCGTCCTTCGATCACGGGCCGATCCGCCAGCGCCTTGCGGTAGCTCCCGAGGCGCTGGAAGATGTCGCTGACGGCCTCGGACTCGGCGAGTACGTCCTCGCGCAGGCCCAGCCCGCGCAGCTCCTCGCTCTGGCGTTGGGCGGCGGTGCGGTCGAGATCGAGGGCCTTGGTTGCCTCGGCCAGGGTCACGCGTGCAGCGCGGTGTCGCTCGGCGAAGTCCGCGCCGAGCAACGCCACCCGACCCATGTCGGCGATCTCCGCCACGAGCTCCCGGCGCCGGGCCACGGCGGGCCGCACCCGCTTCAGGCGGAGCAGCGCTGCATGCCGCTGTCGCAGCTTGCCGAGCTCGGCCTGGACCACGACGAGATCCCGGTTCGCCTCTTCCAGCGCCTGGCGGTGAGTCTCCCACTCGCTGGCGGCGAGCGACGCGTCCTTGATGCGCTTGCGCGTGGCCGCGTACTGGCTTGCGGCCACGTTGATCTGGTGCTGCTTGCCGGTCGCCTTGAAGAGGGCGTCGGCCTCGGCCCGAAGCTCCTTCAGGAGCGGGCGCAGGCTCTGCGTGCCGGCCGCTGCGGAGAACAGCGCCTGGCCGACCTCGCCCTGGTGCTCGAGGATCTCCTGGCCGCCGCTCACCATCGCCGCGTGGTCGATCCCGAAGAGCGTGGAGAAGAGCGACGCCGTGACCGTGCCCAGGAAGGGCTCGATCGCCGTGTCGCCCAGCGGCTTCGACGTGCCCGGGTCGAGCAGGGTGTTCTTGTGGCCCTTCTTGCGGACGAAGCCTAGCTCGCGGCCATCCGCCAGCGCCAAGGTTCCGCCGACTCGCAGGTTGTCGTAGCCGTGCAGGAAAGCGTCGGGGCTCCTCTCCTCGAAGCCGAAGAGCAAGGCCTTGAGCGCCCGGAGCGCCGTGCTCTTGCCGGCCTCGTTCGGGCCAGAAACCACGACGAGCCCCTCGGGAAGCTCGAGCCTGCGATCGGTGAAGAGCCCGAAGGCCTGCAAGTGCAGCTCGCGGAGCCTCACGGCGCACCTCCGAGGCGGCCGAGCAGCAGGCCGCGGGCGTCACGCAGCGCCTCCTCGATCGTCTTCGGGTCGGTGGGGTCGATGGGATCCGGCGGCTCCAGGAGCTCGGCCGGGAGCTTGGCGCGCAGGGCCGTGAGCTCCTTGGCGAGCTCCGCGACCAGGGCTCCGTCGTCCTCCTGCTCGACGAGCAGCCCGCCGAGAGGTCCGAGGTCGATGCTCGACTCGGGCGCCGTGCAGAAAGCGATCTTCTCGAGCCAGGCGGCCTCGCCGACCCGGTCCAGGACCAATGCCCGGAGCTCCTCGGCCCAGCGATCCGGGTTGCCCTTGAGCGCGCCGTGAGCGGCCGTGGCCCCTCGCAGCACGACCCGCGCGGCCAGCAGGCGCACTCCCGCGGCGTCCGCCTGCTCGCGCAGCCGCCGGGCCACCCGCTCGAGTGCAGCCTCGGCCGTGGCCGCGCCGGACACGTCCACGGCGCAGTGGCTCCAGCACAGCACGTCCAGCCGGGCCTCGCGCACGTCCCTGACCTCGAGATCCTCGACCGAGACGAGGGTGCAGCCCTTGGGCCCGGTCTCGCGGACATGACGCCCCTGGGTGTTCCCCGGGAAGACGATCCACGGGTCGCGGGCCACAATCTCCCGGGCATGCACGTGGCCGAGCGCCCAGTACTGGTAGTGCTTGGCCCGAAGGCCGTCGAGCGAGCAGGGGGCGTACTCCGCGTGCCCCTCGCGACCGTCGAGGCTGGTGTGCAAGAGACCCACGTTGAAGCACCCGGCGATCGCCGCGGGGTAGCCGGCCGCGAGATCCTCGGTGACGGCCTTGGTCGCGAAGCTCCGGCCGTGCACGGCCACGCCCAGATCGTCGAGCACGCGAGTTCCGGCCCGGCCCGGCGGAAAGTGGTGGACGTTGTCCGGTAGATGGAGCGACCGGGTCATCTGGTTCGCGGCATCGTGGTTGCCGGACACCATGAGCACCTGGATGCCCTGCTCGTTGAGCCGCACCATCTGGCGCACGAGGAAGATGCCGGTGTTGTAGTCCTTCCAGTCACCATCGTAGAGGTCGCCGGCCAGGAGCACGAACGCCACCTGCTCGTCGATGGCGAGCTGGATCATGTTCTCCAGCGCCCGCCGCGTGGCGGCGCGCAAGATCTGGGCCGGAGCGTCGGCCCGCTGCTCCAACCCGACCAGCGGGCTGTCCAGGTGGACGTCCGCAGCGTGCAGGAACTTGAACATGGCCTTCGCCCAACCTGTGCCAGGGCATCGTGCAGGGCGTGCACGTCCGCGTGAACGTCGGCGATGACGGCCAGGCGCGTCGGTCGGATCGTCGCGCCGCCGGGCCGCATGCGCGATTGCGGACCTAGCGCGGCCAGTAGGTCGTCGCGCGCTTCACCCCTCGGCTGAGGATGCTGCCCTCAGCGGCGAGCTTGCGCGCGGGCAAGCACAGGTCCTTGGTCGGGAGCCTCAGCTCGGCCGAGATCTGCTCGATCCGCTGGCCGGGCTTGGCCTCGATGTGGCCGAGCAAGCGGGCCTGCACCCGGGCAAGCTCGGCTTTGGGACGCTTGGCGCCCTTGGGCCTCTCTCCCGCGGGTGCCGGGGCCGGCGTGGCCCTGGCCGCCGCAGGCTTGGCGACGGCAGGCTTGGCAATCGCAGTCCTCACCGGCGGACGCTTGCGGGCCGCCCGACGGGCGGGTGCCGGTCGAGCCGGGGCGGGACGGGCCTCGGGGCCGGCAGCGACCGCGCCAAGCGCACGGCTCACGGTCTCCAGGGCGGCGCGGTTGATGAGGGTCCGGAGGTCGGCCACGAAGGCGTCTACCCGGCGGCGGATTTCGTCATCGATGTTCGGCATTGGATGTTCCGTTGAAGGTGACTGGCGGGATCCTCGTAGCAGAGGTCCCGTCCGGAGGGAACATGGCGAGCGGCAGTCCAACGTCGAGGCCACCACTTCTTGAGAAGCTGCCCGCCGGGCCTGCCGAACAGGGCGGCCACGTGCTATGTTCCGGCTGGCACGCGGCCAGGAGGCGAGCCCGATGGGCGACGAGACATGGAGGAGCAGGATCTTGGTCGATCCTGCGGTGCACCACGGCGATCCCTGCATTCGCGGCACGCGCGTGCCGGTAGCCGTCATCGTCGGGAGCGTTGCCGACGGTGACTCGATCGAAGAGGTGCTGCGTGACTACCCCAGCGTGACGCGAGAGGACGTGCGCGCAGCGATGAAGTTCGCGGCCGAGGCCGTGAGCGGTTTCGACTTCATCCCGCTGCCGACGGGGAGCTGAGCTGCCGTGCGCATCAAGGTCGACGAGGACCTGCCAGCGGCAGTGGCGCGGGCTTTCGTCGAGGCGGGGCACGACGCGCTGAGCGTCGCCGACGAGGGGTTGGCCGGGGCGGACGACGCGCGCCTGTGGAAGGTGGCGCAGTCGGAGCGCAGGTTGCTGGTCACCGCGGACAAGGGGTTTGCCGACATACGGCTTCACCCGCCGGGAACGCACGCCGGGATCGTGTTGCTGCGGGCCGAGCAGGAGAGCCGGCGCGCGTACATCCGGCTGGCCCAGGCTCTGATCCGGACTGGAGCCCTGGAGCGACTCGCCGGCGGTCTTGCCGTGGTGACGCCGCGCGGGACGCGAGTGCGCCGCGGGTAGCGGTTGTCCCTATCCTGTTCATCGACACGACGGTCACGACCGACGGCTGCGCGCATCGGGGCGTGCGCCGCGGCGCCTGCAGCGGCTCGTGGCCGGCGAGGCGGAGGAGTACGAGCCGGCATGAAGTCGATGGCGACGCCTCCGGCCGGCGCGACCGCGTCGATGCCCGCGGAAGCACACGCAGCAGGGCACACCTCTGGCAGTTCGACTCCCCCGCTTGCGGCCATGCCTACCGGCCGCAGCACTTCTTGTACTTCTTGCCGCTGCCGCACGGGCACGGGTCATTGCGGCCGACCTTCGGGCTGCCGGCCGGCAGGTGCGGCGCGCCGGCGCTCGGGCGCAGCTTTGCGGCCGAGGCGCGGTAGATCCGCTTGAGCAGAGCGTGCCTGGCGCGGAGCTGGGCGTAGATGTCCGGGTGCTGGCGCTCCAGCGACAGGCGCAGCTCGCGGCCCGCCGCGTCGAGCGCGCGGCGGGAGTCGGCCTCGCGCCACGAGCGCGCGTCGTAGTCCACGAAGCACGCCAATGCCTCCCTGGCCGTCGCCCGGCTGTTCGGACCGCCGGGCCCAATGAGCGCCACCAGCGCCTCGCGGCAGTCGCAGTCCGGACGCAGGCAGTACTGGTCATCCAGCGCGAGCTGCCGGTCGCCGTGCTCCATCACGATGGGCTCCGCGTGCGGCAGTAGCTCGTAGTAGCCCAGCATGGCCCCTTCGCGCTCGACCGCCTCGAACGGCAACTCCAGGCACGCCTGGTCGGGGTCGAAGCTCGCCATGGCCCGGGCCTTGGCCGCCCGGAACATCTCCAGGAGCTTGCCCCACTGCTCCTTGGACAGCCCGGCGGCCACGCGCCGGCCGAGCGCCGCACCCTGCGCCGTGGCCCGGCGCTCCCCTGACTCCTTGGCGCATTCGCACTTGAGAAAAGGATCCACCCAGAACTCCAGCGGCTCGGGCGCCGGCTGCGCCCCGCCAGCCGCGCCCGGCTCCGGCTGACAGACGAACTTCACGTCCCGGCAGTGGCAAGTGGCGTTCGGGCAGATGTCGAGCCGGCAGTCCCATGCCTTTGCCGGTGCATCCGGCTCCTCGATCGTCAGCCGGAAGCGAAGGGACGAGTCGTCCTGTGGTTCGAGTCGAATCATGGCCTACCTCGGCTGCCGTGGCTGGCGGGGCGAGCCCCGGCCCGTCCACGTGGCTACCACGGGCGCCAAGCCGTCCGCCAGCGCCTGCTGCCGTTGGAGCCCGCGCGCGCCTGGAACTCCGTCGACAGGTAGCTCCGGTACTCCCCGAGGACCTGATCGACGACGGTGAGGGGGTTCAGGGTCATGGGGCCGTGCCTGCTCCGAGCGGCCGCGCCGCGCGGGCGACCGCCACCACTCGATCCAGCACCAGCCTGACCTCGTCGTCGATTCGGTCGGCCGGCACGAGCGAGGCGAGCCGGTGATAGTCGGTCTTCCGCATCAGGTTGGGAAGCTCGATCCGCTCGAAGAAGCTCTCGAACACGGGATCCAGCAGCTCGTCGCTGGCCTTCACCCTACGCCACCAGCGGTCGGCGGGATCGCGCAGGGCGGCCGGCGGGACCCGCTCCGCCACGCAGGCCCGCATGGTCTCGCGGAAGCGGGCGACCTCGGCGCCCTCGAAGAGCGGCCCCGCCGACATCTCCGCCGCGAGGCTGGCGGCGTAGCTCTCGAGCACATCCGGGAAGCAGAGGTAGTTCTCGATCTCCCGGCGCGACCACTGGACGACGCCGAGCTCGGCCGTGCTCGTCTCCTCGCGGCCGAGGTCGTCGGTCACCACCAGCCCGACCAGATCGTGCTTGGCCTCGCGCAGCCCGTAGAAGTGCTCCCGTGCCTTCTGGGGCTGGTTGGAGACGTAGTGCGCAAAGGGCCGCTCGAGAAGGGCTGCCGCCTCGTGGCCGAGCGTCCGCGCGAACGCTCTCAGCACGGCGAGGTCGGTCGCGCCCTCCAGGTACAGGACCCAGCCGGTAGTCTCGGCCAGGTAGTACTGCTCGAAGCCGATCGATTTGAGCGCCTTGAGCACCTGGGATCCACCGTCGTCGATGCGGTGCGGCTGGCCTACGAACGCCACCACCACGTCCCGATGGGCCGCCTCGTTCAGGATCACCTCCGAGTGGCTGGCCGCGATGACCTGGCTTCCGCTCGCCCCGGCGACCTCGGTGATGGCGTTGTAGATCTGCTGCTGCCGGAGGATCTCGAGGTGGGCGTCCGGCTCGTCGAGCAGCAAGGTCGAGCCTGGGTTGCCCAGCAGGAACGCCAGCAGCAGCATGGTCTGCTGCAGGCCCCGGCCCGCAGCAGTCATGTCGAGCACGACCGAACGCTGGTCACGGTACGACATGACGAGCTCCCCGCGCTCGGTCACGTACACCGGAGGGCTCACCGTGACGCCGAACAGATCCCGCATTCTCCGGACCAGCTCCTCCCACCGCGTGCCGCCCTGCCCCGTGGTCAGCGCGTGGCAGAGGTTGCGCAGCACCTCGGCCGTACGCCCTTCGCCCAGGCGGACCTGGACGGCCCCCGGATCCAGGCGGACCTCGTTGGACGCGAGACCCGACATGGGCGGCAGGTAGGCGACGCGGACGCCGAGCGCTGCGCTTGGGATGGGATCCTCTACCGCGGCGCCGCCAGCCGCCCACCCGAGCGGGCGGCAGTAGATCGACTCCGCGTTGGCGTAGTCGAATTCGAGCCCGCAGCTCCAGATCCGGCCCGTGGTGACGCCGTGCACCTCAACGTCCACGCGGATGTTCTCCGTCTTCTGTTTGCCGTCTGCGCTTCGCCCGCCCTCGCGCACGTGCAGGTCGCGCCAGAGCAGGTTCGTGTCCGGCACGGGCAGGGCGACGAGGTCGCGCCGGTTGAGCGTGACGCCCGAGCGCTTTTTCGGCGCAGGCTTGCCGCCCCGCTTCTCGGACCAACGGCGGACGCCGAGCTCCCAGAGGGCCAGCGCCTGAAGCGCCGAGGTCTTGCCCGAGTTGTTGGGGCCCACGAAGACCACGGTCTGACCGAGCTCGATGTCGACCTCGTCGAACAGCTTGAAGTTGCGGACGATGAGACGCTCCAGCATCGGCTAGCTCCGTTGTCTTGCGTGCGCCCTGCGGTACCTCATCCCCCGGCGCTGTCCGTCGGTCACGGCCCGCTGCTCGCGGACCAGGCGCTTCAGATACGGCCTCACGCCGGCGGCGTCGAGGCCGGTGGCCTGCTGGAAGGCGGCGAAGGCGGGGTGCGTGCCGCGCCCGAACGGCACGGCGCAGGGGGTGACCTGGCGGACCGCAAACAGGCTCTCGCCGGTCTCGGGATCCTTGACGTGCTGCTTGAGGCGCCTGACCACGTGCTGGCGGTAGCGCTCCCCGCGCAGCGCGCCGCGCCCGTCCACGAGGCTCGGATCGAGCAGCTCGACGACCGAGGCGAAGTGGGCGTCGAAGCCATCGTGGGGCGTGGCGGTGAGCAGCAGCAGGCCGTCCGTCTGCCGGGCGAGCACCTCGGCCAGGCGCCGGCGCCGCGAGTCCTCCCAGTCGCCCGACGCCCCGAGCCGCACGCAGTGGTGGGCCTCGTCGATGACCACCAGATCCCAGACCGTGCGCTCCAGCTCCTGCAGCACCTTCTCCTGCTTGGCGAAGTCGACCGAGGTGAGGCAGTAGGAGACGTGGTCGAAGGGGTTGGCGCCGAGCACGAGCGAGCGGCGGATCTCCTGGAGCTCGCCGGCGCTGCGCACCAGGTCGAAGCGCAGGCCGAAGCGCTCGCGCATCTCGCGGTGCCACTGCTCGAGCAGCGGCCCGGCCGGCGAGACGACGAGGATGCGATGCGCTCGCCGGCGGGCGATGAGCTCGGCCATGATCAGGCCCGCCTCCACGGTCTTGCCCAGGCCGACGCCGTCGGCGAGCAGCAGGCGCGGCCGGCTCACGCGCAGCGCGCGCATCACGGGCACGAGCTGGTAGGGCGCGATGTCCAGGCGCCCGGGCTGCACCGCGAGCAGCGCGGACGGCCCGAGCGCCCGCTCCAGCAGGAAGGCGTCATGGTACAGGCGCCACTGCCGCAGCCGTCCCGCGCGGCCCGGATCGAGCTCGGTGACGACGGGCAGGATGGGCTCGAAGGGGTGCAGCAGGTCGATCTCCATGCCCTGCAGGTCCCCCTGCAGGCAGCGGAGCCGGAACCGGTGCTGCTCGCCGGCGGGCTCGGCGTGCACCACCTCCCATGGCAGCCCGCGGGCCTCGACCTGGGTCCCCGGCAGCAGCATGCTCACCCCCTGCGCTCCTCGCCTGCGGTCACGTCCTGGCAGGCCGGCCAAGCCTCTTCGTGCGCCATGGGCGTTGCGAGATGATGCCGTGCTAGCTCCGCCGCCTCGCCATCATCACCAGCGCCGCGGCAGCGGCCAGCCAGAAGGCGCCAGCCGCGCCGCCCGGCTCCCCGCCAGCCCGGCAGGCGCAGCCCGGCCGGCGGGGGGAAACCGGGGTGCCTCCCGGGCCCGTGCCCGCCGGGGTGCAGCGCTGCACCACGGACGTCTGGCACGGCTGGCCGCGGGGATCGCAGTACGTCTCGCTGCGGGCCACGCACGCCAGCGGCGGCGGGCAGTCGGCCGGGCTGCGGCAGTAGCGGTACTGGCAGCGCGTGCCGCCGTGATCCGTCACCACCTCTTGACCGGGGCCACACTGGACGGCTTGCGGCGGACCGATCACGTCGGCCCGCGCCGGCCCCGCGGCCGAGGCGGCCAGTGCCGCCGCCGCGAGGCACCAGGGCCATGCTCGTCGCGAGATCGTCATGAAGCGAGCGTACTCGCTTCGAGCCCCGGCAGGCCAGGCCCGTTGCGTATCACTCGGCCGGGGACGGAGAACCGGCACCGCGGCGCTCGTGGCGGGGCAGATCCGTCGGCACGAGCGAGATGGTCGAGCTCGACTCGTTGAAGAGCTTGCCGACGCCCACCTCCGGGCACCAGCGCTCGCCCCGGGGGCGGCTCTGGTCGCAGTGGTCGCAGCTCGGCGGGCAGCTCGTCTCGTGGTGGGCGGGCTCGTGGTAGACGGTGAACACGCCCTCGAAGTTGCGCAGCACGACCCGCCGCGGGGCCATGGAGATGAGGTAGTTCGGCATGACCGGGATCTTGCCGCCCCCGCCGGGGGCGTCGACCACGTACGTGGGCACGGCGAAGCCGCTCGTGTGCCCGCGCAGCATCTCCATGATCTCGATGCCCTTGGAGACCGGCGTGCGGAAGTGCTCGATGCCACGCGAGAGGTCGCACTGGTAGAGGTAGTACGGCCGCACGCGGCGGCGCACGAGCCCCTGGACGAGGTCGCGCATGACGAGCGGACAGTCATTCACGTCCCGCAACAGGACGCTCTGGTTGCCCAGGGGGATGCCGCCGTCGGCGAGCATCTCCAGCGCCTGCGTGCTCTCGGACGTGAGCTCGCGCGGGTGATTGAAGTGGGTGTTGAGCCACAGCGGCTGGTGGCGGCGCAGCATGGCGACCAGCTCGGGTGTGATCCGCTGGGGCAGCACCACGGGCACCCGCGTGCCCAGTCGCACGACCTCGACGTGGCGGATGGCGCGGATGCGGCCGAGGATCCAGTCCAGCCGCTCGTCCGGAAGCATCAGCGGGTCGCCGCCCGAGACGAGCACGTCGCGGATGGCCGGAGTGCGCGCGATGTAGTCGAACGCCCGCTCGAGCATGCGCCGCGTGATCGCCCGGTTCGGATCGCCCACCCGGCGCTTGCGCGTGCAGTGGCGGCAGAACACGGCGCAGTGGTTCGAGGCCAAGAGCAGCACCCGGTCGGGGTAGCGGTGCGTCAGGCCCTCGACCGGCGAGTCCGCCTCCTCCGCCAGCGGGTCGGCCAGATCGCTGCGCTCCACCACCAGCTCGTGCCGCGAGGGCACGGCCTGCTTGCGGATGGGGCAACGCGGATCGTCCGGATCCATGAGCGAGGCGTAGTAGGGCGTGATGGCCATGGGGAACAGGGCCGCCGCCTGGCGGATGGCCGCCATCTCGCGATCCGAGAGCGGGACGTACTGCGCGAGCTGCTCGGGCTCGGTGATGATGTGCCGGAGCTGCGCGCGCCAGGGAAGCTCGGCGAGCTCGAGCAGCCGGCGCCGCTCCGGTACGAGAAGCGTGGGTTGAAGTGCCGCGCTCATGGCCGGCTGCTCCGCTGGTCAAGAGCTTGCCCGAGCCGCGCGCTCGCGCCGGCCCCGGCGGCCGGCTTCCCCGCCTCCGGCGCCCGCGTCGTCCGGGCGCCGCTGCGACCTCCGCCCTCGGCCGCCACCGTGGCGCCGGACCGTCTCCTGCGATCCGGCGCGCCAGACCTAAGACAGCGCCTCGCGGCGCGCTCTCCTTCTATTGGAGAGACGGCAGACAAGTCCATCGAACCGTGCTCCTGACGCGGCCACGCTCCGGCGGGCCGCTTCCCCGACATGAGGGATGGTTGCTCGCGTTGGTGTCGTGGCCGACCGCTGGCGAGCAGCGCAGCAGCCGGCCGCACCGGCCGTGGGGTGGCCGCCCGAGCGGCCAGACATCCACGCCGGCGTGGCGCCTTGCGCGGGGATGCCCCGGCGAAGGCTCTGCCAAGCGGCTGGACGGTATCTCCTACTTGGTCCCGGGAGAACGTTCATGGCTCGGTTGCGAGCACAAGCCCAGCCGCAAGATCCTCGTTTTCGGTCGCGCGCCCGACGTTCCCCGGCGCGACCGGAAGGCAGCTCCGCCGCCGCACTGCGGCCCGGCAACACGCGCTCGCGCCCGGCGCAGGGGGCGCATCGAGCTCGCGCGTTGCCGCCGCCCGCGGCGGCGCTAGCGGTGGACCGGTGAGACCCGAGGTGGCTGCCGGCTTGCGGCGGGGGAAGCTTCGCGCCCGCGTGCTGACACGCCGGGCGCCTGGAGGATATGCATCGTTGTCGGAAGACACTGCCTCGGTAGTCACGTCACTCCATCTATCTACGGACGCCGCCCTTCCCGTCAAGCCCCTATTTTGCGTCGCGTGCATTTTTTTTCCGCCGGCGGCCCCCGGCGGCCCCCGGCGGGCCCGCCCGCCCTGTCCGGCGGGCGCAGCCGGCTCTGTGGTAGCCTCCCGGGGCGATGTCCGAGCACCGCTTCTTCCACATCGTGGCCGGGACCGAGCCCCGGCGGCTCGCCAAGTGCGAGCACGCCCTGGCCGCGATCGGCGCCGAAGGGTACGTCTGGCTCGACTTCTTCAACCCCGCCAAGGAGGATCTCGGCGTCCTAGTAGACGCGCTGGGCCTGCACCCGCTGTCGATCGACGACTGCTTCGACGACGAGCAGATCCCCAAGGTCGACGTGCTGCCCACCAACACGTTCATCCTGTTCAACGACTGGAGCTACGAGGGCCAGCAGCTTGCCATCGACGAGGTGGACTTCTTCCTCGGCAAGAGCTTCCTCGTCTCGGTCCACCGCAACGACGCCGGCCGGCGCGTGATCGGGCCCAACATCGACAATGCCGTGCGGCTTGCCTGGGAGGACGTGCGCCGCGGCCCCGACTTCCTGCTGCACGTCATCCTCGACTGCATCGTGGACGACAAGTTCCGGGCCCTCGAGCTCGTGCAGGAGGAGCTCGACGTGGTCGAGGAGTCGATCATCGAGGATCCCACCCGGTTTCGGCCCGAGGTCCTGCTGCGCCTGCGCCGCCGCCTGCTCGGCTTGCGCAAGAGCCTGTTCCACGAACGCGAGCTGCTGGTCCGGCTCTGCCGCCGGGACTCGCCGTTCATCTCCGAGAAGGCCGTCTACCACTACCGCGACATCTACGACCACCTCTCGCGCTTCTTCGAGGTGGCCGAGATCAGCCGCGAGATGGTGTCCAGCCACATGGAGATGTACCTGTCGCTGGTCAACAACCGCATGACCCTCATCGCCAACCAGACCAACCGGGTCATGAAGCGGCTGACCTGGGTCAACACCATCTTCATGCCGCTCACGCTGCTCGCCGGCATCGGCGGGATGAGCGAGTGGAGCATGATGACCGGCACGGAGAACTGGCGGATCGCCTACCCGGCCTTCCTCCTGCTCATGGCCGCGCTCGGCGCCGTCAACTTCTACGTGCTGCGCCTGGTCGACCATCGCGCCGAGGCCGCCGAGGACGAGCCGGCAGCCGAGCCCGCTCCGCGCGACCACGCGGGCCGGCCCCGGTCGTAGCCCGTAGCCCTTGCCCCTTGCCCCTTGCCCCTTATCCCTGTACAGGCTTGTGCCATGCCCAAGATGAAGACCAAGCGCTCGGCCGCCAAGCGGATCCGGAAGACCGGGTCGGGGCACTTTCGCCGCGCCAAGGCCAACCTCTCGCACGGCATGATCAGCAAGAACCGCAAGCGCTGCCGCCGGCTGCGCAAGAACGACACGGCCTCCGGGAGCGACGAGCGCAAGCTGCGCTTGCTTCTGCCCTACGGCTGAGTGCCCGATCTGCGGAGCCTGGCGGCGGCCGGCCGCTCATCCGTGGTCGCGCGCCGTCCCGCGGGGGCCGCCCTCGGTCGCGGCCCGAGGCACACCCTGATCCGCCGCGGCGCGCGGGAATACCGGCGAGCGCAGCAGCTCGTCGAGAAGCTGCAGCATGCTCCCCGGGTTCCGCTCGCCGACCTCGGCATCGTCGGGCTGGTCGGCCTGCAAGTCGTACAGCTCGGGCACGGCCGACTCGAGGGGCAGCACCAGCTTGAACGGCTGGTCGCGGTCGCGATCGATGAGGCCCACGCGCGCCAGATCTGGACCGCGGGAGGCCAGCGCCAACAGGGGCAGCGGCCAGCGGGAGCGAGGAGCGACCACGTGCGCCAGCAGATCCAAGCCGTGCCGGCGCCCGCCGTCCGGGCCGGGAGCCAGATAGGGCGCCAGCGTCGGAAGCAGATCGACATGCCCGACGACCGCGTCGATGCGCCGAGGCGCCAGCCGCGGGATGCGGATGGATAGCGGCACGTGCAGCAGCGACTCCCACAAGAAGGTGCTGTGCATCCAGAAGCCGTCGCGACCCAGCGCCTCGCCGTGGTCGGAGACGAGCACCACGACCGTGCGGTCGGCGAGGCCCAGCCGATCCAGCCCGGCGAGCAAGCGGCCGAACCCCTGGTCGACCGCGGCCGCGGCCACGCGATAGCGCCACTCGAGCGGTGCATGGCCGGGCACGCCGAGCCGCTGGGCGCTCGCCTCCAGGTAGGCTTGATCGAGCTCGTGCCAGCTATGGACGTCATACTGGAGCACCCACAAGAGGAAGCGGCGCTGGGCGTTGTGCTCGAGCCAGCCCAGGGCCGCATCCACGACCGGCCCGGCGGTGGCGCGGTCCGCGCCGTATCCCCACACTTTCTTGCCCGGCTCGTAGTCGGGGACGCTGAGCGTCTGGTCGAAACGGAAGCTCGGCACGTGCTTGGCCAGGAACTCGGCGCACGACTGGGCGGTAGCGACGGCGCTCGACATGCCGCCGCGCCGCGCCCGCGCGAGCAGATCCTCGCCGGCCTCCTCCGGCAGGTAGCTGCCGGCGAGCAGCGAGGGCAGGGTGGAGACGGTGTCCGAGGCGGTGGCATACGCCCGACCGAAGCTCAGGCTGCGCGCGGCGAAGCGCACGGCGTTGGGCATCGTGACGGGATCGGTTCCGACGTCGTAGCGCAGCGTGTCCACGTAGTAGACGACGACGTTGTAGTTCGCGGCGCCGGCGCGCGCGCGGGCGAGCTCGTCGCGCAGCGGCGCCGGCACACCCGCCGGCTGCAGCCACTTGCCGGCCAGCGCGGTGGAGGCGACGTCGTAGCGGCGGCGGAGGCGATCGAGCTGCGTGGCCGCGGCCGAGCGCCAGCCCGTCGGATCGGCGAGGAATGCCTCGGCGAGCTGCACGCGCCCGAGCAGGCGATCGACACGCACGGGCTGACGCCAGGCGTAGGCCAGCTCCTCGCCGAGCCAGGCGCGTGCATCGGCGGCGATCACGAAGACGAAGCTCCAGGCGCCGGCCAACGCCGTGGCGATGCTCGCGCCCACGCGCAGGCGCGGCCGGCCGTGCTGGAGAAGCCGCAGCAGCAAGGCCACGGCGCCCAGAAGCGCGAGAGCGCCAAAAGCGTGCAGCAGCTCGTGCAGGCGCGCGTAGAGCGCGACGAAGAAGGTCAGATCGACGTACGTGCACGCGCCGCCCGCGACGCCCAGGAGCAGCGCGACGACGAAGCCGCGCCGCCAGCGCACGGCGCCGGTCGTCCGCCCCGCGTGCCGTAGCGCCAAGCTCGCCGCCACGAGCGTCAGCCCCACGCAGAGCGACGCCGCAAAGGGGCCCCAGCTCACGAGCGCCGTGTCCCGCTTGGTCGAGGCCCCAATCGTCCAGCGCACCGGCCAGAAGCACAACGCGCCGCCGAGCAAGCCGTACAGGGCAGAGCCGAGCCAGTCGCGCGCACGCGCCGAGCGCCCCGGGAGCAGGCGCGCGAGCCCCTCGCATAACGTCACCACGGCCGCCGCGGCCGCGGCAAGCAGCGTGCCCACGACGACATCCAGCGCCAAGCAAAGCAGCGCATGTCGGCCGAGCTGGGCTGGGGCCAGGCCGCGCCGCAAGGCCACGTCGAGCCCGGCATCCACGACCGCGACCGCGAGCCCGGAGGCTACGAAGAGATCGAGGCGGCCCAGACGGCCCGTGTCCCGGGATGGGACGGCCCGGGCGGCAATCGCCCGCGTGGCAGTGGCCTCGAGGACGGCTCTCATGGCGAATGGCGCGACCGCGGCGCCCTTGGTCTGATCTGCGGCACGACGCAGCGCCTGGCGGCGGTGCCGAGCTCCCGCCCGGGCCGGCCGCGTGCAGGAGCGATGCTACGCCGCAGGTGCTAGCCGCGCAAGCGGCCCGCGCCCTTCGCGACGCCCTTCACCCGCGCCCCTGGCCGCCGCACCCCCGGGCGGCGGCCGGGCGCGGAGACGGGCGACCGGGCGATCTGACCCACCGCCAGGCGGGACGTCGCGGAGCGGCGAGGATCGATGCCGGCCCACTGGAGCAGCTCGAGGAGGCGCCGGACGTTCTGCTCGCCGTAGACCGGGATACGCCACATCGGGCCCTTGAGCCAGGGAGTGCCCGCCGTCACCGCCACCGTCTGGAGATCGGCGAGGATCTGCTCGCACTCCTCGGCATCGAAGGCCGCCAACCGGCACTCGTAGCCGCGGTGGGTCGTGACGTGGAGCTTGCGATCCGGGCCGGAGCGGAAGTAGCCGCGCACCGCGAACGCCGCCGCCAGGCGCAAGCAGGCTTGCGCCACGTCGCGCTGCTCGACCATAGCTGGAGCGGCGCCAGAGCCGCGGCGTCGGCGCGAGTCCGTCATGACCGCAAGCCTAGCACTACTGCCGGAGATTCCGACGGCAGTAGTGCTAGGGCGGCCGCAGAGCGGACGCCCGCGGGGGTGAATCGGCTCGCACTACTGCCGGAGATTCCGACGGCAGTAGTGCTAGGGCGGCCGCAGAGCGGACGCCCGCGGGGGTGAATCGGCTCGCGCAGCGAGCCGAGAGGGGGCAAGCCCGACCCCTGGGGACAAAACTAGCACTACTGCCCGGGCTTAGCGGCGCGCGAAGCGCGGAAACGGAGTTTCCGGCAGTAGTGCTAGCCGGCGTGCCGGCTCGCGCCAAGAGCGAGCGGGGGCCGGGCCACGACGCCGCGACGCAGGGCGGGGTGCCGAAGCGCCCCCGCTGTCACATGTGGGCCCACGTGACAGTCACATGAGACAGGGCCGGCGCCGGGCCGCAGGGCTCGCGCCGCATCGCCGTTGGCAGCTCTATCCACCCAAGATCCTTGCGGTCGAGGCACGGGCCAAGAGACGCCGGCGGCGTGGCCATGGCCTGGCGCCCGCCGCGGCGAATGTGGAATGTGGAACGGGAACGTGGAATGCGGAACAGCAGCGATCGGCAAGGTTGAGCGGTGGGCCGCAAGGGCGATGACCTCGCCCGGCGCGCCTGGAGGGGTTCGCCGTCGCGCTGCTCCAGAGCCTGCCCGGCCTCGATCATTTCTGCGAGTCCAGGGATGTCATTCCACATTCCCTGTTCTCTGTTTCACATTGCACGTTTCCGCGGCCCACGTCCTCCCGCACCTCGGGCCGCTGAGCTGTCAACGGCGATGGGCTCGCGCCGGTGGCACACCTTGGGCCACATTGGCAGCGACGAGAATGCCTGGGCCGCGGTCTTCCGTGGACTTGGCACGACGACACCTGTGGCACCGAGCTTGCAAGTGCATCCGACATCGGACTGCTTCGGGCACGCACCACGATGTCGGCCAACACGAGCAACTGCGGATCCTCGCTTCCGGCCCCTGGGGGGTCGGGCCGGCGACGGCGCTGCGGCGGCCGGGTCGCCGTTGCAGCGAGCCTGAGCGCGTGCCTGCTCGCGGTAAGCGCGGCGGCGCAAGCCCAGCAGTGGGGCGCGGGCGCCCGGCGCGAGGCGGAGCAGACTTGGCGAATGAGCGCGGGCGCGGCGGCGCCGCGCGCCTCGGGCGAGTACGCCGCCGCCGACCGCAGCCCGCGGACGAGCCAGGCCGCCGCCGGCGAGCGCGCCCCAGGCGGATACGCCGCCGAGCGGGCCTGGCGGGCGGGGCCGCAGCCGTCAGCTTCCGGCTACCCCGCGCCCGCGTACGCGATGGCCGGAAGCGCGCAGCCGATCCGTGGACCGGTTGCGGCCGCAAGCTACGGCAGCGCGTATGGCTACGGCTACGGCTATGCCTACGGCGGCGGCTACACCACGGCGCGCTGGTACGGGCCGCAGACCCCTGCGCCTGCCGGCTACTACTGGCCGACTCCGCCGCCGGCGCCCCAGTCCCAACCCTGGCCGGGGGCGCCCGCCGCCGGGGCCGGGCCGGACGCGCCCGAGGGCGCCAGCGGCAACGACGCGGACGAGGACGCCCCGCCTCACCTGGATCTCACGGTCGGCACACAGGCTCCGCTCGCGCTGGGCGGGCAGGTCACGATCGAGCTTCCCGCGAGGCTGCTCCTCCAGGGCGACATCGGCTGGATGCCGCCGGCCTACGGCTCGGCCATCGCCGGCCTGGCCACCGGGATCGGCGGGGCGGACGCGAGCGCCGGCGCCCTGGTGGGCCAGGTGCTCGGCGACTCTCTCGTGGTGCGCGTCGCCGGCGGCTGGCGCCCCTTTGCGCGTGCGGGCTTCGAGGTGATGGCCGGGTACACGCACCTCGCCTTGTCCGGCTCGCTCGGTCCGGCCGACCTCGCCTCGCTCGTGGACGACGAGCAGGCCGCCCAAGCCCTGCAGCAGCTCCAGAGCCCGGTTACTCTGCGCTCCAAGCTGCACAACCTCCACGTGGCGCTCGGCTGGCGCTGGGTCCTTGCCCGCCACCTCGTGGTGCGCGCCAGCGTCGGCTACACGCAGACGCTGACCTCGTCGTCGTCGATCGAGATCCCGGGCGAGCCCGCGATCCAGGCCGCCGCCGAGCCGCGCATCGATCGGGAGCTCGACGCCGTGTACACGGACAACGTCAAGCTGCCCGTGCTCGCCCTCGGCGCGGGCTATCGGTTCTGATCGCGCGTTCGCGCTCTCGCGCTTGCCGGCCTGGCCGGGCGTGACTATGAAAGCCCCGAGGGACGCGCCCGGGGGCGCAGCAGGCGCATGAGCGACGCGGCAGACGGCGAGCGGACACAGTACTCGCAGAAGGGCAAGGACTTCGCCTTGCGCTTCGCCTCACGCTTCGCGACGATCACCGTGGACGGCCACCTCCCGGTGCTGGCCGCGCCCCAGACCGAGAGCACCGGGGGCGGCAAGCAGGCATTGCAGCACCTGACGCTCGAGCCCGAGCAGGAAGGCCAAGGCCCCGTGCTGACCTTCGGCGCCGTCAACTACCGCGACGACACCTGCCGGCTGCGTACCTTCGGCTGCGTGAGACAGAGGCACGAGGCGCGCTTCGGCGCGCGCCCGTTCCCGCTGCACGAAGATCGCTACCAGGCGCTCTTCGACCTGGTTGCGCAGTTCTTCCGCCAGGAGGGCATGCACATCGTGGTCGAGACCGAGCCCGCTCCCATCGAGGACGACCTCGCCGCCGGGCCGGAGCCGCACCCTGCCGGCCGCTCGCTCTGGTGGGCCCTGCTCGTGCTGGTGCTGCTTGCCGCCGTCGTGGTCTACTGGTTGGCGCGCCCGTGAATGTCCCGGTACACGACCCCGCCAGGCACGCCGTACCCGTTCACGGCATTTCCGCGCCAGCAAGGACGGCTCGCCGAGTCGGCCGCGATCGCGGGGCAGTCCCGGTACACGACCCCGCCAGGCACGCCGTACCCGTTCACGGCATTTCCGCGCCAGCAAGGACGGCTCGCCGAGTCGGCCGCGATCGCGGGGCAGGGGTGACTCGCCCGAAGGGCGCGTCGGGACCCCAACCCCGTCCCGAAGGGACGGACTTACGTCCTCGGCCCGGCTCCTCACGTACAGGAGTACGCTCCGGGCCGGGCCTCCGGAGCGCTGCTCCGCTAGCCAGTCCCGCCGCGCGCTCGCGGCCGCCTGACGAGCCGGCTGGGAGAATCCGTGAACGCGTCCGGCACGCCGGCCTCCTTCTCGGGCTGACGTTGCTGCTCGGCGGGTGCACCGAGGCCGAGCCCGAGCCCGAGCCCGGCGCGCCGGACGCCGGGAGCACCGCCACCCCGGCCGGGTGCTCCGCACTGGAGGTGGCGCGTGCCGACGGCTCCTGCGAGCGGGTCGGCGTGCCGGACGGAGCCTGCGCCGAGGGCTTCGAGCCCGACGGGCGCGGCGGCTGCGCGCCGATCTTGCCCGCCGAGCCCTGTCCCGCCGGCCAGCTCGCGCTGCCCGGCGAGAAGGCGTGCCACGAAGTCATGCCCTGCGCCCCGGGACGCTGGGGCGACGTGCCCGCCGAGGAGGACACCCAGTTCGTGGACGCCGCGTACGCGGGCGGCGACTCGGACGGGTCGTCGGACCGGCCCTGGACGAGCATCCAGCAGGGCGTGGACGCCGCCCTGCCCGGTGCCATCGTGGCGATTGCGGCCGGGAGCTACACCGAGGACGTCCTGGTGCAGGGCCAGGCCGTCGTGCTCTGGGGCCGCTGTCCTTCCCTCGTGGAGGTCGTGGGCACGAACCAGGCATTTGCGGCGGTGGACATCCAGAACGGGGCCACGGGCAGCGCGGTGCGCGGGCTCGCCCTGCGCGGCGCAAGCGTCGGGCTGGGGCTTTCGGGCTCCAAGAAAGTCGAGGCGCAATGGCTCTGGATCCACGACACGAGCTCCACGGGCATCGACATAGAGGACACCATCGGCCCAAGCAGCGCCGCGATCCGGGACGTGCTGGTCGAGAACGCGACCGCGCTCGGCGTCTTCATCATCTCCACGCCGGTCGAGCTGGAGCGGGTGGTCGTGCGCGACACGCGATCCGACCTGAAGAAGCTCCACGGCCGCGGCATCGCCGTCGAGGGCCTGCCGCCCTACCAGACGCGTGCGGACGTGGCCGTGCTCCGCTCGCTGGTCGAGCGCAACCGCGAGGTCGGCATCAGCGCCAACGGCTCGGATCTGAGAATCGAGGCCACCGTGGTGCGCGAGACACGCGCGCAGGAGTCGGACGGGGCGTTCGGCCGCGGCGTGAGCATGCAGCAGCATACCAAGGCCAGCCTCACCGGCTGCGTGGTGCGCGCCAACCGTGAGCTGGGCGTCCAGCTTGCCAAGGACTCCGAGCTGACCGTCCATGCCAGCGTCATCGCCGACACCGAGCCGAACGTGGCCACGGGTCGGCTCGGCGGCGGCCTGACCGTGCAGGATTCCACGGCCCTCGTGCGGGCGTCGCTCCTGGAGCACAACCACTACTTCGGCGTCGGCGTGACGCAGGGCAAGGCCACGATCGAGGCGAGCATCGTGCGCGGCACGCTCGCGGGCGAGGACGGCTTGCTCGGCGACGGCATCGTGGCGTCCGGCGCCTCGGGGCACACCGAGGCGCTCTTGTCGGCCGTGCGCATCGAGTCGAGCGCGCGCGCCGGCATCGCCAATTTCGGCTGCGCCGTCACGCTCGGCGACAGCTTCTTCGAGTGCAACCCCATTGCCCTCAATGGCCAAAACACGGACCTGGCGAGCTACACGTTCGCCGATCTCGGCGGCAACCGTTGCGGCTGCGGCGAGCAGATCGAGCCCTGCCAGGTGCAGAACGCCGAGCTTGCCGCACCCGAACAGCTCTGACATGGCACAGCGCGTCCACACCTCTGAAACCGATCCCATCTACGTCGACTGGCTGCCGAGCCGCTACTCCGGCCGCATGGGCCTTACCATCGCCCCGGGGAAGCAGCAGCGCGCCCCGGTTTCTGGTACCGAGTGGCAGCGCGACCTTGGCGCCGACCTCGAACGGTTGGCGAGCGACCCGGACCATCGGGCCAGTGTGCTCGTGAGCCTGCTCGAGCCGGACGAGTACGCCGCCTTGGGTATCGCCGGCTACCGGGAGGCGGTGCTCGGCCGGGGCTTTGCCCTGCTGGAGTTGCCCATCGCCGACGGCCGCGCGCCCGGCGACGAGGCCGCGGTGCGCGAGCTCGTGGGCAAGATCGACGCCGGCATCCGCGCGGGCGAGCGCGTGGTGGTCCATTGCGCGGGCGGGCTTGGCCGTTCCGGCACGGTCGCCGGCTGCGTGCTCGTCTGGCAGGGCTACACAGCCGACGAGGCACTGGTCATGCTCGCCGAGCATCGCAGTGAGAAGTGCCCCGAGACGGACGTGCAACGCGCCTTCGTCCGCGCCTTCGCGCACCAGCCGAGCCCCGCGAGCCGGATCCGCGGCGCCGTGCTCGGTGCCGCGATCGGGGACGCCATGGGCAACCCCACCGAGTTCCTGTCGCTAGACCAGATCCGCCAGCGCTACGGCCCGGCGGGCGTGACCGGCTACGTCCATTGGTGGCCGGGCGAGGGCGGCAGCCGCTTCGCTCCCTACACCGACGATACGCAGCTCGGCGAGGTGGTGCTGCGCTCGCTGTGCGAGTCGCGCGACCGGGGCGAGGAGCTCGACGCGGCGATGGAACGTGTCGGCGCGGCCCTCGTGGGCTGGAAGAACGAGCCGCAGGGCGGCCACCGGGCACCGGGCGCGAGCTGTCTCGCCGGGGCGGCGGCCCTGGAGCGCGGCTCCCCGTGGCGCGAGGCGGGAGGAGAGAAGGCGGGAGGCTGCGGCTCCGTGATGCGCGCCTATCCCTTCGGCCTGGTCTTCGCGGACGACGAGCCGCGCGCGACCGAATGGGCGGCCGAGCACTCCCGGCTCACCCACCGCGATCCCATCGCCCTGGGCGCCTGCGCGGCCATGGCCGCGGGCATCGTGCGCGCGCTCGCGCAGCAGAGCACGGAGGAGATCGTGAGCGCCATGGTAGCCGCGGCAGAACGCCACTCGCCCGACACCGCCAGGATGATCCAGCTCGCCCTGGACGAGGCGCGCGGCGGGGTGGGGCCAGAGGTGACGCTCGACCGGCTGCGGGGCTGGGCCGCCCACGAGGCCATCAGCGCGGCCGCCTACGTCTTCGCCCGCCACGCCGACGATCCGCGCGCGGCCATTCTCGAGGGGGCCAACACGCCCGGCGACAGCGACAGCATCGCCACGCTCGCGGGCGCCCTGACCGGGGCACGGGCAGGCGTGCAGGCGCTGCCGCACGCCTGGATCCGCGACCTGGAGCGCTCCGGCGAGCTCACCGCGCTCGCCTGGCGCGCGGCGGATCCC
>JACQWT010000013.1 GCA_016209145.1 Deltaproteobacteria bacterium | reverse complement strand
GGGAGGAGCCGGCGCGCGCGCGGGAACGGCCGGCGGCCCCATGGGCGGCGCCGGGCCGCGCTGCGGCGGCGCGCCCGGCGGCGCGGCGCCGTAGCCCGGCGGGCCGGGCGCGCGGGCGGGAGGAGGAGGCATGGCCGCAGCGTGAGGGGGTGGCGGGGGCCCCATCGCCCCCGGCCGCGGTCCGGGCACCGGGGCGGGTGCGTGCACGGGAGCAGGCGGCGGCGCGGGAGCCGCCGCGTAGCCGGCCGGTGGGGGCGGCGCCACCGGCGCCGGGGCCTGCGCCACGGGTCCCGGCGGCACGGCGCCCGGTTGCTGGGGCGGGGGCTGCGGCCAGGAAGCGCGCGCCTGAGGGGGAGCCCCGGCCGGAAACGGCGTGCGGGCCCCGTAGGAGGTCCGCTGGCGCGCGTACTGCTTCATCGCTTCGTTGACCAGGTAGTCGACGGAGCACTCGAGGTCGCGCGCCATCTGCTCAAACGTCTCCCACAGGACGTCGCGACACTGAAACGTCCGCACGCTCTTCTTGTTCGGGTCGCCGTTCATCATCTCGCGGTCGGCGCTGCCGCGCCTGGCACCATCCTACCCGTTCGCGGGCCCGGATAGGAACTCTTCGCCCAGAGCTACTTCTTCTCGCCCTTCTTCTCGCCCTTCTTGTCCCCGGGCTTCCCGGCCTTCTCGCTTTCCTTCTTCTTCCTCTCCTGCTCGGCCTGCTTCTCGGCAGCGATCCGGTCCTCGACCGCCGGGATGATGCAGTAGCGCGCATACTCGCCGATCGTCTTGATCTCCTTCGCTTCGCGGCTCTTCGGATCGCCCGGCGTCTTCAGAACCTCGCACTTCCAGTCGCAACCATCTCCCTCGCAGGTAGGCGTCTTGGTCTTGTCCTCCTGCAGCTTGCGCAGAAGCGCTACGTCGGCCTCCTTGCCGTGGTCGTAGAAGAAGCCGATGACGGTGAGGCGGCTCGGCGCCATGCCCTTCTCGAGACGCTTGACGACCGCCTCGTGCGGATCCCCCTCCTTGAGATCGCCGAGGTACGCGCCATAGGTGATGCCCTCGGTAAGGTTGAAGTTCTTGGTGAAGTTCTGGTCGAGCCTGTCGAGGAACTCGTCGATGTGCTGCACCGTGGACATCTGCAGCACAGTGCCGGCCGCGGCGCGGCGCAGCTTCCAACGGTCGGTCTTGAGCAGGTCGTAGAGCTTGTCGATTACCTTCTCGCGCGGCAGCTCGCGCAGCCGGCGGAACGCCTGGTCCAGCACCACGTCGGGCGTCTCGCCCGCCGCGACGGCCAGGATGCGGTCGATCTGCTTGGTGGCCTTGCGGTCCAGATTGCCTTCCAGGGCCGCGAGCGCCGCCTGCCGCCGCTTCTCGTCCGCCTTCTTTTCCTCCGCAACCTGCAGGCAGAACTCGATTACGGCGCTGCCGCCCACGTCCTTCATGGAGCTGTAGACCGCGAGCAGCGTCTCGTTCTGGTACGTGCTCATCTGCTCCTGGAACTGCTTGTCGGTGGGCATCATCTTCGCCCGCCGGTTGGCCTCCTTCATCTCGGACTCCTTCGCCTTGCGCCACGCGTCGGACCCGACGTGGCGCCCTACCTCGACGAGCCGCGCGGAGGCGACATCCTTCGTCTTGGCGTCGCCGAGCTTGGCGATGATGCCCGCGATCTTGGTGATGTCCTTGGTCTCCGAGTCCTTCGCGAGCAGCTTGGGCAGCCCGACCACGGAGCGCGCGCCGATCGTTCGCAGCATCTGCTCCATGCTGTATGCCTGAGAGCGGTCGTTCATGCGGCGCATGAAGTCGGCCTCCGCCCAGCGAACGAGAGCGTCTTCGAGCTGGGCCTTGAGCTCCGGGTCCGCGACGATCTGCTTCGTCTCGAAGGTGAGCATCCGGTAGGCCGCGTCCTTGTACTTGAACGAGCCGTCCGGCGGAGCGGGCTGGCCAGCCTGCGCCACGGGGGGCGGCCGGTCGAGCTCCTTGACGACCTCGGGGATGAGCCGGGCGAGCACCCGCTGCCGCGCCTCGGGCGAAAGGGCCGGCAGCCCGTCCTCGACCAAGATCTTGATGCCAACGCCCCGACCGGCGCGCGGCTTCATGCGGACAAGAGCCATCGCGGCCTCGACCTTGAGCTCGGTCGAGTACTTATCGTGGACGATGATGGCCTTGAGCTTCTCGGGACCGTTGGCGGTCGACTCCCAGCGGTGGACGTCGGCCAGGTCGACCCGGCAGCCAGCGATGCCCCAGGCGAAAAGCAGCAGCGTGGCAGCCACGGCCGGCATGCGCCACGCGCCGCGGCCCCCGCGAACGAGCCACGAGCTGCCGACTGAACCGCCGCTGCACCGGCGGAGCTTGGTTCGACGATCCGGTTCTGCCATGAGCGTTCCTCAATGTCGCCCGCGATCCGGCCGACGCGGACCCGAGGCACCGTCGGCGCACGCGCGCCCATCGTGACCCTACGCTCGGGCGACCGGTCGCGAATGCTAGCGCTCAGCGCCGGCGAGACCAAAAGGTTTCTTCCTGGTGGCGCAAAGCTTGGCCGCCGCGACCCGCTCCCGCTAGACCAGTGTAGGACAATGTAGGCCGATGTTCTCCCTTGCCGGGATCCGCTCTCTGTGGCTCGGCGGGACGCCGTGCGCCCGCCCGACCGAGACGCATCAGCACGCCCCGGGCGGCGCCCCACCGGAGCCCGCCCGCTCGGCTGGCGAGCGCCGGGGCAAGGCACGGCGCCATGCGACCGAAGAGGCAGCCGGCACGGCCGGCGCCCCGGCGCCCGAGCCCGAGGCGCCGCCATCGCGTCGCCGCACGGCGCGATCCTACGCGCGCGAGGCGGCAGCGCTGCTGCTCATCGCCGCGGCTCTCTACGCGGCCCTCGCGTTGGCGTCGTATCGCGCCGACCCGCTGCGCAGCGAGGTCGTCGGGCCGAATTGGGTCGGCCCGGTCGGCGCGGTGCTCGCCGACCTCGCCGTTGGCCTGCTCGGGGTCGCGGCCTGGCTCATCCCCATCGAGCTCGTGCTCGTCGCCAGACCGCTGCTCGCCGACCGCCCGGCCCGCCTCGGGCTCTCTCGGCTGGCCGGCAACCTGCTCATCGCCATCATCGCCGCCGCGCTCGTCCATATTGGGTGGCCTCGCGCCATGGCGTTCGGCGCGAGGCCGGTGGGCGGGCTGGTCGGAGACCTGTTCGGGGAGATCGGCCGTGGCCTGTTCTCCTCGCTCGGCTCGTTTCTCATCGGCACGACCATCGTGGCGCTCGTGCTCGTCGAACGAGCGGCGTTCTCGTTCATCGAGCTCATGCAGCGCGCCCAGGCCGTGGTAGGTAGCTGCCACGATGCCCTCGCCCGCGCCTCTGGCGCTCTGCGGTCGGCGTGGATCAAAGCCCGGGCACTGGAGCGCGCAGAGCGCGCGCACGACCAAGCCGCGCAGGAGCCCGTCATTGCCTCACCCGAGCAGGCGGACGCGATCATCGCGGCTTGCGCCGACGACGGCGATCCACTCGCCCCGGCCATCTGGGGCTGGGCCGGCGAGGGCGCCACCGGCAGCGCCCTGGCACACGCCTCGCCGGCGCCCGTCGCGCCGGTGGTCCTCGTCGCTCCGGAGCCCGTCCTCCTGTCACCCTGGTCGAGCGTAGATCCCTGCCCCCTGGCGCAGGTCCCGCCCGCCGCACCGTCCGAGCCGGCGGTCGCGCTCGAGGTGACGCCGTCCCTGGGCGAGGCCGTGCTGAGCGGCGAGACCCCGGCGCCCGGCCCGCGGACCGCAAGCGAGCCGGCTCGGCCGGCGCCGAGCGGCGGCGAGGCGGCCGCGGACGATCCGGTGCCGGGGCACAGTGACAGCGCCCAGCGCGAGGGCGCGAAGCGACGGGCCGGGCCGCGCGCGAAGGAGACGGGGCCGCGCATCGTGGACACGAGCGCCGCCGCCCGCACGGAGAAGAGCTCCAAGGCGCGCGGCGAGGTGAGCCGCGGCTCGCACTTCCAGCTTCCCACGACCGGCCTGCTCGATCCGCCGGTCGAAGGCGGGCCGCGCATCTGCCCCGACGCCCTCAAGGAGACCGCCCGCCTGCTCGAGAAGACGCTGCTCGACTACGGCGTGCAGGGGCGGGTGGAGGAGATCCATCCCGGACCCACGGTCACGACCTTCGAGGTAACGCCCGCGGCCGGCACCAAGGTCTCCAAGGTCGCCCGGCTCGCCGACGATCTGGCCCTTGGACTGTCGCGCAAGGTCCGCATCGTCGCGCCCATCCCGGGCAAGAACCGCGTCGGCTTCGAGGTTCCGAACGAGCACCCCATCCCCGTCAACCTGCGCGAGCTCATCGAGGATCGGCGGTTCCTGGAGATGAAGGCGCCCCTGCCCTGCGTGCTCGGCCGGGACATCATCGGCACGCCGGTCTTCGCCGATCTGGCCGCCATGCCCCACGTCATCGTTGCGGGCGCGACCGGGGCGGGCAAGAGCGTCGGCCTGAACGTCATGCTGGTCAGCCTTCTGTACCGCCGCACGCCCGCGGAGCTCCGGCTCCTGCTCATCGATCCGAAGGTCGTCGAGCTCGCGCCCTTCGATCGCATTCCCCACCTGCTCTTCCCGGTCATCACGGACATGAAGCACGCCGCCAACGGGCTCAAGTGGGCAGTGGACGAGATGGAGCGGCGCTACCAGCTCTTTGCCGACATCGGCACCCGCAACATCAAGGGCTACAACGCCTGGGCCGAGCAGGTGCTCGCCGGGACCGCCAAGCCGCGGGGCAGCGCGGCCCGAGGCCCGGCCCACGAGGACGCGCCGGAGGTGCCGCCCGAGCCGCTGCCCTTCATCGTCATCGTGGTGGAGGAATTCGCCGACCTCATGATGCAGCAGGCCAAGGACGTCGAGGCGGCCGTGGCCCGCCTGGCGCAGAAGGCGCGCGCCGCCGGCATGCACCTCATCGTGGCCACCCAGCGGCCCAGCGTCGACGTGATCACGGGCATGATCAAGGCCAACTTCAACACGCGCATCGCCTACCGCGTCGTGCAGAAGGTCGACAGCAGCACCATCCTCGACGAGCGCGGCGCCGAGCAGTTGCTCGGCCGGGGCGACATGCTGGTGCGCCTGAACGGCACGAGCGAGGCGCGGCGCGTGCAGTGTCCCTTCGTCTCGGAGGAAGAGGTCCAGCGCGTGACCGAGGTGCTGCGGGCACAGGGCGAGCCGCAGTACGACGAGTCGATCATCGCACCGCGCGGCGAGGACGAGGGGCCGGAAGACTTTGCCGACGCCGAGAACGACCCCTTGTACGACCAGGCCGTGCGCCTCGTGGCCGAGACGCGGCGCTGCTCCACCTCCTGGATCCAGCGCAAGCTCGGCATCGGCTACAACCGCGCCGCCAAGATCGTCGAGACGATGGAACGCCAGGGCCTGGTCGGACCGCCCAACGGGGCCAAGGATCGCGAGATCTTGATTTCGGCGCAGTAGGCAGCCCGGCTACCTCACCATCACCCCCTCGATGCTCACGCCCGCCTTGCGCCGGGCGTCGGTTCGCTTGAGCAGGACCGAGAAGGCGAAGCCGACCAGCCCGAGGGCGGCAAACATCAGCATCGTCGTGGTGTAGTCGACGAGCTTGCCGCCGCCGGGCGTCATGGTCGTGTGTGCATCGTTGATCTTGCCCGCGACCCAGGGGAAGACCAACAGCCCCACGTTCTGCACGTACCCGATGACGCCGAACGCGGTACCCAGGCGCGACTCGGGCACCATCATGGGGATGGCGGCCCACAGGGCCGCCGGCACCAGCGAGAGCGCCACGCCCACGAGGAAGACCGGCAGGATGGGCCAGAAGTGCGTGCAGCCGATGAGCAGGTGGCAGGGCACGAGCAGGAGCGAGCCCACCATCATCAGTGAGGCGCGCTTCCCCTTGCGATCCACGAACCAGCCGAGGATGGGCGTGAAGATCATCGTGCCGACGATGAGCGCGGAGGCGACGTGCCCGGCGCCGGCCTGGGAGTAGCCGAACTTGCGCTCGAGGATGGCCGGGGCATATGCCTGGAAGGGGAAGACGGCGGAGTAGAAGGTCACGCACAAGAGCGTGATGAACCAGAAGGAGGCATCGAAGGAGAACGCCTCGCGCAGGACGAACTTCTCCTCGGACGCCGCCCCGGCGCCGGCCGTGACACCGGGGGCGCCGGCTCTACCCCGCGCCGCGCGCTCCATGCCGAGGTAGCCAAAGAACGTGGCAAAGCCCACGCCCATGATCGCGGTCGCGAACCACAGCGCCCCGCCGAGCCCGAACCACCCGGCCGCCGGGGCCTGGATGTTGAGCGCGAGGAAGGTGCCGAGCCGCATGATGGTCAGGTTGATGCCGTAGGCGAAGGCCAGCTCCTTGCCCTTGAACCAGCGGGCCAGCACCTTGTTGTTGACGACGAGGATGCTCTCTGCGCCGACTCCGTAGATCACGCGGCCCAGGAGCATGACCTTGAGCTCCGGGCTCCACTCGGGCGCGAACGCCGTGCGCAGCCAGCCGTGCCCCGAGCCCAGGAGGCCGGGCAGGCCGCGCCAGGCGCCCAGGGCGGTCAAAGCGGCGCCGAGCAGGCACAGGAAGCCGTAGAGGATGCCGGAGATCTTCAGGCCGAGCTTGTCCACCAGCACGCCGGCCAACAGCAGCATGAAGAGGAACACGTTCGCCACCGAGTAGGCGGAGAACAGCAGGCCGTAGGCGGAGGCCGAGAAGCCGAGCTCGCGCTCGATTTGCGTCTCGAGCGGCGTGACCGAGTCGAAGATGTAGTACTGCGCGAAGCAGATGAGGCTCATCACGGCCAGCACGGCCCAGCGGTACGATCCGGGTAGCCTCTTGCCGGAGCCGGAGTAGATCATATGCTCTGCTCCTTCTCCTCCGGGACGATCGTCCAAACGAGGTCCGTGTTGCCCGTGGCGCCAGCGAAGCGCAGGCCGAACCAGCGCGCCTGCCCGGAGATGGTCGGGCGGCCGCTGGGGCTCGTGCGCGGGAAGCGGATCCGGAAGGCCTGCCGCCACACGGTGTTGTACGGGAAGTAGCGCCGCTCCAGGGCACTGGGCTTCTTCAGGGCGGTGATCCGCTCCGGCGCCGTCTCCGTGCCGGTGTCGTCTATCAGCCGCACGATCCAGGCGCTGTCCGGGTTGGTCAGGTCGTTGTGCCGCGGCCGGCCGCCGTAGAGCGCCACGAAGAAGTGGTGGTGCTCGCGCGTCTCGCCCAGAGTCTGCGACAGGAGCCGCTGCCGCTGCACGATCGTGAGCCGGTAGTCCTGCGCGTAGCGGATGGCGTAGGCCCAGCGGAAGTCCCACGACTCGTACGTCGCCGTCACGGTAAGGGCGTTGTCGAGCTCGCCGAGCAAGAGCAGGCTCTCGGTGCGCGTCCAGCGGGCGAGCACGTTCTCGTAGTCCGTGGCGACGTACTCGCGCGGCCCCTCTCGCATGCTGACCGCGGGCGCGGCGCAGCCCAGCGCGGCGACGGCGCCCACGAGCGCCGCCCAGCGGCCAAGCCGGCTACCAGGTGACGGGCCAGAGCTCGGCATAGATCCCATCGGCCGGCCCCTTGCGGCTGGCGGCGCGCTCGACGAAGAGCAGGCGCCGGCCGCTCGCGGCGCAAAGATGGCCGCCGCCGGCGGCGGCCACGTAGATCTGGCTCTGCTGCGCGCGCAGGGCGAAGGCTTCACTCCAGGCGGAGAGCTGCTTCAGGTAGCGCACGGCCTCGTTGCCGGGCTTCGGAACATCGTCCCGCGCGAGCGCGCCGATCAGCCGCTCGGCGTGCCGCTTCGCCGCCACCTCGTCGTCGGGAACGCTCGCGAGCCCGACCTTCACCGGGAG
>JACQWT010000012.1 GCA_016209145.1 Deltaproteobacteria bacterium | reverse complement strand
CTCCTGTACGTGAGGGCCCGGCGCGAGGACGTAAGTCCGTCCCTTCGGGACGGGGTTGGGGTCCCGACGCGCCCTTCGGGCGCGTCACCCCTGCCCCGGCCCGCGCGGATGGATCGGCCGCCGTCGTTGCTATCGAGGGATTCTTGCTTGGCGCGTATGCCTGGCATGGGTGCGCCTCCTACGCGATGCACCCGTAGGGGTTGTCCACGTCGAGCCCCACGGGCAAGGGGAAACCGGGGACGCGGATCTCGGTCCGGCCGACGGTGAGCTCGGCGCCCTCCAGGGCGGCAGCCCGGAGGTCGTAGATGGGCTCGTCATGGCCCGAGAGCAGGGCATCCTCGTACTGCTGCTGACGCGCGCGGACGGCCTCGTTCCGGCCCCGCCAGGTGCGCAGCGCGTCCGCGCCGAAGCCCTGTACGAGGAGCTTCTCGGTCCGCTCGGGCGAGAGGACGATGCCGGTGGCGTTGTTGCCCCCGAACCCCTTGGAGTTGACCAGGGCCGCCTGCCAGTGGTCGGCGGGGTACTGGCGATGGCGGTTGGAGAGCGAGAGCCGCTCGTCGTGGATGTCCGTCGCGAGCTCGTCCACGGTGACGATGCCCGGAACCCAGCCCAAGGCCAGCGTGCCAAGGGCAAAGGCCGTCTGATCCCCGGCGGCCGGGCCGAGGGAATGGCCCACGAAGCACTTGGCCGTGGTGACGGCCCAGTCGCGGATGTCGAAGGCGGCGGCGATGCGGTCGAGCACGTGCGACTCGGTGACGCGGTTCTGCGGCGTGCCGGCGCCGTGCGCGTGGACGAAGCTGCGCTCGCGCAACCCCCGCTCGCCGAGGATCTTGGCGGCAAGGGCGCAAGCCTTGCCCACGGTGAGGTAGTTGCCGATGCCGGGGGACGAGATGCTCCGCTTGGGGCCGTCGGCGTGGATGAAGACCCCGGGCACCGAGCCGAGGATGGTCGCGCCCTGCTCCAGCGCGAGCTCGCCGTCCATCAACACCAGATACTGGGCCGACTCGCCCATGGCGAAGCCGCAGTTGGGGCCGAAGGGACGGCAGGCGCGGCGGTGGTCCGGCTCTCCCTCGGTCCGGCCCTCCAGCTCCAAGAGGTCGGGATCCTCGGCCAGGGCGCTCATGGCGCGGTAGCCCTCGAGCACCTCGGGCAAGATCGGGGCCTCGGCCGCGCCGACCATGGCGAGCCGGACGATGCCCGCCTGCATGTCCTGTACGGCCTTCTCGAGGTTGTAGAGGAACGTAGCGCAGGCGCCGATGAGCCCCCCGGTTCGGCCGATGCTGCCTATGACGTAGGCGTTGACGAAGTCGGCGGGCATCTGGGTAAGACTCAGCGGGCAGTTGCGGCTCGTCGTGTGCTTGCCCAAAAGGGCACTCTGGAGCATCCCGCCGCCGCCCTCCCAGTCGAGCTGCCCCATGGCGCTCGAGGCGTAGACCGCCACCTGGTCGCCCGGGACCCGGGCGAGCAGATCGGGCCACGCCAAGCCGACCGAGCGCACCGCATCCGAGGCGCCGTAGACGGCGAGCTGCAGGCCGCGGGGATGCCCCTTGCTCGGGTACTTCGCGCCGGGATGAAACCCGGTGGGGAGCTGCCCGGCCGCGCGCACCGAGTAGCTCTCGTAGTCGGGCACATAGAACGTGGCACGCTCGGCGACGCTGACCTCGACCCTGCCTCCCTCGCCGCGGGCCACGCGCCAGCCGGGCGGGAGCTGACTCGGGAGCGCGTCTTCGGCCATCGTCCAGCACAGCGGCCCGCTGCCGGCCGCGGCCTCAATCCGGGCGTGCCGGTAGATCCGGGCGGTGTCGAACCACTCCGGCTCGATGGTGCGCACGAGCGTATGCCGCAGGATACGCTCCTCGGCGAGCGCGGCCGGGGTGTCCGGCCCGATGCCCATCAACTGGCCCAGCGAGCGCCGCACCTTGTCCCGCTCGGCGGCGGGGAGCACGTCGTAGACGAGGCGCAGGAAAGCGTGATGGAAGGAGCTGCGCCCGGCGGCGTTGACGCCGCCCAGGCCGACGATGACGGGAAGGCTCTTCACGGAACGGGATTCTCTAGCTTGGCGATGAGCTCGCGGAAGCGCTGCGGCACGGGCAGGGAGCGCCGCTCGCGGTAGTCGTAGTAGATCTGCACGGAGTGACCCGTGGCCACCGCCTGCCCGTCCCCGGCGCGCACGACGAGGTAGTCGAACTCGAAGCTCTTGGAGCCGATACGCACGGTGCGCAAGAGCACGCGAAGGCGTTCGCCGAGCCCCGCCGGCGCCAGGTAGCGGCAGGTGATCTCGGCCACGATGAAGGGGAACATGACGCCAAGCTCCCGCTCGTCCTCGGCCGCGTGCCCCAGCTCTCGCATGTAGCCCGTGCGCGCGATCTCGAAGTACGTCAGGTACGCGGCGTTGTTGACGTGGCCCATGGCGTCGAGATCGCGGAAGCGCACCTCTATCTCGCAAGAGAAACGGAACGCGTCCGCCGGCGGCAGCGCAGGGGCAGCCATGGCGGGCATTGTGCCCGGCCCCCCGCGCCGGGTCAACGCGGCTCGGGCCGCCAAGCCCCGCACGCCGGCGTCCGCCGGTGGTAGGCTCAGCCCCGATGCGCCAGCGCACGCTCGAGCCGGGCACGCTCTTCGCGGGCGACTACCGGGTCGTCCGCCTGATCGCCGAGGGCGGGATGGGTGCGGTGTACGAGGCCGAGCAGCAGAGCACGGGCACGCGCCGCGCGCTCAAGCTGATGCTGCCCGAGATCGTCAGCAACCCCAAGCTGCGCGAGCGCTTCACTCAGGAGGCGCGCATCTCCGGCCGCATCGAGAGCGAGCACGTGGTCCAGGTGCTGGCGGCCGGCGCCCGCCTACTTCACCGGCGCCGGTGCGATGGCCCGCAGATCGAGCCCGCCCGGGTACTGGTAGCTCGTGTACTTGCCGTAGCCGACCACCTGGATCCCTACCGGCTCGGTCGCCGCCAAGACGTGCGCGCCCGACACCCCCGGCCCGAGGGCCAGCCGCAGCAGGCCGAAGCCGGAGTTGCCCAGGGCGGCCGGGCCGAGCGGGATCTGCGCTCCGTCGAGCGTGACCTTCGCCGTCAAGGGCTGAATCACGTCCACGTAGTTCACCTCGTAGTCGACGGGCGCGAGGAAGATGTACTTGCGGCGGTACTGCTCCACCGCCACGGCGAGGCTTTGCGAGGGATCGCCGCGCTGCTCGCCCGGCATGGCGCCGGGGTCGACGACACTGCCGCCCTGAAGGTAGGTCCCCACCGCGAATGCCTGGTCGCCCTTGATCTCGAAGTCCATCTCGACGATGCCAAGATCGACGACCGCGCCCGCGTCGATGCTTGCCGGCGCACCCTTCGGCTTGCCGGCCGGGTAGCTTAGGCCCGTGGCATCGGCGTTGCCGTAGATGTGCACCTCGTGCCCCACGGGCGCCCCGCCCGGGCCCGTGGGCCGCGCCACGAGGTAGTGCTGGCCGAGCGTCTGGGCGGGAAACACCGACTCCTCGACGTGGTCGCAGGCCGGCGCCTCCGCGGGCACGGTCACGCACGGCATGCCGGCCAGCACCTGGATGGGCTTGGTCGCCTTGAGCAGCGTCCCACTCAGGTCCTTGCCCGCGCCGGCCGCCGCCTGCACGACCTCCCCCGCCTGGAGCAGGAAGGTCGAGACCGATCCCGCCGGCTTGCCGCTCAGGCCCGAGCCGCTGAGCACCGAGCCGGTCTTCGAGACCATGATCGTGACCTCGGTCTCGTTCTCGGTGCCGGTGATGGCGACGAAGCTTCCGCTCTGGCCGGCGCGGGACGTCACGCGATAGTGCATGCCAAGCGCGGTGCTCGGCAAGAGGAGCGAGGCGTCGTTCGAGAAGGAGAAGCAGCCGATGGGGCCGAAGGTGTCCGGGCACATCTCCTTGCCGGGGCACTTCGCCCAGCTCTTGTTCGGCGGCCCGCCCTGGCCGGCGTACTCCAGGGCGTTGAACTGGTAGACGCTGACCGGCACGGAGCTCGTCAGGTGGTAGGCGCCGTCGGCGAGCCGCTGGCTCTTGAGGAGCGGCGGACTGCTCCCGCACTCGTCCGAGTCCAGGCCCTTCAACTTCGGAACCCAGGGGAGGTACAGCGTACCGAGAGCGTTGGGCGCGATCTTGGCGCTCGCCACGCCGTCGCCGCCGCGCGTGACCGCCACGTCGGCGACCTGCTCGCCCGCGTTGGCGACGACCACCGCGAAGTCGAAGATCGACCAGACGGCGTTGGCGGTGACCGTGGGCCAGAAGTCGCAGCCCACGTAGGTTCTGGCCTCGGCTGCTTCCTCGCAGCTCGCCGGATCCTCGACCGGACCCCCGTCGCCCGGCACGCCGCCGTCGAAACCGGTGCCACCCTCGCCCGCGTCGGGCTCGGCCGTCGCGCTCGTGCCTCCTCCGCCCCCGCTCGGGCTGCTGCGGTCGGTGCCGGAGGCGGCACAGGCGGCGCAGGCGGCGAGCGCGGCCAACGCCGGCGCCGCGCCGCGCAACCAGGCCGGCAACGACTGCGCCATGATCGGGACCGTCCGCTACTTCGTCACCATCTTCACCACCGCGCCCACGAGATGGCCGAAGTCGTCCAGCGTCGGCTTGGGCACGTTCATCCACAGCGAGCTCGACGGCCGCGCCGAGGCGTCCACGTCGCCGTACATGATGATGGGCGTCGTCCCCTTGTTGGGCATCTTGGCGAGCACTCCCAGGAACTTCTCAACCTCGGCGCCCGGGCCTGCCGAGCCGAACGTGGTACTGGCCGCCAAGAGCGCCGGCTTGACCGACTCGGTCAGCGACAGGAGGGTGCTGAACCCGCCCGAGACGTGGCGGCCCGATTCCAGCTCCCGCAGCCCGGGCCGGCCGCGCAGGGAATCGGCGCCCGAGCGCTCGGCCTTGGTCGTGACCATGAGCTTGGCGAGGGCGTCCCGATCCGAGGCCAGCCCGACCCAGGTGCGGCCGCCGTCGGCCATGAGCAGTACGTTGAAGGTGAGGCTGACCGGCGCCGGCGTCTTCGGCGGTCCGCCCGCCGGCGACGGTGGCTCGGGCGGCTGCATCGGCTCCAGGTTGGGCACGACCACCTCGATGGCAAGCGCGCCCGCGCCGAGGCTGGCCGGCGCGCGCCCGGTCTTGACCACCGGCAGGTGCTTGGCATCACTGCCGAGCTCGCCCTTCAACTTCGCCTGAAGGGTTCCGCGGTTGTAGACGCGCACGAGCTCCTCCAGGTAGGCGCGCACCGGCCCCGGGGCGTCGTCGATGCCGAGCAAGGTCCAGCCCACGCTGCCGCCGACCGCGTCCAGCATGGGGTCCCCTCCCTTGCGAGGCGCCGCTGACGTGCCGGCCGGGAAGTGCCCGCTCGCCCACACGAACGGCGCGTGCTTGCGCAACGGGTCGCGCAGCAGCCCGGCCAGGACGCGGGCGTCGAGGCTCGAAACCACGTTCTGCTTGGCCAGGACGGCCTCGAGCACGCGGCGCACCGTCTTCAGGATTGGCTCGACGCGCGCCGGATCGCCGCCGTAGCCGTAGGAGGCCACCTCGCTTGCGCCCGGCAGGCGCCAGAAGATCTCGGGCGCCGGACCGGCGAGCGGCGCGCTGTCGAGCATCGACTGCACGAGCCACGAGCTCCGGCCCGAGAAGCGCACCTGGCCGGACAGGGTGATGCCCCGGTTCGCATCCACGTCCAGGCCGAGCTCCGCTCCGTCGGCCTCGTCGATCAGCACCGAAGCCTCGTCGGCTACGGCCTGGGCGGCCTCGACCAGGGTCTTATCGCCGGCGGGCAGCCCGACCTCCTGGTTGAGCTCGTCGGCCAGGCTCGGCATGCCCCGGAGCCAGCTCTTGAGCCGGCGGCCGTAGGTCTTGGCGAGGCCCTTCGCCGTGACCTCCACGCGCAGATCGGTGTTGGGATCGGGCTCGCCCGGCCGCGTGCGCGCGGCATAGGCCGCAAGCTCGGTGAGGTCGCGCTCGCGGTCGCCGCAGACGAGACGCGCCGGCGCCCGGCCGGCCGCCGCGGCAAGAGCGCACTGTGGGCCATAGCCGTCCTCGGCCTGGAGCCGCCAGATCCCCGGGCCGATCTCCGGGAGCTTGCGCACGCGGGCCGCCGCGCGCGCACGAGCGAGCGAGGTGAGCCCCACCGAGAAGACCGCCAGGACCTCGGGCGCGTTCTTGCGCGTGTCGGCGGCCACGACGAAATCGATGGGCGCGTCGAGCGAAACCACGTCCGCAAAGGCGGCCGGATCGACGAGCTTGTGCAGTTCGCTGCCGACCACCTCCTTGACGGCGCTCCGAACGCCTTCGTCGACGAGATTCTGCGGCAGCTTGGCAAACCCCGCCAGCTTCGACAGCGTCTCGGCCGGGCTCTTCCACCGCCCCGTCACGACCACGACGAGGTGCGATCCGAGTGCGACCGGCTTCAAGTCGTAGCTGCCCGTCTCCCCCAAGGGCAGGGGCACCTGCTCTTCGTCGTCCGGCGCTCGCGCCGCCCCGGCGGCGGGAGAGGGCGGGGCCGCGGCGTCCTTGGCCATCATGGCGGGCTTGGCCGCCTCTTGCGCCGCGCCCGGCGCGCCGGGCTTGGCGGCGGCGGTGGTGGGCACGGCCGGCGCGGGCGGCGGAGCCGAGCCGCAAGCCACGACGAAGCCGAGCGAGACAACGAGCGCCCCAAGAGCGTGTTTCGCGTGCATGCCGGCTACATACACTCGGACCGCCGCACCGTCGAGCGCCGGGCAGGATCGCGCCGCCGGAGCAGCTTCAGGCGCGGGCTCGTGCTACAGCCGGCCCGCGATGGCCGACCCCCCTGCCCCGCCCGAGCGTCCGGCCGGCGCGGCCCTGAACCCGGCGCAGGCCGAGGCCGTGGCGCACCCGGGCGGCCCCCTCATCGTGTTCGCCGGCGCGGGCAGCGGCAAGACGCGCGTCATCACGTACCGCATCGCCAACCTCGTGGCGACGCGCCGCGTGCCACCCTACCGCATCCTCGCCGTCACCTTCACGAACAAGGCGGCGCAGGAGATGAAGCACCGGCTGGACGGCCTGCTCGGCGCGGGCGTGGCACGGGACCTGTGGATGGGCACCTTCCACGCGGTCTGCCACCGCTTGCTGCGCCGCTACCACGAGGAGGCGGGCCTGGTTTCGGGCTTCGTCATCTACGACGAGACCGATCAGAAGGCCGTGATGCGCCGCACGATGGAGGAGCTCGATCTGGACGAGAAGCGCCACGCGCCGCAGAAAATCCTCGGCCGGATCCATCGCGAGAAGCAGCAGGCCCGCGGGCCGGGCGAGATGGCGGTCAAGACCCCCTACGACGATGTCGTCAGGCGCTGCTTCGAGATCTACCAGCGGCGCCTGGGCGAGGCGGGCGCGGTCGACTTCGAGGATCTGCTGCTCGCCGTGCTGCGCCTGGCCGAGGATGGGGAGGGCCCGGCCGGCGCGCAACTACGCGCGCGCTTCGAGCACGTGCTGGTCGACGAGTTCCAGGACGTGAACCACGTGCAGTACCGCCTCGTGCGGGCCTTCGGCGATCATTCCCGCAACATCTGCGTGGTCGGCGACGACGACCAGAGCATCTACCGCTGGCGCGGCGCGGACGTGCGCAACATCCGGGGCTTCGTGGCCGACTACCCGGACGCCAAGCTCGTCAAGCTCGAGGAGAACTACCGCTCGAGCGCGAACATCGTGGGTGCAGCCCTCGGCGTGATCCGCCCGGCGCGCCGCCGCCAGCCCAAGGAGCTGTGGACCGCCAATCGTGCGGGCGAGCCCGTCACCGTGGTCGCGGCGCAGGGCGAGCGCGACGAGGCGGGCTGGGTGGTGGAGCAGATCGAGCGCAGAATCGCCCGTGGCACCTCGCCGCGCGAGATGGCCGTGTTCTACCGCGTGCACGCCCAGTCGCGCGTGCTGGAGGAGGCGATGCGCGCGGCGGGCTTGCCCTACCAGATCATCGGCGGGCAGAAGTTCTTCGAGCGTGCCGAAGTGAAGGACTTGCTCGCCTACCTGCGCGTGGTCGCAAACCCGCGCTCCGACGTGGACCTGTTGCGCATCATCAACGTGCCGCCGCGCAAGATCGGGGCCAAATCGATCGAGCACCTGCTGGCGCTCGCCGGCGAGCGCCGCTGCTCGGTCTACGAGGCCATCGCCCCGCTGTGCGAGCGCGGCGGCGTGCCGCCGGCGGCGGCGCGCAGCCTGAGCGCGCTGCGCGCCATGTTCGAGGAGCTGCGGCGCGAGGCGGCGACCGGCTCGGTGCGCGATCTGGCCGAACGCGTGCTGGAGACCAGCGGCTACGCCGCGGCTCTGCACGCCCAGGACAGCGCCGAGGGCGACGCGCGGCTCGACAACCTGCACGAGCTTCTGGGCTCGATGCTGGAGTACGAGCAGGAGCAGGCCGAGGCGGATGAGCCGGCCACGCTGGTGGGCTACCTCAGCCGCGTCTCGCTCGTGGCGGACGTGGACGCGCTGCAGGACGCCCCGCGCCTGGCCATGATGACCGTGCACGCGGCCAAGGGTCTGGAGTTCGACGTGGTCTTCGTCACCGGTATGGAGGAGGATCTGTTCCCGCTGCGCAGCATGAGCGCCGACGAGGACGACTTCGCGGAGCAGCTCGAGGAGGAGCGGCGCCTGTGCTACGTCGCCCTGACGCGCGCGCGCCGGGAGCTGTTCGTCACGCACACGGTGCTGCGCACGATCTACGGCCAGATCCGCTACAACGAGCCCAGCCGCTTCCTCGAGGATCTGCCCGCCAAGCACGTGCGGGCCGTGTCCACCGAGACGCTGGGCAGGCCGCCGGGCTCCTGGGGCGCCCCGCGCGAGCGCGCCGGCCCGAGGCCGGCCCTGCGGCCGGATCCCGCCGGGAGCGGCGCCCGCGGCGAGCGCTACGTCGAGCGCGAGCCTGACGCGGACGCGCCCGCGGCGGCCGCATTTGGCGTCGGCGCGCGCGTGCGCCACGCCCGCTTCGGCGTGGGGGTGGTGCAGCGCCTCGAGCTCCGGGCGGGCGGCGGGGAGGCCACCGCCACCGTGGCCTTCCCCGGGACCATGCCGAAGCGCATCAAGGTGAGCTTCCTGGCGCCGGCGTGAGCGGCGCACGCGCCGCCTCGCCGCCGAAGCGAACGTGCACGTGGTCGGTGTGCCACGGCGAGGGCCGCATGATGCCGTCCTCGCCCAAGGCGGCGTAGCCGTCGTCGTGGATCCAGCGCCGCTCGCGCAGAACCTGGGCGGCGCGGCCCACCTCGTCGATGTACGCCTGATCGGTGTAGATGGTCTCGACCTCGGCGATCGGTCCAGGCCGGCCCTCGGGCATGTGGATGCCGTTCGGCGTGGGGCCATCGACGAGCAAGCCGAGGAAGTAGGCCATGCGCAGGGCGTCGAAGCCGTGCACCGTGCCGGGGGCGCATTGGAAGACATCGAGCTCGGTGCGCACGCCCTGGCAATGGCGCACGAACAGGGACGGCGCCTCGGGGTCGTCCGAGGCCAGGGCCACGTCGACATCACGGCCGCCCAGGTGGCTGATGTGGCGCGTCGTACCCAGATCGCTCGCCGGACGGCCGCCGTCCCACTGGCTGGCGTCGCCAATGGCCAGCGGATCGCGCCGAAAGCGCGTCCGCGTCTGACGCAGCGCGCCGAGCAGCGCCACGGCGACGTCGGAGCGCAGGAACTGGTAGCGCGAGGGCGCCTGGCTGACGTAGCCGGCCCCGGGATCGAGCGGCGCCGGGATCGGCCGCAAAGCGCACGACCACGACCGGCGCGGCGGCATCGACGACCACGGCCAGGCTCGTCTGCTGCTCCGAGGTGCGCAGCGACACGAAGCGCGGCAAAAGCCCGTCCTCGTCGAGCGCCCGGAGCTGGCCCAGGCCGGCCAGGTCCGCTGGGGGCCGCACGTCGAAGGCGAGCAGTGCGCCCGCCGGCCCGAGCAAGCCCACCGTGACGAGGCAGGAGCCGGGCAGGGCCACCGCGACGATCGAGCGGCCCGCCGGCAGGTCCAGCCGCGAGCGCGTCCCGTCCAGCACGAGAGGCGGCGCGCCCGCCCGCCCCGGCGGGCCGGCCCAGGCCGCGGGCCTGGCCGCGACGGGCAGCGGCCCCGCCGGCGGCCCCGGTGGCGGCTCCGGATCGGCCGGGGCGTGCTCGACGAGCGGGTAGGGCGACTCGATGCCGCGCGGGCCGGCGCAGGCGAGCAGCAGGGCGGCGGCCAGGGCTATGGCGCCGCGTCGGCGCATGCACCCTTTTCGCAGACGGGCTCGGGCATGATGCAGCTTGGCGTGGCGTAGCCGCAGCCCGCGCGGTCGTCGCACCACCGCTCGTTGGCCTCGGCCACCGCCGCTTCCACCGCGGCCTTGCCCGCCACACTGACGACCGCCGGGCAGTCGCCCTGGCAGCTCGTGCTCACGCTGACGGTCGTGCAGTCGGCTGGCGCCGCGCACGACAGGTTCTGCAGGCGCGCGGCTTCGACGTACTGCCGGGCGCTCTCGGCGTCGCTGGCGCACTCGTCCTCCCAGCCGCAGCCGGCGCCCCCGGCGAGAGCGCACGCCGCCCCGCCGCCCACCGCAGCCAGCACCGCAGCTCGCATCATCGCATGGGGCATTGGCGATCCCACCGGGATTTGAACCCTGGGTTACTCTGTACGGCGATCCCACCGGGATTTGAACCCGGGGTTACTCTGTACGGCGATCCCACCGGGAT
>JACQWT010000011.1 GCA_016209145.1 Deltaproteobacteria bacterium | reverse complement strand
TGCGTGGACACGCAGACCGACCCGGCCAACTGCGGCGGCTGCGCCAACTCCTGCCCCCAGGGACAGGTGTGCGCCAGCGGCGCCTGTGCGCTGCAGTGCTTCGGGGGCACCACCAAGTGCGGCGTTTCCTGCTCCAAGACCGACCTGGATCCGCAGAACTGCGGTGGCTGCGGCAAGCCGTGCGCGCCCGGCGAGGTCTGCTCCGCCGGAGCGTGCGGCCTTCTGTGCGCCGGCGGCACGACCAAGTGCGGCTCCGCCTGCACCGACACCCTGCTCGATCCCAAGAACTGCGGGGCCTGCGCCAAGGCCTGCGCGCCGGGCGAGGTTTGCTCGGCCGGAGCGTGCGGCCTCGCTTGCGCCGGCGGCACGACCAAGTGTGGCTCCGCCTGCACCAACGTGCTGCTCGATCCCGCCAACTGCGGGAGCTGCGGCAAGGCCTGCGGCCCGGGCGAGGTGTGCTCCGCTCTGCTCCGCCGGAGCGTGCGGCCTTCTGTGCGCCGGCGGCACGACCAAGTGCGGCTCCGCCTGCACCGACACTCAGCTCGATCCCGCCAACTGCGGCGGCTGCGGCAAAGCCTGCCCCCAGGGCCAGGTGTGCGCGAATGGCGCCTGCGGCTTGCAGTGCGTCGGCGGCACGACCAAGTGCGGCTCCTCGTGCGCCCACGTGCTGCTCGATCCGGCCAACTGTGGCGGCTGCGGCAACGCCTGCGCGCAGGGGCAAGTATGCTCGAACGGCGCTTGCGGCTTGCAGTGCGCCGGCGGCACGATCAAGTGCGGCAACGCGTGCAGCAACACCCAGCTCGATCCCCAGAATTGCGGGGGGTGCGGCAACGCCTGCCCCCAGGGTCAGATCTGTTCGAACGGCGGGTGCGGCCTGCTGTGCAGCGGCGGCACGACCAAGTGCGGGAGCAAGTGCGTGGACGTGCAGACCGACCTGGCCAACTGCGGCGGCTGTAGCAACGCCTGCCCCCAGGGCCAGGTGTGCGCGAGCGGGATCTGCACGCTGCAGTGCTTCGGCGGCACGACCAAGTGCGGGAGCAAGTGCGTGGACGTGCAGACCGACCCGGCCAACTGCGGGGGCTGCGGCAACGCCTGTCCCCAGGGCCAGGTGTGCGCGAGCGGCGCCTGCGCCCTGCAGTGCTTCGGCGGCACCACCAAGTGCGGCAACGCCTGCGTCGACACGAAGGTCGATCCCAATAACTGCGGGGGCTGCGGGGTCAAGTGCACCGGCAGCCAGAAGTGCGTGGACGGCGCCTGCAAGGTGCTCATCTACAAGAGCTGCCTGGAAACCTTCCAGAACGGCATGTCCGTGGGCGACGGCACCTACGACATCGATCCCGACGGGCCGGGCGGCCAGCCGCAGTTCCAGGTCTACTGCGACATGACCCACCAGGGCGGCGGCTGGACGCGCTGCCTCGAGTTCGTCAACACGAGCGGCGAGGACGTCAACAACAACAGTTGGTTCGACAAGTGCGTCGACTGGACGATGGCGAGCTGGACCGGCACCGACCTGCTGGTGCAGCTCAAGGACAACAACAACAACGTGGTCTATTCGGAAAAGGGCAGCCGGGCCTACACCTGGACCTACGACCAGATGACGTCCACCGCTGCGGCGAACGCCCAGTACAACTCGGCGAACCACGACCGGCTGGTCACGCTGTCGAACGCCGACAAGCTGATGATCGCCGCCCGCTTCTCTAGCAACGGCGGCTGCGGCGGCTCGATGGGCAACGGCTACGGCATCGTGGTCTACCCGACCAGCCCCAACTACTACTTCAACCCCAAGATGTTCGTCTTCCCCTACCGGCACCAGGTGAGCAACAACAACGCGCGCGGCTTCTCCGGTTGGGCGGTGGCCACGGAGGTGTGCTACGCGCCGGGCTCGTTCAACTCGTGCAGCGCCGTGACCGGCTACCTGGGCAAGTTCGAGTTCTACGTCCGCTAGCGGGTGTTTGCGGCCATGGATGTCATAGAGAGCCGGGTCGAGACCCGGAGCGACGAGTACCGGGCCAACTACGAGCACATGGAGAAGCTCGTCGCCGAGCTCAAGAGCGAGCTCGCCAAGGCGCGCGAGGAGCGCTCCGCGACGGCACGCGCCCGCAACGCCGAGCTCGGCAAGCTCACGGTGCAGCAGCGGCTGGGCTGCTTGCTCGATCCAGGCACGCCCTGGCTGGAGGTTGCCCCGCTCGCCGCGCACGGCATGTACGACGGCAAGGTGTACAGCGCGGGTACACGGGCCGGCATCGGGGTCGTGGGCGGGCGCGAGGTGATGGTCACGGCCAACGACCCGATGATCAAGGGCGGCACCATCTACCCCATGGGCGTCAAGAAGTCGCTGCGCTGCCAGAACATCGCCCTTGAGAACCGGTTGCCCTACGTCTCGCTCATCGACTCGGGCGGGGCCTACCTGCCGCTGCAATCGGAGGTCTTCCCCGACGCCGACGACGGCGGCCGGATCTTCTACAACCAGGCATGGTTCTCCAAGCTCGGCATCCCGCAGATCTGCGCCGTCATGGGCCTGTGCACGGCCGGTGGGGCCTACATCCCGGCGATGAGCGACCACGTGGTGCACGTCGCGCGCACCGGCGCCATCTTCCTCGGGGGGCCGCCGCTCGTGCGCGCCGCCACCGGCGAGGAGGTCAGCGCCGAGGAGCTGGGCGGCGCCGATGTGCACTGCCGGCTATCGGGCGTCTCCGACTACCTCGCCGAGGACGACGCGCACGCCTGCCAGATCGTGCGCGACATCATGGCCGCCCTGCCCCCGGCCCGCAAGGCACAGATCGCCCGGCGCGAGCCGCGGCCGCCGCGCTACGATCCGCACGAGCTCTGGGGCGTCGTGCCGCGCAAGCTCTCCACGCCCTACGACGTGCGCGAGCTCATCGCCAGACTCGTGGACGGCTCGGAGATGCTCGAGTTCAAGGCCCTGTACGGCCCCACCCTGGTGTGCGGCTGGGCCTACATCCACGGCTACCAGGTGGGCATCCTTGGCAATAATGGGGTGCTTTTCTCCGAGAGCGCCCTCAAGGCCACGCAGTTCATCCAGCTCTGCGACCGGCAGGGCACGCCGCTCTTGTTCCTGCAGAACATCGCCGGCTACATCGTCGGCAAGGAGTACGAGCGCCGGGGCATCACCAAGGACGGCCACAAGATGGTGCACGCCGTTGCCACGGCCACCGTGCCCAAGCTCACGGTGATCGTCGGCGCGAGCTTTGGCGCGGGCAACTACGGCATGTGCGGCCGCGGGTACTCGCCGCGCTTTCTGTGGATGTGGCCCAATGCCCAGATTGGCGTCATGGGCGGCGAGCAGGCCGCGGACGTGCTCATCAGCGTCAAGAGCGACCAGCTTGCGCGCACCGGCCAGGAGCCCTTGCAGCCCGCCATGATCGAGGCCATCCGCCGTCCCATCATCGATGCGGCCCTCAAGGAGGGCAACGCCTTCTACAGCACGGCCAACCTCTGGGACGACGGCATCCTCGATCCGGCCACGACGCGCGACGTGCTCGGCCTGGCCATCGCCGTCACCCTGAACGCCCCCCTGGAGGGCCGTGACCAGGGCCAGGGTGTCTTCCGCATGTGACCGGAGCCGGAGCGATGTTCTCCAAAGTGCTCGTTGCCAACCGGGGAGAGATCGCCGTGCGCATCATGCGCACGTTGCGCGAGATGGGGGTGGGCTCGGTGGCGATCTACTCGGACGCCGACGCCGCGGCCCTGCACGTGCTTTGCGCCGACGAGGCCGTCGGGCTAGGCGACCCGGAGCCGGCCGCGAGCTACCTCAACGCCGCGCGCATCGTGGCCGCGGCCCGCGAGACCGGTGCCGAGGCCATCCACCCGGGCTACGGTTTCCTCTCCGAGAACGCCGCCTTCGCGCGTCTGGTCGAGGCCGCGGGCCTGGCCTTCATCGGCCCGCCGGCCGAGGTCATCGCCCTGTTGGGCGACAAGCTCCAGGCCCGGCGGCTTGCCGCGGAGCAGGGCGTGCCCACCATCCCCGGCCGGACGCTGCCGGGGGGGGCCGAGCCGCAGGCCTTGGCCCGCGCCGCGACCGAGGTAGGCTACCCCGTGCTGGTCAAGGCCGCCTACGGCGGAGGCGGCAAGGGCATGCGGGTCGTGCGGAGCGAGGCGGATCTCGCTGCGGCCGCGAGCCTGGCGGCCAGCGAAGCGCACAGCGCCTTCGGCGAAGGGACGGTGTACCTGGAGCGCTTCCTCGCTCGCCCGCGCCACGTGGAGATCCAGATCCTCGGCGACGCGCGCGGCGAAGTCGTGCCTCTGGGCGAGCGGGAGTGCTCGATCCAGCGCCGCTACCAGAAGATCATCGAGGAGACGCCTTCGCCGGCGCTCGACGCGGCCCTGCGCGCGCGCCTCTTCGAAGCCGCCGTCGCCGTCGCCCGGGCGGCCGGCTACGTCAATGCCGGCACGGTGGAGTTCCTGCTCGACGCGGACGGCCGCTTCTACTTCCTCGAGGTCAACACCCGCCTGCAAGTCGAGCACCCGATCACCGAGCTCGTCTTGGGGCTCGATCTGGTGCGCCACCAACTCGAGATAGCGGCCGGAGCGCCCTTGCGGATCACCGAGCGCGAGCTCGCGGCGCGCGGTCATGCCATCGAGTGCCGCGTCTACGCCGAGGATCCGGCGCGCGGCTTCGTGCCGGCGCCGGGGCGGATCCGGTTCATGCAGGCCGCGGCGGGGCCCGGCGTCCGCTTCGACGCGGGCGTGTACGCCGGCTTCGAGGTCCCGGTCCACTACGATCCGCTGCTCGGCAAGCTCGTGGTCTGGGCCGAGGATCGGCCGGCGGCCCTGGCGCGCATGGAGCGCGCGCTGCGGGAGAACGTCATCCTGGGCGTGCCGACCACCACCGAGCTCACGCTCGACGTCATCAGCTCCGAGGCATTCCGCGCGGGCGACACTCACACCCGCCTGCTGGAGGAGCTGCTGCAGGGCTGGCGGCCTTCGGCCGACGCCGACCGCTGGGCCCTGGTAGGCGAGGCCGCCGACCGGCTGCTCGGCTTCGCCGCCGCCGCGCCCGGCGCCACGGGCCGCGGTCCGGCCGGGGGCGAGCCCGCGAGCCCGTGGCAGGCGTTGGGCGCGTGGGACTACACTCGATAGACAAAGAGGGCCGGCAGCAAGCGGCGGCGCGGCGCGCGGCGCCTGCACGGGCTGAGCTGTGCGGGCGCCCGGGCTATACTGGGTATAGCCATAGGAGGCTCATCGTGCTGGCGAAGGTACAGAAGTGGGGAAACAGCCAGGGAGTGCGGCTGGCGAAGCCCGTGCTCGCGCAGGCCCACCTCGGCGTGGGCGAGGCGGTCGAGGTGGTGGCGCGCGACGGCGCGATCGTGCTCCTACCCGTCCGGCGCGTACGCGGGCGCGTGCGCCTGGCGTCCCTGGTGGCGAGGATCCCGCCCGACTACCGCGCGCGGGAGGTGGACTGGGGCGGCCCGAGGGGGCGGGAGACCTGGTAGATGGGAACGTACACCCCGCGCAAGGGCGACTTCCTGGCGCTCAGTTTCGATCCGCACAGCGGGCACGAACAGAGCGGGCGCCGGCCGGCCCTCGTCGTGAGCAACGACCTGTTCAACGGGCACACGGGCATGGTCGTCGTCTGCCCGGTCACGAGGACCGACAGGAGGTTCCCCTTCCATGTGGCGGTTCCGCCGGGCTGCCCGGTGACCGGGTTCGTCATGGTGGAGCAGGTGAAGTCCGTCGATTTCCGCGCCCGCCGGGCCGCGCGTATCGCGCGGGCGCCGGCGGCGTTGCTCGAGGAGGTGCTCGCCGTGCTCGACGCGTGCATCTACTAGGTCGGGCCGCTCGCTCAGCGCTTGCCGAACCCATACTGCGGCATCGGCCCGCGCAGCAGCTTGCCGCCGATGTTGAACGGGTTCTGCAGGAGCGGCAGGAGCGCGGTGCGGGCCGTGTCGTCGAAGGGCTCGAGCAGCGCCTTGCTCTGCCGCAGCGCGACCTGCAGATCCTGCCCCACGAGCTGGTAGCCCGCCTCGGGATCGCGATCGAGCGCGTCGAGCATCTTCTCGCGCAGCTCGCCCAGCAGCGCCACGTACTGCGCCAGCGGCGTCTCGCCCAGTGGCGCGCCGGCCGGGCCGGCCGCCTGGTCCTGCGGCACGCCGAAGGCCACGGTCTTGCGGAACGTGTTGGGGATGGCGCTGACCTTGCCCTCCAGCTTGCGCACGTCCACGCCCCAGCGCAGGCCCTTGGTCTTCGAGGACAGCTTCTGGTTGATCTTGCGGTTGATGAGCTTCGCGGCCTTGTCGGCCTGCTTCTCGTTCTCGAAGGGGTTCTTCTTCCACTGCGTGTGATCCTCGAGTCGGCGCAGCACGCGCAGATAGGGGATCTCGGGGGTCTTCAGGACGTCGAAGAGCTTGGTCGCCTCCCGCAGGTTGGCAGGCGGCTCGACCTCCAGATCCTCCAAGAACTTCTTCCAGGCGTCGACGTACTGCAGCTCGTAGTCCTCGGAGACCCTGGCGAGGTTGACGGCCACGCGGTCGCCGCGCTCCTCGGGCGTGAGCGGCACCACCCAGGCCTCGCTCTGCAGGATGGCCAGGCCGTCGTCGACGTAGCTCAGCACCGCGACGTGGCCCTTGTCCGTGTACGGGCCCGGCACATCCAGCCACTTCTTCTCCCGCTTGAAGGTCTTGCTCGTCAAGAGCCGGAGCACCTCGGGCCGGTCGGTGAACATCGCCTCCAGCGTGACCGGGGGGAACTTGCGGTTCGAGCGGCTGTTGTCGCCGGCCGGGTCGTACTTCTCGTGGATCAGCACCTCGACGAACTGCGCGTAGAAGCGCCTGCGCACCGGCACGTCCCCCAACACGGCGCGCACGCGCGTGACGAGCTTCTCGTTCGGCGGCACGGGCGTGACCTTCTTGTCCTTGAGAAGCTGGAGGTAGTACGCGATCAGGGGCTGCGCGCGCCGCCGCAGCTCGGCCGCGGCCACGTCGCTCGCCGCCGCGTGTAGGTCTGCCCAGAGCACGGTGAGCCGGCCTGTGGCCCACTCGACGTCGAGGTTCTCGACGTCGCTGAGCATCAGGTAGGTCTTCAGGGCGAGGCGCTCCTGCAGGTAGTCGGCGCCCTTGGCGTCCTTGAGCGTCAGCTCGAGCTTGTACTTGCAGGGGATGCCGGCCACGATGCCCAGCACCACGTAGTTGAGTCCTGCCACGTCGTGAATGTACTTGCCGCCGAACACGGGCCCGATCGCCTTGCTCTTCTCGGTCACCGGAACCGACGCGTTCTCCCATTCGATGGCCGAGGACTCGGTGGCGCGCCTGCCCGTGTCCTTGAGCAGGCTGCGGTTGGCCGCGAATGAGACGGTGCTCGGCACGGCCATGATGACGGCGACGACCAGCGCCGCCGCGCTCACGCCCACCCGCACGAGCTGCTGCCGCCGCAGCTCCGACGCGCTCCGGCCCGCCACGTCGGCGTCCGGGAAGACGATGTTCATGAACACGTCGTGCAGGAAGTAGCTCTTGGGCTCCTTGCGCTGGGCGGCGAGGAGCTGCGGCGCAGCAATGCCCATGGCCTGGCCCATGCGGCTCAGTACGCGGCCCAGGGGGGTGCCCTCCTGGGTGCCGCTCGTGAAGTAGACGCCGCGCAACAGGGGCGTGCCCTGGAAGGCGTTGACCATGAAGACGGTGGCGAGGAGATCCGAGAGGTTGCGCCGGATCCCGGCGAACTCCAGCGGGAACTGGTGGATCAACTCGCGCGCGCCCCGGTCGCGCTCCTGGGCCAGGCGCTTGATGGCGCGCGCGTGGATCTCCCCGACCAGCACGTCGAGCTCGCGCTGGAAGAGCACGCCCGGCTGGGTCTTGTCCTCGCCCAGCCGTAGGGTCGCGCCCCAAGCCTGGGCGCGCTCGCTCTTCTTCAGGCCGCCGAAGAACTCGCAGAAGCCGGCGATGAGGTCACTCTTGGTGATGAGCACGTAGACGGGCAGCACCATCCTCAACTCGGTCATCACCTCGTCGATGCGGGCGCGCAGCGTCTTGCCCATGTGCTCGATCTGCTGCTCGGTCGCGTCGATGATGTCGGGGATGGCCACGGCCACGATGAGGCCGTTCAAGGGCTTCGCCCCGCGGTGCCGGCGCAGCAGGCGCAGGAACGCGATCCACTCGGCCTGGTCCTCGTGGCCGGTCGAGTAGCGGCCGGCGGTGTCGAGCAGGATGGCCTCGTTGGTGAACCACCAGTCGCAGTTGCGCGTGCCGCCCACGCCGCGGACGCTGCTGTCGGCATAGGGAAAGACCAGGCCGGAGTGCTTGAGAGCCGTGGTCTTGCCCGCGCCGGGCGGGCCGATGATGGCGTACCAGGGAAGCGAATAGAGCGCCGAGAGGCCCCGGCGCCGCCCGGCCAGCTTCGACTGCTTCAGCGCCTGGATGCCGGCGCCGATCTGCTGCTGGAGCTGCTGGATCTCCGCGCGCTTCTCCAGGTTGGCGCTGGCGAGCTGCTGGTTCGCCTGCTGGGCGATGGCGCGCTCGAGCGCGCTCGCGCCGCTGCGGGCGCGCCACCAGACGAAGCCGTACAGGCCGCCCGCCACGAGCGCCAGGACGACGGTAACGCACAGCGGTATCCAGACGCTGAGCTGGAGGATGAACCAAAGGGCCCATGCGCCGATGGCGAGGAGCAGCAGGAAGACGTAGACCACGAGCGGACCATAAATCAGCGGGGCGCAGGTCGCAAACGGAGGCGCGTCAGGGGCGAGCGGCGTGGCGCGCGGCGGCCTGGATGGGCTGGCGCGGCTGGTCCCGCGGCATGGCGGGAACCGTTCCCTTCTTCTCTTCCTCCCCGCAGTGGCGTAGCGTACCCGCATCGCGGCTTGCGGGGCACACGGCGCAACGCGCGGCAGCGGTTTCGCGCCAGGTGGGTCGAGCAACAGAGCGGGTAGTGCGATGGTGACGAACGGGGAGCCGGCGCGAGTCCTTGCGGTCATCGGTGGCCTGGCGATCGCCGCCGGGGCGTGCGGCGAATCGGGCGGCGCCGGCCAGCCCCAGCCGTGCCCGCAGGGCAGCGCCGGCGCCACCGGCGCGGCCGGAGGCGGCGGCGCCGTCCCCTCCGGCCCGTGCAGCGTGCCCGGCGACTGCCCCGGCGAGGACAGCGTCTGCAAGTACCAGACGTGCACCGGGCACACCTGCGGGCTCGCCGATGCACCGGCAGGCACGGGCTGCGAGGGGGGCGGCATGTGCGACGGCCACGGCGCGTGCATCTACAAGGGCAACGGCTACCCCTGCGCGGGCGCGGCCGACTGCCTGAGCGGCAACTGCGCCGACGGCGTCTGCTGCGACAAGGCGTGTGCCGGGCTATGCGAGGCGTGCGTTGCTGCCAAGAGCGGCGGCGCCTCGGGCACGTGCGGCTTCGCGCTGTCCGGCACCGATCCGGACGGCGAGTGCGGCCCGGACACGTGCAACGGCAACGGGCTGTGCCGCTGCACCGACTCCGTCCAGAACGGCGACGAGAGCGACGTCGACTGCGGCGGCGCGGCATGCCCGAAGTGCGCCGCTGGGAAGAAGTGTGCGGCGCCTGCCGACTGCGCGAGCGGCTTCTGCCCGCCGGGCGACGGCGTCTGCTGCAAGTCAGCGTGCGCGGGCCCCTGCGAAGCCTGCAACCTGCCCGAGAACGAGGCAGTCTGCGCGCTTCACGCCGCGGGCACCGATCCCGAGCTCGAGTGCGCGCCCGGGAGCTGCGACGGCTCGGGCGCGTGTGCCGCTGGCCAGCACAAGTGGAGCCAGGCGTACGGCGATTCGAGCAAGCAGGAGGCCCGCGCCGTTGTCGCCGACGGCTCGGGCAACGTCGTGGTGGCGGGGCACTTCTACGGCACCCTGAAGTTGGGCGGCGACACGCTCGCCAGCGAGGGCAACGACGACATCTTCGTCGCCAAGCTCGACCAGGACGGCGTTCCTCAGTGGAGCAAGGCCGCTGGCGACTCGAGCAGCCAGGAGGCTCGCGCCGTCGCTACCGACAGCTCGGGCAACGTCCTCATCGCTGGCTTCTTCGGCGGCAGCGTCAACTTCGGCGGGCAGCACCTCCCGAGCCAGGGAGGCAACGACATCTTCGTGGCCAAGCTCGGCAAGGACGGCAAGCACCTTTGGAGCAAGAGCTTCGGTGACCAGGGCGACCAGCGCGCCGAAAGCGTCGCCGCGGCCGGCGCGGGCGACGTCCTCGTGACCGGGACCTTCGTTGGCGGCCTGAGCTTCGGCGGGCAGTACTTGCAGGCGCAGTACTACCCCGACATCTTCCTCGTTAGGTTCGACAAGGACGGCAAGCACGTCTGGAGCAAGTCCTTCGATCTCGGTTACAAGCCCGGCGACGTTCGCGGCGTCGCCGTGGATCCCGTGGGGAACGTCCTCGTGGCCGGGAGCTTCGGTGGCAGCCTGAGCTTCTCGGGCGGGGGCGACGTGCTCACGAGCAAGGGAGAAAGCGACATCTTCGTGGCCAAGCTCGACAAGGACGGCAACCACGTCTGGAGCAAGCGCTTCGGGGACGCGCAGCAGCAGTACGGCCTCGGCGTGGCCACCGACGGCGCTGGCAACGTGGTCGTCACGGGCAACTTCGACGGCACGGTGAGCTTCGGCGGGCAGGATCTCACGAGCAGCGGCGGCGACGTGTTCGTCGCCAAGCTCGATCCGGACGGCAACCACCTCTGGAGCAAACGCTTCGGCGACGCGAGCTACCAGCAGGCCGGCGCCGTGGCCGCGGACGACGCGGGCAACGTCTTCGTCGCGGCGAGCTTCGCTGGCGCCGTCAACCTCGGCGGCAAGGATCTCCAGAGCGCCGGCGGCTACGACATCGTCGTCGCGAAGCTCAACCCGGCCGGCATTCACCTCTGGAGCCGCCGCTTCGGCGATGCGAAGAGCCAGTACGCTAGGAGCATCGCCACCGACGGCGCGGGCAGCGCGATCATCGCGGGACAGCTCGACGGCACGGTCAACTTCGGCGGCAACGACCTCGCGTGCGCGGGCGGTGGCGACGCCTTCCTCGCCAAGCTGGGACCGTAGCTCGTGGCAACCCGGCGTCTTCCGATGAGCGTGAGACCTTCGCTTCTGCCGGCAGCGTTGGGCGCGCTGTGGCTTGGCGCGGCCGGGTGCAACGCGATCCTCGGGCTCGATCCGCGCGAGCCCTTCCCGCCTGCCACTGCGGGCGCCGGCGCCGCCGGGCCAGGTGGCGGCACCGGCCTGGCAGGCGGTGGCGACCACGGCGGTGGCGACCAGGGCGGCGGCGACCAGGGCGGTGGCGGCCAGGGAGGCGCCGTGGCGTGCTCGAGCCCTTCCGACTGCGGCGCCGCGACGACGTGCCGGCACTACGCCTGCGAGAGCCACGAGTGCGTGGCCGAGAACGCCGCGCTCGGCACGCCGTGCGCGGAGGACGGCGGCGAGGTGTGCGACGGCAAGGGCAGTTGCGCGCCGCCAAGCTGCGACGACACCGTCAAGGACGGCGACGAGACGGACACGGACTGCGGCGGAGCCACGTGCGCATCCTGCAAGGACGGCGACTCCTGCAAGAAGGGGACCGACTGCGCGAGCGGCTTCTGCGACGGCGCCGTCTGCACCGCGAAGAAGCCGATCGGCGCCTCCTGCAACAAGCCCGGCGAGTGCCAGAGCGGCGACTGCGTCGACGCCCGCTGTTGCGACAGCCCCTGCGACGCGCCGTGCGAGGCGTGCGCTTCGCCGAAGACCGGTCTTGCCGACGGCATCTGCGGGCATGTCATGGGCGGCACCGATCCGGGCGGGGCGTGTGCGCCTGGCCTGTGCGACAGCGCCGGCGCGTGCGCCGTGGGCGGCCTCGAGTGGAGCATGGGCTTCGGCGATTGGAACAACCAGTACGCCTATGATGTCTGGGCCTCGGACGCGGCCGTCGACGCACTGGGCAACGTGTTCGTCACGGGGTACTTCTACAATGGCCAACTGCACTTCGGCTGCGACCCGCTGAGCGCGCAGGGCTACGACGTCTTCGCGGCGAAGTTCGACGACAAGGGCACCTGCCAGTGGAGCAAGCGCTTCGGCGACTACAAGCAACAGGTTGCCGCCAGCATCGCCGGGGACGCGTCGGGCAGCGTGCTCGTCGCGGGGACGTTCGATGGCACCATGAGCTTCGGCTGTCAGAATCTGACCAACGCCGGCGGCGGCAGCGACATCTTCGTGGCGAAGCTCGACAAGGACGGCGCCTGCGTCTGGAGCAAGGGCTTCGGCAGTGGCGACCCGCAAGGACCAGGGGTGGGCGGCGTAGCCGTCGACAAGGCCGGCAACGTCCTCGTGGCGGGGTACTTCGGGGGGACCGTGAGCTTCGGCTGCCAGAGCCTGACGGCGACAGGCAACACCTTGGACGCCTTCGTGGCGCAGCTCGACCAGAAGAACGGCGCCTGCCTCTGGAGCAAGCGCTTCGGCGATGCCGGTAGCCAGTACGCGGACGGCGTCGCCGCCGACGGCGCGGGGAACGTTTTCGTCGCCGGGTACTTCGACGGCGCGGGGAGCTTCGAGGGCTGTCAGAACCTCACGAGCGCCGGCAGCTACGACGTCTTCGTGGCGAAGCTAGACCAGAACGGCGCCTGCCTCTGGAGCAAGCGCTTCGGCGATCCGAGCGACCAACAGGCGCGCGCCGTTGCCGCCGACCCGGCCGGCAACGTGCTCGTCGCGGGCAACTTCAACGGCACCGTGAACTTCGGCCTGAAGGACCTCTTCAGCAACGGCAGCGACGTCTTCGTGGCGAAGTTCGACAAGGATGGCAATCACAAGTGGAGCAAGCCGTTCGGCGACGGAAACGCCCAGGAAGCCGGCGCTGTCGCCGTGGACGGCTCGGGCAACGTCCTGCTCGCGGGGCGCTTCTCCGGCACGGTCAACTTCGGCGGCGCCGACCTCAAGAGCACGGGCGGCTACGACGCGTTCGTGGCGAAGCTCGATGCGAGCGGCCCTCACCTGTGGAGCAGGGGGTTCGGCGACTACAAGGGCCAGGAGGGCGCGGGCGTGGCCGCGGACGCCGCGGGCAACGTCGTCCTGGTGGGAGGCTACTACGGCAACCCGGACTTCGGCGGCGGCAAGCTCCAGAGCTTTGGCGCTGGCCGCGACCTCTTCGTCGCGAAGCTCGGGCCGTAGGTGGGGCGGCGGAGCCGCGCGTCATTGACGGGTGTGCAGCAAGAGGTTGCTACGATCATGGCCAACATCGAGCTGACGAGCGCAGCAGCCCCTGGGCTCACCGTGGAGCGCTTCTCGATTGTGGAGGGCATCGCAGCACCTCGAGTTGCTGATCGGCGGGCGCCGTGTTGAAGTAGGCCCAGTCGAGCTGCTCGGGCAGCGGCCGGTCTTGCCACAGCGCGTACGACCACGACGAGGCAAGGCCGCGCAGCATCTGGATCCGCGCTGGCCAACCCGGGGCGATGGGGCCGAAGCCGATGGGCTCGATCCGGTCGGCCCGGCCTAGCACCCGAGTGCCGACTGGTTGGAGGTTTGGTAGGGCCGCGTGCCCGTGCGGGTCGGGCTTCGCGTCGGCGGGGATGCCGACCGGGTTGACGGTGCCCGGCCCGCCTGCGGCGCGCTCGTAGCGCAGGGGCATCTTGGAGAAGGGCGCTCCCTCGACGAGCCGGCCGTCTCGGTCCCAGGCGCGATCGCCCACGATCTCGATCGACTTCTCAACGCCGCCCACGGCCAGCCGTGCCACGAGCGATCGCACGGGCAAGCCTTGAGACGCGTATGCGTGGCCGACGAGGAGCACATCGGCTCGCGCCTTCTGGGGCACGAAGTCGCTGGGCGCGTACATCGAGCTCGACGGCGAATCGCTCCAGTACCAGTCGTTCTCGATCAGCCCGAGCTGCGCCGGCGCCAGCGAAAGCCGGCCCGGCGTGAGCTGGCAAGTGGCTTTGCACACGACGAGCATGGCAAAGGCGCCGGCGCGCGGCTGGCAGACGCGCGAGCCGACTAGCAGGGGACAGTGGGAGACGACGTCCATGCGGTTGGCGCGCAGCCCCTCGTCACCACGCGCCCCCTGCCACGAGCGCGGCGCCTCCGGCCCGCGGCGCCAGTCCCCAGCGCAGCCGCGCCTCGGTCTTGGCCGGCTCGGCCGGGGCGCCGCCGCCGTCGGCCGACGGAGCCGTGAGCCACAGCACGCCGCCGCCCACGAGCGCCGCCCCGCCCGCGATGAACACGACCGTGGCCACGTCGCCCAGGCTGCGCGCGCTGTCGGTTGTGTCCAGGCCCTCGGCGTCGCACCGCTCGTCCGGGCAGTGGGTGCCCACGTCGTCGTATTGGCCCTTGGCCACCAGCCCCAGGGCCACGCCCGCCCCCATGCCCGCCAGGCCGACGCCTGCCACGACAATGCCGGCGATGCGCTGCCCCCGTCCTGGCGCTGCCTCGCCGGCAGGCTCGCCCGTCGGCGCCGCAGCCCCCAACCCCGGGGCCTGCTCGGCGCCGCGCTCAGGGATCGGCGCGGCAGCGGGGCCGCCGGGCGCCGGGGCCGCTTCGTCCTCGAGCGCCGGCACCCGCACGGTTGTCGTCTTGCCCTCGCCGCTCACTTTGACGTCGGCCGTCCACCGCGCCTTGCCGGTGGCCACGGCCGCCACGCGATGGGTGCCGAGATCGACGGGCACGGCTTCGCCCCAGAGCGGCTGGCCGACGGCCGAGCCGTCGCGCTCGACGCGCAGGCCGGGCAGGGCCGCGACATCGTCCGGCACCTGGATCGTAAGGCGCGCCAGCCGCGGCTCGATCGCTGCCAGGCGCTTGCGCGCGTACTGCTCGCGCTTGTCCTCTTTGTCGCGCTTGGCCCACTCGGCGACCTCGGCATACGTGCTCCAGGCGCTCGCCAGCCGGCCCATGTTCTCGTAGCACTCGCCCAGCTTGAACTCTGCGCTCATCGCCTTCTCGTGCCGCAGGCTCTCCTCGTACAGGCCGCAGGCCTTGGCGTAGTCGCCGGCCGTCATGGCCTTCTCGGCCTGCTGGAAGGCCGCCTCGGCGGCGGCCTTCTCGTCGCTGCTCTGGGCGGAGGCCGAAAGCGACAGCGTCGCTGCGGCCAGAGCTACGGTGGCGAGAAGGTGGCATGGGCGACGGCGTTGGCTCATCTTGCGGCTCCGTTGGCAGGCAGGGGCGGCGGGAAGCGGTCGAGGTATCAATGGCGGCCGCCGAACGGGTTCTCGTCGTCGGCCACAGCGGCAGACTTCTGCTTGAGCATGGCAGTGGCGCGATCCCGGCAGGCAACATCCCCTTGACGCATGCAGATCGATCGCAGCCTCCTGATCTCGTCGTCGCTCGCCCGCCCGCTCCAGACCTTGGCCTCCAGTGCCCGACGCTTGGCGCTCTCGTCCGACGTGCCGGACGTCGGCGCGGTCGGCTGCTGCGGCGGCTCGGCGCGCGTTTCCGAGGTGGGCGGCGGCGCGGCGGGCTCGTCCGGCTCCTCCGGCAAAGGGTCCTTGTCCCGCGCAACCTCTGGAGCGGCGCTCGGCTGAGACGACGCCGGCCCGGTCGTCGCCGCCGGCTCCCCCGCGCTCTGGCCACCGCGCTGTCCCGTGACCAGGAGCGCCACGCCGCCGGCCACCAGCCCGAAGAGCGCGGCGGCGCCAACGGCAATGCTGGCCCACCGGGCCCGCTGCTCCCCCGGTGGCTTGGTGTGGCCCCAGGGCGGGGCAGTGCCCGCGCCGAGCCCGGGCTGGGACGCGAGTGCGGCCAGCGCCAGGCCGGGCTGCGACGCGAGTGCGGCCGGCCCCAGGCCGGGCTGCGACGCGAGTGCGGCCGGCCCCAGGCCGGGCTGCGGCGGAGCTGGCGCCAGGGCGACAACGGCGGGCACGGCGCCTCGCGCCAGCACCAGCCCGCCCGGCGGCAACGGCGCGGTCGGCTCGTCTTGCAGCACGTGCGGCACGGGTCGTGGGCCGGCCGCAGGGAGCACGGCGGTCGGCAGCGGGCCGGTGGCCGCGAGCGCGGTGCCCGGGGACGACAGCGGCGCCGGGTGCTCCCCGCTCTGGCGCGCCGCCCACTCGCCCCGCGCCGAGGCGGGCGGCGACGTCGCCATGTGACTCTTGACCCGCATCCGCGCGGTCAGCCCTTCCCCTTCCTCCTCCCCTGCGCGTGCGCCTGCAGTAGCCGCCGACCGCGACAAGCCGAGGAGCCGGCAGATCCGGTCCACCGCTGAAGCCGCCCCCGGCAGCCCGAACGGCTCCAGGGCCACGGCGAGCTCCGCCACGCTCTGGAAGCGCTCCTCCCGGTCCTTCTTG
>JACQWT010000010.1:4230-19159 GCA_016209145.1 Deltaproteobacteria bacterium | reverse complement strand
GCGCCGCTCACGATGTGCGCCGGGAAGTGCGTGGACGTGCAGAACGACCCGGCCAACTGCGGGGCGTGTAGCAGCGCCTGCCCCCCGGGCCAGGTGTGCTCGGCCGGCGTGTGCTCGCTCGTGTGCGCGGGCGGCACGACCAAGTGCGGCGGCGCCTGCGTCGACACGAAGGTCGATCCGCAGAACTGCGGCGGCTGCGGCGTGGCCTGCGCCAAGGACCAGCTCTGCCAGGCCGGGAGCTGCGCTCTGAACTGCGGCCCGCTGACCAAGTGCGGCAACGAGTGCGTCGACACGAGCACTAACGCCAGCCACTGCGGCGGCTGCAACCAGGCCTGCGCCAAGGACCAGGAGTGCACGAGCGGCAAGTGCGTGTCCGTCCTTTTCAAGAGCTGCAACGAAATCTTGAAGGGCGGGAAATCGGTGGGCGACGGGACCTACACCATCGATCCCGACGGGGGCGATCCGTCCAACGGCTTCAAGATCTACTGCGACATGTCGGGCGACGGCGGCGGCTGGACGCTGTGCTTCGCCGACAAGTACCAGGGCAAGGGAAGCGACCAGCAGAGCGCCTTCGACTACCTGTACGAGAACTGGGACAAGGGCAGCCGGGTGCTCACCAGGGGCAACACCGACGCGGGCTCGAGCTGGGGCAACTCCTGCCCGGTGATGGCCGCGACGAACCCGCCGCCCGCGCAGATCCGCGCCGTCTCCTACGGCCAGAACGGCACGCCCTACGTGGGAGCCCTGTGCACCTTCGAGGCGAGTTTCTTCAAGGCCACCAACCAGCTCGTCAAGCTAGCGTGCAGCGCCAATACCATCCTGTGCTCGTTCAACAAGCCGGTCGGCTTCCAGTCGACCTTCGGCCTGAGCTACGCCTGCAACGAGTACAACGAGGGCCAGAACCAGGGCTCCTCCCTCAACTTCAACATCGGCGCCGGCGCGGACTACCAGGCGCAGACCATGACGTACACGAACATGCACACGAACACCTGTCCCGTCCAGGGCGACCGGCACTGCACCGGCGGCTGGTGCTACGAGTGCGCGTTCAACCAGCCGGTCTTCGACAGCGGCATCAAGAAGACGCTGCTGCTCTACGTGCGCTGAGTCTCCTGCCCTCGGCCGCCCGCACCGCCATCCCCGAACGGCCGAAGTTCCGGCCGTGCTCGCGGCAGCACGTGTGAGGTCGGGACCACTACAGCCGCAGCGTACGAGCTTGGCGGTCCGGGCTCCAGGGCTGGCACACGAATGCGGCGCGGCGGCCGACCGGCGGTGGTAGCGTGGTTGCCACAGCGCGGGCTCGGGGCCGCGACCCTACTGGCGGCGCGCGGGGAAGCTGGCCGCCCGACGAGCCGTCTCGCGGGGCGTGGCCGGGGGCCGTGAGCGCTACGGGCCGAGCTTGGCGAGGAAGGTGTCACTGTAGCCGGGCTGCGCTGTCAGCGGTCCGGCGCCGAAGTCCACGGTTCCGTCGAAGGAGCCCATCAGCAGCACATTGCCGGCGCCGTCGGCCACGATGTTGAGGCCGGCCTGCTCCCTCAGGTCCCCGAAGCGCCTGCTCCAGAGGTGGCTGCCGCTCGGATCGAGCTTGGCGACGAAGATGTCACGGTCACCGGGCTGCGTTGTCAGCGGCCCGCCGCCGAAGTCCACAGCTTCCTCGAAGGAGCCCGTCAGGAGCACGTTGCCGGCGCCGTCGACGGCAAATGCCGCGCTGCGGTGCTGGTATCCCACGCCCCGGAAGCGCTTGCTCCAGAGGTGGCTGCCGCTCGGATCGAGCTTGGCGAGGAAGAGCCTGCTGTCGCCTGCCTTCCTGGTCAGAGGCCCGCCACCGAGGTCCAGGGGCTTGCTAGAGGTGCCCGTCAGGATCGTGTTGCCATTGCCGTCAGCCGCCACGGCGAAAGTGGCTCCAGGCTCCCAGCCCCCGAAGCCCTTGCTCCAGAGGTGGCTGCCGCTCGGATCGAGCTTGGCGACGAAGAAGCCCGACTCGTTGGCCGTCAGCGGCCCGCCGCCGAAGTCTACGGTTCCGCTGAACCAGCCCATCAGCAGCGTGTTGCCCCCGCCGGCGGCCGCAATCGCGGGGGGGAAGGCGAGCCCGTCGCCCGGGCTGAATCCCTTGCTCCAGAGGTGGCTACCGCCCGGGTTAAGCGCGACGGCGAAGATGCCACCCTGAATCGGGCTCGTCAGTGGCTCCCCGCCGAAGTCCCCGGTGTCGGTGAACCAACCCGTGAGCAGGGCGTTACCCGCCTCGTCGGTCGTCGGCGGCAACTGCGAGGCCGAGATCCCAGCCGCCACCGAATCCCTTGCTCCAGAGGTGGTTGCCGCTCGGGTCGAGCTTGACGGTGAAGATGCCGCCCTGACTTGGGCTCAGTGGCCCGCCGCCGAAGTCCGGAGGGGGAGTGGGATCACAGGGGATGCCACACCCATAGAAGCCTGTGAGCAGCACGTTGCCGTTGCAGTCGACTGCCATGGCGCGCCTCGGGTCCCCGCAGCGAGCATACGCGAAGCCCTTGCTCCAGAGGTGGTTGCCGCCCGGGTCGAGCTTGACGACGAAGATGAAGTCGTCATCGTGCTGGATGGGCCCGCCGCCGAAGTCCACGCTGCCGCCAAAATCCTCTCCCGCAAGCAACACGTTGCCCGCGCTGTCGACCGCGACCCCCACGGCGCAAGGTGACGGCACGGGAAGCGCCTGCTCCAGATGTGCTCGCCGCCCTTGCCCGGCCCGCTCGGCCTCACGTCCTTGGTGGCCACGGCCGCGTCCTGCCCGGCGCAGCCCGAGCCGAGCGCGAGGACCGCGCCAAGGCTTGTGACACGCCACGCGCGGCCAGAGACCTCCGAACACCAACGCATCATCGATCTCTCGTCCTGACTCATGCGTCGCTGCGCCTGCGCTTCCCGCCTCCAGAGCATCAGTCTGGCGCCATTGCGGGCGCGAGCGAGTCGAGGCGGAGGCGGGCGATGGTGGTGCGGCCCTCGATGTCGGCGAGCACGAAGACCTCCTCGCAGGTCAGGCCAATAGGGATCTGGAGCAAAGTCCAGCGCGCGCTCCCGCACGTACTCGATCTGCTGCTCTGACTTCCCCAGCACCTTGCCATAGCCGGCCGCGTCCACCAGCGGCGCAAGCAGCAGTAGCTTCTTGCCAAGCTGGATGCCAGCGACGCTCGGGCCCGCCGAGCCACGCACGCCCAGGCGCGCAATGGCGTGCTCCTTTGCGGCCGAGCTCGACGAGGCGAGCAGTAGCGCGCCATCGCGGTCGACCACCAGCCAGTGGCGGTCCCACTCGGGGTGCCGGGGCCAGGTGCCCAGCAGGCGCGTCGTGAACGTGCGAAGCTCGATTGCCCACAGCCGAGCCACGAGCCCGGGGCAGAGGCCGAGCGTGTCGCCATGGGCGAGATGCGCCGGCACCGCCTCCTCGGCCACCTCGATGGCGTGCGCCTGCTCGGGGTTTCCCGGCGGCACGTGGCAGATGGTCACCTTGCCGCCCTTCTTGCCTTCCGCGGCCTGGGCTGGCGCGGCCTTGGCCTCGTCGAGCACGTATAGCGAGTCGCTGGCGAAGCTGTAGGTTGCGGCCAGCACCCGCTCGGGCTTGAGGTCGGTGTACACATCGCTCCACCGGCCGCTTGCCAACGGAGAGAACCAGATCCTGCCGGTGGGCTTGCCCGTATCCGGGTCGTTGCCGCCGTCGCGGGCGCTGGTCGCGAGCGCTGGTCCCCGCCCCCGCCGGCGTACCGGCCACGCGCCTGCGTCCCTGTCGTGCCGAGCTCGTCGGCGCCCCGAATACCCGCTCCAGCAGCCGCTTCATCGCTCCACATCCAAGGGACTTCAGGTCCGTCCTTACACACGCACAAACCGCAGCCTGCAAATTATGCAGCCGCGCGTCGCGAGCTGTCAAGCGCAAAGACAGGGCCTCGGACAGAGTCCTCGGCCGCCATCAGCTTTCAGCCGTCAGCCGTCAGCAAGAGCATGCGATTTCGCATGGCTGAGCGCTGAGCGCTGACCGCTGACGGCTGGTCCCGGCGACTTTGCCGGGACCCTGAGCGCAAAGAAGGTTTCGGCGCGGGCGACGGGCATGGTGTGCACCCGGCCGCGGTGGCGGTGCCGGCCCCAGTCGCGGCGGATGGGGCCGGCCTCGACCTCGAAGCTCGGGGCCATGTGGGATAAGGTACGACTACGTAGTCACGGACCTCCTACCTGCTACCTCGCCCCGGGCCCTGGCCTGGCCGGGACAGGCTTGCGTCCGCACCCCCTACGCACCGACCCCCGTGATCTCGCGTACTTCCCCCGGGCTGGCCAAGAGATCTGGGGGCGTCGTGCTGCGGCGCGCTCAGCCGCCTTCGGGCTTGGCCATGCCCTCGGCCGCCCGCTCTGCCGCGGCCATGCACCGCTCGGGCTCCTCGAAGCGCTCGTCGTCCTCGACCTTCTCGCCGCCGGTCGGCTCCAGCGTCCAGCCGAAGCTACCGCGCCCCGCGGCCTCGGCCGGCGACCACTTCACGCGCAGGGCCGAGCCGTGCAAGTCGGCCCGGTAGCTTCCGTCCTCGTCGCGCTGCCAAGCGCTCACCGTCGCGTGCCTGCTGGCTGACATGGCCGGAGTCTGGCACGAACGCGCGGCCGAGGCGTAGCGGAAAGCCGTCACCGCCGTTGGCGGCGGCGGCAGAGCAAGAGCAGCCCCACGAGCAACCCCACCGCGCCCGGAGCGCCGCCGGATCGGGGGACGAGAACGCAGCCGCAGCCCCCCTCGCCACCGCCGGGGCGCACGGGGGCCCCCGGGGCGCCCGAGCTTGTGGCGCCAGCGCCGCCGCCCGTGCCGGCGCCGCCCGTGCCGGCGCCGCCGCCGCTGCTGCTGCCCGTGCTGGTGCCGCCGCCACTGCTGCTGCCGGTGCTGCTCGTGCTGCTGCTGCCGGTGCTGCTCGCGCTGCTACCGCTGCCGCCCGAGCCGCCGGCCCCGCCCGCCCCGCCGCCTCCGCTGCAGTCGCCCAGCTTCTGGATGACGTCCTTGTATGCCTGGTACGGCGCCTTCTCCTCGATGTTGGAAGTGAGCAGTCCCCAGGAGTAGCCGTTGGGATCGTCGTGCAGATCGTACCAGAAGAGCTTGGCGAGCTCCGGCCAGGGCTTGTTCTTCACGCTCGGAAAGGAGCCCGCCACGATCTCGCTCATCCACTGGTACGACTTGGTCAGCTCGCCCGCGGCGTAGTCGTTCTTGTACTTGCCGAACGGCTCCGACTCCCAGCCGAGCTCGGTGATCCAGACCGATTTCCCCGGTGCGTACTTGTCGGTCACTTCCTTCACGCCGTCCTGGATCTTGATGACCACGGTCTCGCCGTCGCACATCTCCTGCCAGAAGGTCAGCGCCGGGTCGGTGTACTTGTGGTGGGTGATGATGTCGATCTGGGCGCCGGCCGCCTCGAGGACCTTGATGAGGCTGAAGTTCCAGCCGTTGAAGGCGCACTGGCAGCCCAGGCACTGGCCCTCGCACGAGTCCCAGTCCGCACCGCGCAGGTGGGCGAGCTCGGGGCCCAGCACCTTGCAGTCGCCGCAGGCGGCGTGCACCGCGGCGCTGCCCGGCTTCAGGATGTCGGCGACGTACTGGTCGCGCGTGCCCGTGTAGAAGCTCGACAGGTTGGGCTCGTTCCACATGCCCCAGTGCTTGACCTTGCCCTGGTAGCGCTTCACTGCGGCCGTGAGGAAGCTCGTCCAGAAAGCGGGGTTGGTGGGCGGCCGATTGCGGCACCAGTTGACCTTGTTGGGGTCGTTGTCGTTGCAGGGGCCGGCCACCGCCCACTTCGGGCTGTAGGCCACGGTCACGAACACGTGCAGCCCCAGGCCCGTGGCGTGATCGATGAAGCGGTCGGGCTCCTGCCAGTCGTACTGCCCCTGCTTGGGCTCGAGCTGGAACCAGTTCATGTCGAAGCGCACCCAGCCGATGCCGGCCGCGGCGACCTTGTCGAGCGCCGCGTTGGATGCCTGGTGGGCGTTGACGCCGAAGGGGCAGCCCCAGGTGAAGGCGGCCGCAGGGCCGGCGAGCGTGGCGAGGGCGGCAGGGATCGCGAGAGACAGGGCGGCGCGCCAGCGAGAAGGGGACATAACGACGCTCCTTTCCGACGCCGCGGCTAGGGCTCGCGCACTGACAGCGAGTGGGCGTAGGTGCTCCCATACCAGTTGTTGGCGTAGTAGAGCTGGCCGCAGACGTTGTGGTAGGTGCCCTCGTAGAGGCACGCCTGGTGGCTCCCGGCAATGCAGTAGTTGGCCTTGCGGTCGAGCGGTCCGCCCCAGTCCCACCACATGGCGTTGCTGAACCCCGGACCCGAAAGCACGCTGATACCGAAGGAGCCGTTCCCCTCGTAGGTCCAGTTGTCGGAGTTCTTCGGGAAGGTGAACATCGTGTAGATCTTGCCGTACGGCCCCGGGGTGAACTTGACGATCGACACCGGGTTGGCGTTGGGCTCGACCTGCTGGGCGCCAAACACCTTGCTCATCACCTCCCCGCCGTTCGGCCACGCCGCCGTGATCTTCAGGATGGTCTGCCAGCGCTTGTCGGTGTTGCACATGCTCTGGTCGCCGGTGATGAAGGTCATGCCCCGCGTCCAGCCGCCGCCGTCGGTGCTCATGTCGCAGTAGATCTGGAAGCCGTTCGACGGGTCGCCTCCGTCGGGATCGATGGTGTAGGTGCCGCTGCCCACCGATTTTCCGGCCTTCAAGATCTCCTTGCAGCTCTTGAAGAGCACGGAGACGCACTTGCCGCTCTTGCACTCCTGGTCCTTGGCGCATGCCTGGTTGCAGCCGCCGCAGTGGCTTGGATTGCTGTTGGGATCCACGCACTCGTTGCCGCACTTGGTCATCGGCCCGCAGTTCAAGGTGCAGCTCCCGCCCACGCAGATCTGGTCCTTGGTGCAGGCCACGCCGCAGCCGCCGCAGTTCTGCGGATCGACCTTGGTGTCGACGCAGGCGCCGCCGCACTTGGTCGTGCCGCCCGCGCAAACGAGCGAGCACACGCCGGCCGAGCACACCTGGCCCTGGGCGCAGGCGTTGCCGCAGCCGCCGCAGTTCTGCGCATCGCTCTTCGTGTCCACGCAGGCGCCGCCGCACTTGGTGGTGCCGCCCGTGCAGACGAGCGTGCACTGCCCGTTCGTGCAAACCTGGCCCGGAGCGCACGCGTTGGCGCAGCCGCCGCAGTTCTGCGCGTCGCTTTGCGGATCGACGCACTTGCTGCCGCACTTGATCGTGCCGCCCGCACAGACGAGCGAACAGGCGCCGGCAGCGCACACTTGCGCCGGCGCGCAGGCGTTGTTGCAGGAGCCGCAGTTCTGCGGATCGTTCTGCGTGTCCACGCACTTGCCGCCGCACACGGTCAGCGGCGCACAGGAGAGCGCGCAGCTTCCGGCGGCGCAGTACTGGCTCGGCCCGCACGGCTTGCCGCAGCCGCCGCAGTTGAGCGGATCGACGCTCGTGTCCACGCACTTGCCCCCGCAGATGGTCAGCGGCGCGCAGGACTGGGCGCAGCTCCCCGCGGCGCAGTACTGGCCCGGCCCGCACACCTTGCCGCACCCCCCGCAGTTTGCCGGATCGGTATCGGTGGCGACGCACTTGCTGCCGCACTTCGTCGTGCCGCCCGTGCACTCGAGCCCGCACTTCTCCGCCGAGCAGATCTCGCCCGCGCCGCACGCCTTGCCGCAGCCGCCACAGTTGGCCGGATCGGTCTCCGTGGCAACGCACTTGCTGCCGCACTTGGTCGTGCCGCCGACGCACTCCAGCGAGCACTTGCCGGCCGCGCACGCCTCGCCTTGGCCACAGACGACTCCGCAGGCCCCGCAGTTGAAAGGGTCCAGCGCCGTGTCCACGCAGCTCGAACCGCACTGGGCCGTGCCCCCCGCGCACTTGATGCCGCACTGGCCGGCCGAGCACACCTCGCCGACGCCGCAGACCTTGCCGCAGGAGCCACAGTTGGCCGGATCGGCGTCGGGGAGAACGCACTTGTTGCCGCACTTGGTCGTGCCGCCCAGGCACGCGACGCCGCACTGGGCGGCCGAGCAGACCTCGCCCTCGGGGCAGGGGCTGTCGCAGTTGCCGCAGTGGAGCGGATCGAGCTTGGTGTCCACGCAGCTCGAACCGCACTTGGTCGTGCCGCCGGCGCAGGACAGGGCGCACTGTGCGCCGCTGCACACGGCCCCGGCGCCGCAAGCGTTGCCGCAGCCGCCGCAGTTGGCGGGATCGATGCCCGTGTCGACGCACGCGCCGCTGCACTTGGTCGTGCCGCCCAGGCAAGCGACGGCGCACCCTCCGACCGAGCACACCTGGCCCTCGGGGCATGCCTTACCGCAGCCGCCGCAATGGGCCGGATCGACCGCGGTGTTCACGCACGCGCCGGAGCAGTCGGTCAGGCCGGCCGGGCAGCCGCCGGCGCCGCCCTGACCCGTGGCCGTGGTGGTCCCGGCTGCGCTCACCTCGCCGCCGCCGCAAGCGCCGGCGCCGCCGCAAGCCAGCAGCAACGCCAATCCGCCCACAGCCATCCACGGTCGGTATCGAGCCACGTCGCGCATCTACATCTCCTTCTCACCCGCAGCCCGCCGGCGGCCGGAGGCGCTCGTGCCATGATAGGCGGCCATACGGCGCCGCGCCACCGGGAGAAGCCCGCGGGGTCGACGCCGCACCCCGTGCGCGGCTATCATCGCCCGCATGCCCCTGCCCCCTCGAACCACGCTGCTGCCGCTCCTCGCCCTGCTCGCCGGTTGCAGCGGGCCCGATCCGCGGGCGGCCGGGCCCCTCGAGAGCGAGTGGGGGCGCGTGACGTACTGGCGCGTCGAGTCGGCGACGGCTGCCGTCACGGGATGCACCGACGCGCCCGCATGGGCTGAGGTGGTGGCCACGCCGCAGATCGCGGTGGGCAGCTTCTTCATCTACCGGCTCAGCACCGACGGCCAGAGCGCGGTCGGCCAGAAGTGCAGCAGCACCGACTCCTCGACGTGTACGGATCTGGACCAGATCTACGCCGTCTCGGACCACGAGCTCGTCTACGAGGCCGCGGCAAGCACGGTCCAGAAGCAAGGCGCGTGCGAGGTCGTCCGCCTGGTCGTCTGGACCATCCTCGATCAGGGCGAGCGCGGGGCGTTCACCGCGCGGCACAGCTTCGGCGCCCGGCCGTCGCCGGAGAGCTGCCAGGCGCTGGAGCAGGAGCTCCAATCGAGCTCACCCAACGGCCGCGGCGTCCTGGGCTGCCTGGTGCAAGCCGACGCCCAGCTCGCCTTCGCGGGCGCGAAGCCGGCCCCGACAACGCCTGGCGAGTAGCGCTACCTCTCGCGCTGCCGCAGACTGGGAAAGAGCAAGGCATAGCATGTGCCCCCGGCCGGGGCCTCCTCCACCCATGTCCTGCCGCCGTGCCGGCGCACGACATCGCGCGCCATGGCCATGCCGAGCGACGCCTCGCCTTCATCCGCGGGCGGCCGCGGCGACGACCGCTGGGGCGGCGGTGGGGCGCTGTCGGCCGCGCGTAGGGTGATCTCCGGGGTACAGGCGGGCCGACAGATCACGTCGATGCGCACGAGCTCGGAGTCGCACAGCTCGTAGCCGTCCTCGCCGCCCGGCAACAGGGGCTCGCGCCGGTGCGTGCGCACCGGGGGCGCGCCGTCGCCCAGCTCGCCCTGGGGCACGGCACGCGCGCGCACGGATACGCTCCCGCCCCCCTGGGCGCCGTCGATGGCGGCGGCGAGCAGCCGCGCCACCACGCGCACGAGCCGGTCCCGGTCGCCGAAGAGCGTCGGCAAGCCGGGCGGCACCTTGACCTCGACGCGCACGCCGCTGATCTCGCCCAGCGGCCGGAGCGGCAGGGCCGCGGTTTCGCAGATATCCTTGACCTGCACACTGACCATCGACCAGCCGCTCTCGTCCGGCGACGAGGCAGCGGCGTCGAGCAACGCGCTCGCCATGCCGGCGAGCCGGCGCGCCTGCTCGTGGATCACGGCCAAGCGAGCGCTGGCAGACGGGCGCGCCGCGCCCAGCTCGTCGCGAATACGCGCGGCATGGCGCTCGATGGCGCGCAGCGGCCCGAGCAGCTCCTGGACGCCGGCGGCGAGCAGCTCGGCCTGGCCGGCCTGCTGCCCGAGCTGCAACGCGTGATCGATGCCGGCGGCCGCCTGGGCGGCCACGAGCTCCAGCAGGGGCACGCGCTCCGGCGACCACGGCTCCGCCGGGCCGCGCGCGTCCACGTAGAGCACGCCCACCAGTCGCCCGTCGTGCAGCAAGGGGAGGCAAGCGAGGGCCGAGAGGCGCAGGCGCGCGCCCGCAGCGCCGAGGAACTCGGCCTCGGGCGCGGCGAGGTCGTCCAGAACCAGCGGCGCGCGCGAGCCGGCCACCCTGCCAAGCACGGCACGCACGACCCGCTGCTCGTCGCCGTCGCGCTCGATCCCGGCCATGCCGCGGCCCACGCGCGCCAGCGTCCGGGCGCCGCGGTCGCACGCCACGACCAGCCCATGCTCGACCAGGGCCACCGACAGGACCGCGTCCACGGTGCGCTCGAGCAACTCGCCCAGCTCCAGGCCGCCGCCGAGCTGCCGCATTACCTCGATGAGCCAACCCACGAGCTCGGGACCGCCGTCAGCCCGCGCCGGCCCGCTCGGCGTGGTCGGCGCGGCGCGGACATCCTGCGGCGCGGCCGGCTCGATCGGCGCCGGCCCCTCCGCCCCCCGCGGCGGCAGGCTCGGCCGCGGCGCGATGCTCTCCACCGGCACTGCCGAGGCCCGCGGCCGCAGGCTCTCCAGCAGCACGCCCCGCGCGGCGCGGGCCCGGTCGAGCTCCGGCTGCACGCGCAGCTCGCGAAACAGCCGGCGCGCCTCGCGGAGCTTGGAGGCCACGCCCGCCGGATCGAGCAGCCCCTCGGCGGCCAGGGAGGCGGCCACGCGTACGACCCGCGCCGCCTCATAGCGCCACCCGAGCTTCTCCAGGTCGCGGGCCGCCCGCGCCAGCGTGGCCTCGGCCTCCGCCGCCAGCCCGGCCCGGGCCAGCGCCTCCCCGCAGACGCGCCGGATCTGGGCAGCCTCCACGGCAAGGCCGGCCGCCTCGGCGCGCTCGCACAGCGCGCGACCGCGCGCGGCGACGGCCGTGGGATCGGCGCCGTCGGCCAGCTCCAGCCGCAGGAGCCGTTGCTCGCACTCGATCTGCTCGGCGTCGGCCCCGATCTCCCGGGCCAGCTCGATGCACAGCTTGAGGTGCCGGCGCGCCTCGCCGAGCTCGCCGCGCTCCAGGCACAGCTCCCCGAGGTTGCCGAGCACGCGCGCCTCCACTTTCGGCACGGCCGCCTGGCGCGCCAGCCCCAGCGCCTCGCCGTAGAGGCTGCGCGCGGCCTCGTCCTCGCCGCGGTGAGCGGCCACGAACCCGACGTTGTTGAGCAGGATGACGCGCTCGACGTGGTTGCCGGTGCGCTCGGCGATGGCCAGGGCCGCCCGCCAGCGCTCGCCCGCAGCGTCCCACTGGTCGCGTCGGTGCGCCACCATCGCGAGGCTGTTGTGGAGCTTGCCGATGCCCGTCAGCCAGCGGGCCGCGCGCGCGTGCTCCAGCGCCTCGCCAAATGCCTTCTCCGCGGCGTCCACGTCACCGCGGGCGTACAGCGCGTTGCCGAGCGCACCCAGCGACTCCGCCGCACCGCGCGGCGAGCCGAGCGACGCGAAAGCCTCGGCGGCGGCGCGGGCGTCGGCCTCGGCATCGGCCAGCCGGCTCCGGTACCAGTTCAGGGTGGCGCGCTGCTTGAGCACCCGCGCGCGCAGAGGCCCGTCGTCCGTCTGCTCGGCCATGCACAGCGCCTCGGAGATGCCGCGCGCGGCCTCTTCATAGCGGCCGGCGAGCACCTGGTGGCTGGCCAGGACGTAGGCCGCACGGCCCACCAGCCTCGCCTCGCCGAGCTCGCGCGCCTCCCCGAGCGCCTGGACGAGCACGGCCTCGCCGGCCGCCTCGCCGCGCTCCATCAGCATGTCGCCGAGCTTGCGCCGCGCCGCCGCCACGCACAGCGCGGCGTGCCGGCCGGCGGGGCGGCCGGGCAGAGCGCGAGCGTGCCCGCCAGGGCCCGGCGTCCACGGATCCTCGCCGCACGCGGCGTGGATGACCCGCTCGTACCACGCCATGGCCTCGGCCGCGCCGCCGCCGCGCCGCTCGGCGTCGCCCAGGAGCGCCGCGTGCTCGCACCAGCGCGGCCGGCCGTAGGCCTCGATGTCCGTGCTGGCGACAAGCACGTCCTGCAGCAGGCCGGCGACCTCGGTGTCGGCCCCGCTGCGCAGGGCGTCGCGCAGCAGCTCTCCGGCCACGTCCCCGGCCTCGTCCGCTCGGCTGACGGCGCGCAGGTGCTGGGCCAGAATCTCCCGGTCGCAAGGCTCGCCCTGCCGGCGCCTGCTCTCCAGGGCCGCCACGATGCGCCGGCTCAGCTCCTCACGCTCCGGCGCGCCCAGCGACTCGAGGAGCAGCTCGCACACCACGCGCTGGCAGAAGCGATGGCGCACCGCCACATCCGGCCCGCAGAGATTGCCGTCCGGCTCGACGAGATGAGCGTCGATCAACGCGCGCACCGCTTCGTCGAGATCGACGCGCACCCACGGCTCCTCTTCGGCGTCGGGGCCGGCTACACACCGGAGCAGGCCAATCTCGAAGCGCCAGCCGAGGTAGGCCGCCGCCTGCGCGAGCCGGCGCGCCTCGACCCCGAGCCGGGCCAGGCCCGCCGCGGCAACCTCGCGCAGCCCGGTCTCGGCGCTGACCACGGGGAGCTTGCCCGCAAGGTGATCGGCCACGCTCCAGGCGCCGCGGCGCATGACGAGCGCCCCGCCGGCGCACAGCGCCCGCACCACGCGCTCGATCGCGCCCGGGTTGCCGCCGCTCTCGGCATGCACGTGGTCGCCAATCACCGCGGCGTCGCCGATCTGCCCGCAGAGCGAGCGCACGACGTCCGCGGTCTGCTCCCGCGCCAGTGGCCCGAGCTCGAACCGCCGCGCGCGGCGCAGTGCCCCGAGTTGCGGGGCGGCGCCGCCGTCGCCTGGCGCGCTCGTGGCGACGACGACGACCGGCTCCGCGAGCACCCCGCTGGCGAAGGCCCGCAGCGCCGGCACGGCCTGCTCGGCCACGACGTGGACGTCGTCGAGGCAGATGACCAGCGTGCGCTCGGCCGCAAGCTGGGCACACGCCTCGGCAATCCTCTCGGCCCCGACGAGGAGCCGTTCGGCGACCGGGATCTCGGCCGCGAGCCACGGCCCGCCCTCGACCGGCTCGGCGTGCGAGCCCGGCCCGGCACCGAAGAGCGCTCCCGCCGGGGCGAGGTCGTCTCTGCCGGCCGCGCCCGCCACGACGGCGCCAAGCCGCTCGATCGCTTCGGCCGCCGAGCGGCAGCCGTCGAGGTCCACGCGCAGGCAGGCGATCCCGGCCACCTGCACGCGCACCTGCATTTCCTGCAAGAGCCGCGTCTTGCCCGATCCCGCCACGCCCGAAACAACACATAGCGCCCCGCCCCGCCGGCCGGCCTCGGTGGCGAGCCCGACGAGGGTGGCGAGCTCTGCCTCGCGCCCCACGCAGCGCGCCCCGCCGGCCACACGCGCCCGCGGCGAGCTCACGACCCAGGAGCGCGCGCTCGAGGCCGGGCCGGACGAGCCCGCCCGCTCCTGCTCGGGACGCAGCGCCGCGTCGAGCGCGGCCACGACCTCACGCGCGCTGCCGAAGCGATGGGCAGGGGATTTCTCCAGGAGTCGGAGCACGAGCTCGCCGAGCTCGCCCGGAACGCTGGGGTCGTAGTCGCGCGGATCGGGCGCGGCCTGCTTCAGGTGGAGCCGGGCCACCCCCAGAAGATCGGGCGCGTCGAAGGGAAGCCGGCTCGTCAACAGCTCGAACAGGAGCACGCCGACGGCATACAGATCGATGCGGTGGTCGCGCTGCCGGCGCAGGATGAGCTCCGGAGCCATGTAGTGCACGGTCCCACTCGCCCCGTCGGCTTCGAACGCGTCGGGCGCCGGCGGCTCGCCGGGGCGCGCCCGCCAGGCAATGCCGAAGTCGACCAGCTTAGGATGCCGGGCCCCGAAGCGGTTGGTCGCCATCAGGATGTTCGACGGCTTGAGGTCCCCGTGCACGATGCCGCGCTCATGCACGAAATCCAGCGTCTCGCACACCGTACGCACGACCTGGACCACGGCGCGGCGCGGCTCGCTCGACGCGTAGTCGATCAGGTCCCCGCCCTCGATGAGCTCCATCGTGAAGAACGGGCGGCCGTCGCCCATCAGCCCGAAGTCGTGCACCGACACGACACCGGGGTGGTCGAGCGAGGCGATGAAGCGGAACTCGGCGCCGAGCGTGGCCGGAGGCGAATCGGCGTCCAGGATCTTGAGCGCCACCACCTCGTCGCGGACGCGGTCGAAGGCGCGCCAGATCTCCGACATCCCTCCCCGGCCCAGACGCTCCATGATGCGGTAGCGTCGGCCCACGACCAGGCCGGAGTCGTGGTCGCCGCTGGGGGGGTGCGATCGCGAGGGACCGTTCGCGCGCTCGGCGGCGCCATCGCGCGCCGGACGCGAGGCAGCCGGCGCTCGATGGCGCCGGGGGGCGAGCCAGGACATGCTGCGCCGCGTCGCCATCGTCGGCTCAGTGCGCCAGCGCCTGGGCCGGCCCGGTGACGGCGGCGGCCGCTCGCATCGCGGCCGGGCCGAGCACACTCCCGCTCGCCAGCGCCGCCTGGCCGTAACCGGCGCCCAGCAGCGTGAGCTCGAAGTCAGCCGTCGCATGCGCCGCGACCGGCCCCGGCGGCGGCACGCTTCGCAGCACCAGCCCGTCGTGGCTCATGCCCTCGCTCGCCCCGAGCAGCGCGTCCGACAGAAGCGCCACGTCGCCGGTCACGAACACCTGGGCCGGACACGCCGCTGCGGCGAGCGAGATCTCGACGGCGCCGATCTCGCCCGGCTCGATCCCGAGCTCGGCAAGAGTCACGGGC
>JACQWT010000010.1:0-4207 GCA_016209145.1 Deltaproteobacteria bacterium | reverse complement strand
CGGCGCCGGCGCTCGTCGCCCGAACCATCACCTGGATCTGCTGGGGCAGGTCGCGCATGAACAGCGCCGCCACCCTGAATGGGCTCGGCTCGATGCCCGCTCCGTCGCTCGAGACGGGGAAGACCGAGCCGGCAAGCGCGCACCAGCTCGCGAAGACGACGCGCTCGACGGCCACGGCTGTCGGCGCGAGCGTGCCGGCCGCCCCGCCGTAGGAACGCAAGAGCACGCTCGGCACGATCTTCCAGTCAAGGACGTCCTCGGGCAGCGTCGCGAGCGGCCCGCTCAGGCTGCCGGGCGCGGGCTCGGCGCCGAGGATCATGCCGGAGGCAAACGGAGCGCGGTGGAGCTGCAGCAGCCATGGGTTGATGGCAATCGCGAAGGGCGAGGGCTCGATGCCGGCGCCCTCGGCCTGGAAAGACGACAGCCAGCGGAAGCTCGCAAGCTCGAAGCGCGCGAAGGCGCGCGGCACGATGGGCACCCGGACGACTTCATCATCCTCTGCGTCCTCGTCCGCGAGCGGCTCCAGGATCTTGTCGATGCCGAGCTCGAACGCTGCCGCGTCGCCGGGCGCCGCGAGCGAGGCGACTAGCGCGCGCCCCTGCGCGTCGGTCACGGCCGAGACATCGTGCACGACCGGGCCGCGGAAGTGGCCTAGCACCGTGGCGCCACCCACCGGCTGGCTCTGGGCGTCGACCAGCTCCACGAAGGCCAGAGCGTGGCGGCGGCCGGCCGAATCCTCGGCCAGCGTCACAACGGGGTTGACGAACCGCGCCGGCACGACTGGCGTGTGCCCGTGGCTTGCCCGCGCGACGCTGCGCGCCGCGTCGGCCATGCCGGCGCCCGTGAATGTGTCGAAGCCGGGGTTTGGCAGATCCGTCGCCCCGGCCTGGAGCACGGCGCGCACGTCCGCCGCCGGGGCGCCGGCCGCGAGCAGCAGGGCCGCCACGCCGGCGAGTTGCACGGTGGCCGGCGAGGTGCCGGTGACGAGGTAGATGCCATACTGGCCCGGCGCCTCGGAGGAGAAGGACACGCCCGGCACGGCGTCGGGCAGGCCGTCGCCGTCGAGATCGTGCTGCATGGAGCCACCCGGCCCGAGCAGATCGAGCGGCGCGCCGCGGGCCGAGTACTCCGCCCGACCGATTGCCTTGGCTACGGACTTGCCCGCCTCCAGCTTGCCATTCTTGCCCAGAACGACCGGCTTGACCTTCTCGACCAGGCGCCCGGCCCCGACCGCAACGACCTCGCCGAAGGCGGCCGGGTAGGCAATCTCGGCCGCGCCATTGTTGCCCGCCGCACCGAGCATCACGACGCCCGCGCGCTCGGCCCGCTGCACCGCCCGGCCAAGCTCGGCCGACGGCACGAAGCCCGCCGGGAAGGCCAGGCTCATCGAGATCACGTGGGCGCCGGCCTCCACGGCGAAGTCGATCCCGGCGGCCAGGGCCGACTCGCCGCCCAAGCGATTCGCGTCGAGCACCTTCACCGGAAGCAGCGTGACCCCCGGAGCCACGCCCAGGATCCCGCTCTTGGAGGCCAGGATGCTGGCCAAGAGCGTCCCGTGACCGTTGTCGTCGTCGGGCCGCGAATCGAGGTTCACGAAGTCGTATCCGGGCAGCACCTCCACTCCATCAAGCCCGGGAGCGAGCGCTTGCCCGTTCGGATCCGTGGTCAGGCCCGTGTCGAGCAGCGCGACCACGACCGGCGCGCAGGTCGGCTGCTTGTCCCATGCCTTGTCCATCCGAAGTGCGGCAAGATGCCACAGTGAGGGCTCCGGAGCCGCAGCCGCGGCCCCCTTGCCAGCCCCGTGCGCAATCGGATCGAGGCGTACCGCGGCTACGCCAGGCAGTCCGAGGGCAAACAGGGCAGCGTCGTCCAGGTCGGTCGAGGCCGGCACCCCCACCCAGGCGGTGCCTGCCTGGGCGTCGAGGCGCAGAAGCTCGAAGCCGTTGTCGGCGAGCCCCTGCTCCAGCGGCAGCCAGCCGGCGAGACCGGGATCGGTCAGCTCGACGACAAGGCGGTCGGCGACAACCTCGACCACGGCTCCGCCGTGGCCGGCCGCAGCGGTGCGCGCGGGGATGCGGCGGCCCGGCTCAGGGCTCGCCGGCCCCGCCGTCATGGCGGGAGGCGTAGTGGCGACCGCCGGCGCCGCCGGCCGGATCTGGGCATGGCCTGGCGTCGCCATGGCCTCGCGCACCACGGCCCCGCCGGAGGGCTCGACCGGATGCTGTTGCCCGAGCAGCCACCAGGCGCCGGCCAGCCCCATCGCCCCGGCCAGCAACGCCACAGCTTCTCGTTGACGTGTCATGTCTCCCTCGCCTCGCCACAGGGGTGGCGCTGCTCACGTCGCAAGATGCATACCGGCCCACACGCATCATGAGATGCGCGTGTTGGTCAATGATTTCAATGGCCAACACCGGTTCTGGAGGCCGCAGGCCGACCGCCTTGCTGGCGCCAGCGTGGCCAATCGGCCCGATATCTGTGTCACTGAGCCACAGGCCGAGGAGCACGATCTACGCTGGGTTGCCATCCCCGCGGTACGCCCCCGGGTCGATGCCGTGCTTGTGCAGCAGCCGCCAGAGGCTCTTGCGCTCGTGGTGCGCCGCGCGCGCGGCACGCGAGAGGTTGCCGCCCGCCTCGCGCAGCAGTGCCTCCAGGTAGCTTCGCTCGAAGCGATCCAGCAGCTCCGCGCGCAGCTCGGCGTAGGGCCGCGTCAGATCGATAGCGGCAGGCCCTGCCGCGCGGCCGAGTTGGAGGCGATCCGCCCCGACGGCGGCATCGGAGCCGGCCATCACCAGGCTGCGGTACACGACGCTCTCCAGCTCGCGCACGTTGCCCGGCCAGTCGTGCTGCTGGAGCCGCTCGATGGCGTCGGCCGACAGCCCGACGAAGGCGTGCCCCTCCTGCCGGTTGAACAGCCGCACGAAGTGGTCGACCAGAAGAGGAATGTCATCGCGGCGCTCCCGCAGCGGCGGCAGCCGGATCTGGAGCGTGTTCATCCGGTAGTAGAGATCCTCCCGGAAGCGGCCCTGGGCCACGGCCTGCCCGAGGTCGCGGTTCGTGGTCGTGAGGATCCGCACGTCCGCCCGCAAGGTCTTGCTTCCGCCGATGAGCTTGTACTCGCGGAACTGGAGCAGCCGCAGGAGCTTGGCCTGCACGCCGGGGCTTATGTCGCCGACCTCGTCGAGCAAGAGCGTCCCCCCCTCGGCCTCGCTGAGCAGCCCGAGTTGGCGCCGGTCGGCGCTCGTGTAGGCCCCGCGCTCGTGACCGAACAGCTCGTTCTCGAACAGCGTCTCGGGCAGGGCCGTGCAGCCGGCCACGACGAACGGCTGGCGGGCCCTGACGCTCTGCGCGTGGATGGTGCGCGCCACGAGCTCCTTGCCCGTGCCGGTTTCGCCGTAGATCGCGACGCCGAGATCGGCCTTGGCAATCATGTCGATCTGCTGGCCGAGAGCTATCATCAGCGGGCTGCGGCCGACGAGCACGTCGCTGATGCGGCGGCCGGCACGCCGGTTCCCAGGCGGCGGCTCCTGGGGCAGGCGGCTGGCACGAAGGACCAGGCGCAGGCGGTGGGCGAGCAGAGCCTCGAGGCCATCGTCCGGCACCACGTCCGCGACCCCGAGACCGAGCAGCCGTGCAAGGTCCTCGATCCCGCGCGAGGCCGTGACGGCCAGCACCGGGACGGGCACCGCCTCGGCGCCGGCCTCCGGTCCAGCGCCGATCGCGCCGTTCTGGGCGCACAGCGCGGCCGCAGCTTCCGCCCCATGCTCGTCCGTGGCGTCCACGATCACTGCATCGAATCCCTCCTTGCGGCGTGCTCGGCGGCCCTCGTCGAGGCTGGCCGCCGCGACGACAAGGCAGTCGTGGGCGTCGAGCAGCATCTGGACGCGCCGCTGCAGCGCCGGCTCGGGCGAGACGATGAGCACGCGCGCGGCGCGGCCGGCAGCCACGTTCATAGGTCGCAGTGACACACTCCTGAGTCACTGTAACACGGGAGACGGGCTCGCGCTACCGCGCCAACTTTCGCATTGCGCCAAGTTGTTGATCTTGCGTGTACTATCAGCCCTCGGTCCCTAGTCTGAAGTTCCAGGCGAGTTTGGAGCCCTGATTTCGCGCATTCGCGCGAAATCAGGGCTCTTTCTCGTTCAGAAGCCAGAATATCGCTGCTGTTTTGTTGGCATGTAAATGCTCTCTATTGTCCGATTGTGCTTGC
>JACQWT010000019.1 GCA_016209145.1 Deltaproteobacteria bacterium | reverse complement strand
GGATGACTCCGGCCTTCGGCCTCCGTCGTTGTTCTCGGGCTGCCGTCCGGTCAAGCTGCGACGGCACTCTTGGCGCCAAGGGCCATCAGGCTTGTCTGCGCCTGTCCGCGTCGTCGATCGCGGTCAACCGCACCGAATCAACCGCACCGACTCTCGCCCAAGAGCCTGATTTCGCTAGCCCGGTTTTCGACGAAGAGCGAGAAAAAGTCGGCATCGGGACCAAAACACCCGGTAGCAAGCTCAGCATAAACGGAGGAGTAGGTATTGGTTCAAGTTATGCATCAATAACTGTCCCGACAGATAACTTGATAATTCAAGGCAACGTCGGCATCGGCACGACGGACCCCAAGGCCAAGCTCCACGTCGCGGGCTCAGCGGGCAACGACACCGGCGTCTGGGCGCAAGTCTCCGACGCCCGCCTCAAGCGGGACATCGCTCCGATCGAGGGCGCGCTCGACACGGTCGTCCAGCTTCGCGGCGTGAGCTACAGGTGGAAGGATCCGGACAAGGACGCGGAGTACGGGCGCACCATGGGCCTGGTCGCGCAGGATGTGGAGAAGGTCGTGCCGCAGTGGGTCAAGACCGATGCCGATGGCATGAAGCGCGTGGAGCCCGTGGGGATCGACGCCGTGCTCATCGAGGCGATCAAGGCGCTGAAGGCAAGGAACGACGCGCTGGAGGCCCGCCCGGAGCGGATCGAGCGGAGCTGCGTTGCGGCTGGAACCGGCAGGACCGCGCGCGCCTCCGTGCGCTAGCGCCAGCCAGCGCAGGGCGCGCGGCTCAGCAGCCCACCACCCGCAGCCGCTTGCCCTGGGCCTCGATCTCGCGGACGAAGAGCCGCTGCTCCCACGCTACTTCCTGGCGCAGGTCGAAGAGCACCAGCCAGCCCTCGTCCAGGCCGGCACGGTCGAGGTAGCGGCCGAGTTGCTCGATGCCCTCCTGCTCCGTCTCGGTGTCGCGCCGCAGCTTGACCTCGATGACGTGCCGATCCTCTTTCCAGAAGATCATGAGGTCGAGGGCGCCCCGGCCCAGGCCGTACTCGCGATCGAGGCGGCCGCCGGTGTTCACGATCCGCTGGAGGAAAGCCATGAGCATGAGGTGCGGCCCCGCCTCCCGGTAGCGAAACCCCTCGGCCGCCAGGTGCCCGTCCTTGCGCCAGAAGACCTGCCATGCCGCCATCAGCTTGGCCATGTCGAGGCCGCCGTCGGGCCGCACGTACCACGCCGTCGGCTGGTGGATGCCTACCTGCTGCACCCAGGTCAGGGCCCGCGGAATCACCTCCCGGTAGATCGGGTTGGCAATCTGGAGCTGGCCATCGCGCATGGCCACCAGCCCGAGCCCCAGCACGTACGCTACGTCGTCGTCAACGATGTCCACCGGCGGATGGGCGCCCACGAGCATGGCATCGAGGATCCGGCGCACCCGCTCCTCACGCAGCCGCGCCACCAGCGAGTCGATGTGCGAGCGACGCTCGACGATGATCGTCTCCTTGGCCGCGAGCACGTGCTCGGCCGTCACGGCCACGGAGCGATCCTCGACGTCGCGGTTGACAATCTGGTCGGCGACGGCGTTGACCAGCCACGGGTGGCCCTGCGACAGCTCGTAGATGAGCCCAGCGGCCTCGGGCTCGAAGCGCTGGCCGGTGTGCGCGCTGTGCTGGCCCAGCAGCTCGGCCACGTCGTGGCGCGAGAACGGGGTGAGGGTCGCCGCCTCGGCGGTGATGTTGAAGGGCGAGGTGGTGCCGAGCCAGGAGACGGCTCGGCGGTCCTCGGTGCTCATGACGTAGTCGCGCACCTGGCGCATGCCGATGAGGGCCAGGCTGTGGGCGAAGGGCGTGCTGCTGCGGTCGAGGTAGCCGCGCCGGAGCTGGGTCAGAAACGAGACCATGGTGGGGCCGACCAGGCCGTCGGCTTCGTCGACCAAGACGACGAGCGGCCGAGTCAGCCGAGCGCAGAGCCGCTGCAGGTACTCGAGCACGGCGCTAGACGGAGCGCGCAGCATCAGCTCTACCTCGGCCTCGGGCGCTGCCTGGGCAGCGCCGCCGAGGTCACGGCGGACGCTGCGGCCGAGCTCGAGCAGGATCTCACGGAACGCGACTGGCGGGTCGGGCTGCTCGCGGGCGGTCTCGATGTCAACCCACATCGCCCAGTACGGGCCTCGGGCGTTGTAGTGCTGCACCAGCCACCGGGCTGCGGTCGTCTTGCCGGTCTGCCGGCCCGCATGGATGGTGAAGTACTTCTCCTCGTCGACCAGGCGCATGATCTGCTGCAGGCGCGCCTCGGGTGGGAGCAGGTAGTGCTTGCCCGGCACGCACGAGCCGGCGGTGTTGAAGCAGGGGAGCATGGCGGCATTGTAGCGCACGCGGGGCCCGCCGCGGGTGGCTTGCGGTCTGCTCGGCCAGGTCGGCAGCGGCATCCCAGCTCCGGCCCCATGCGGCTCGTGGTAGCATGGCGACTCCGACCATGAGCAACGCGCGCGGGGGAAGCTGGCAGCCGAACGCCCGGGTGGGCGAGGTGCTCCGCCTGCGTTTCTGAGGCTTGCGTTTCACCACGGTGCTGCGGCGCCAGGCCGCGGCCCAGGCCGTGCTCGCGCTCGATGCGGCCGCTGGCGTTGACGAGGCGCCGCAGGAAGGCCATCAACATGAGGTGCGGGCCGCTCGCCCTGGCCTGGTCCCGATCGTAGGATGAGCGTGGTCATGGGCGTGTAGAGGAACCAAAAGGGGGCGACAGGGAACAGGTTGGAAGGCGGTAGCTACATTAGCGTACCATATCCTACCTGCTCCTACCTATACCTACCAGGTTGTTACGAAGTACCAGGACCGCGTGCGCGACCACGTGCGCGAGTACCTCGTGGTCGAGAGCAAAGAGGCGCTGTCCGCGGCGACGAAGGTTCGTCGTCTGCGTGGCGGCGAAAGGCGGTGACGCTGGCTTGCCATCCGACCGTCACCAAAACGTCACACCCAGGCGATACTCGGTCTTGAGATGGCCCGCATTCTTGTCATCGAGGACGAGCGCGACCTGCTGAAGGTCCTCGACTTCAACTTGCGGCAGGCTGGTCACGAGGTCCTTTCGGCGATGCGGGGTCGGGAGGGGCTGCAGCTCGCCAAGGACCACCGGCCGGACCTGGTCGTCCTCGACCTGATGCTGCCGGACCTCGCCGGCACCGAGGTCTGCAAGGTGCTACGAAAGGACGCTCGCACCCAGGCCATCGCTATCCTCATGCTCACGGCCAAGGGGGAGGAGGTCGACCGCGTCGTCGGCTTCGAGCTCGGGGCGGACGACTACGTCGTCAAGCCGTTCAGCATTCGGGAGCTGCTTCTGCGGATCGATGCCATCCTGCGGCGCGCGCGGGGCGAGCGGGAAGCGGGCCTGCCCATCGAGTTCGGCTGTCTCCGCATCGACCGCGAGGCGTATCGTGTGTGGGTCGAGAAGAAGGAGGTCGAGCTCACGGCCATCGAGTTCAAGTTGCTCGTCTTGCTCTACGACCGCAAGAACCGCGTGCAGAGTCGGACGGCGCTGCTCGACGACGTCTGGGGCATTGGCGCGGACATCACAACCCGCACGGTCGACACGCACGTCAAGCGGCTGCGCGAGAAGCTCGGCCCCGCGGGTGACTACATCCGCACCGTGCGCGGCGTGGGTTACCGCTTCGCCGAGACGCCGGACGAGGCGGACGAGTGAAGCTCGGCATCCGGTCCAAGCTCTTCCTCGTCTCGGTCGGCCTCATCACGCTGTCGGTCGTCGTGGCCGACGCCTACCTCACGCGGGCGCTCGACGCCGACCTGACCGAACGGATCCGGCAGGACCTCGTCGTTCGCCTTCGACTGATCGAGCGCGACGCCTCGTCGTTCGGTGCGTCGCTCGAGGACGGGCCGGCGTGGGACCAGCTCGCCGACGACCTCGGGCGCTGCGGCGAAGGGCGCGTGACGATCATCCGCCGGGACGGCGTCGTGCTGGGCGATTCCGAGGTGGACGGCGCCGAGCTCGCGTCCGTCGAGAACCACACCGACCGGCCCGAGGTCGTGGATGCCCTCGCACGCGGTGAGGGATCGAGCGCACGCTGGAGCAGCACCGTCCATCGCCGGATGATGTACGCGGCGGTTCCGTTTCAGAAGGAGGGGCGCACGGCGGGCGTGGCGCGCTTGGCCAAGCCGCTCACCGAGGTCGACGAGGCCATCGGACGGCTCCGCCGGCTTGTCCTCCTCGCAAGCACCCTTGCTCTCGGCGTCGCGATCCTCATGGCGAGCCTTGCGGCCCTCTGGATGTCGCGGACCATCCGTGATCTCACGGCCGCTGCGCGCCGGATGGCGGGAGGCGACCTCGACACCCGCACACGCATTGTCGGGCAAGACGAGATTGGCGAGCTCGGCCGCGCCCTGGACCAGCTCGCGGCCGGCCTCCAAACGGCGCTCGGAGAGGTCCGTACGGAACGCGACCGCATGAGCCGTGTGCTCCAGGGCATGCGCGAGGGTGTTCTGCTGCTCGACGCGGAAGGCCGGGCGGCGCTCGCGAACCCGGCGCTGCGGGAGATGCTGCTCCTCGGCGCCGACGTCGTGGGCAGGACCCAGCTCGAGATCGTGCGCGACGCGGAGCTCAAGCACTTGCTGGACGACGCGGCAAGGAGCGACGAGGCCGTCTCGCGTGAGCTCGACCTGGGGGAGCTGAAACCACGCCGGCTCCTGGTCCACGCCGCGCGCCTGCCCGACGAGCCGGGCGGCCTACTGGCCGTGTTCGTCGACGTGACCGACATCAGGCGCCTCGAGTCGCTGCGGCGCGACTTCGTGGCCAACGTTTCGCACGAGCTTCGCACGCCGGTGGCCGCCGTCAGGTCGGCCGCCGAGACGCTGCGGCGTGTGGCGGAGACGGAGCCCGAGGCCGCCGCCGGGTTCATCGAAATGATCGAGCGCAACTCCGAGCGCCTCCAGCGTCTGATCGAGGACCTGCTGGACCTCTCGCGCATCGAGGCCAAGGAGTACCGGTTGAACCTCGAGGCAGTCGACGTTCCGGCGGTCGCCGGACACATCGTCTCGCTCTTCCGCGCGAAGGCGGAAGCGAAGCGAATGCGGCTCGCCGTAGAGGTCCCGAACGGCATCCGGCCCGCCCGGGCCGATCGCAGGGCGATCGAGCAGGTGCTGTCGAACCTGGTCGACAACGCCGTGAAGTATGGCTCCGATGGCGCGGCGGTGACCGTGCGGGCCGCCCTCGACGCCGACATCCTCCGGGTGTCGGTGGAGGACAGCGGGCCCGGCATCGAGCAGAGGCACCTGTCACGGCTCTTCGAGCGCTTCTACCGCGTGGACGCCGGGCGCTCGCGCGAGCTCGGCGGGACCGGACTTGGGCTTTCCATCGTAAAGCACCTCGTCGAGGCCATGGGCGGGACGGTCTTCGTTGCGAGCGCGCCAGGCGAGGGCACGAAATTCTCGTTCACGCTGCCTGCCGCGTAGCCGCCAAGAGTTTCCCTCGTCGTCATACAACCGCCACCGCCAGCCGCGATCCTCTTCGCCTCGAAAGCGAGGAGGAGATGCCGATACGAGCCCATCAGATTGCGGTCGCGGCGGGTTGCCTCGTCCTTGCCACGCGTGCCTGGGCGCAGCCCGAAGCGCCGCCCGCTGACTCGCCTCCAGCGGAGGTACCGGTGGCAGGTACTCCGGCACCGCCGACGGCGCCGAGCGCACCGGCCCCTCCGACCGCGGAGACCAGGCCTGCGCCCGCTCCGCTGCCGCCCGCCACTCCGACTCCGCCCGCGGCATCGACGACGGACAGGTTGTCCGTTGGCGCCGGGGGCTTCTTCCGACCGGGCGCGCTGCTCCAGGGCTGGTTCCTCTTCGACCACGCGGACGAGACGACTTCCACATTCCGCATCCGTCGCGCCGAGTTGCACGTCCGCGGCGAGATCGTCCGGGATCTCGTGGGCTATGCCGTGATGATCGACCCGGCCAAGGTCCTCGAGTTCCGCGACACGACCATCCCCGTGTCGAACCAGGACCCGCCGCCGAGCGACCCGGCGAACCCCGAGAGCGTCACCGTGCGCCAGCCCGTGAGCGCGGTCTCGATGTTCCAGGACTTCTTCATCACGTTCCTGACCCCGTACGTCGACATCTCGATCGGCCAGTTCAAGATCCCCGTGAGCTGGGAGGGCTACAACTCGTCGAGCCGTCTCCTCTTTCCCGAGCGCGCCCTCGTCGCCCGCGAGTTCGGCGACCGCCGTGACCTGGGCCTGCGCCTGAGCAAGACCTTCCGCTACTTCGGCTACTCCGCGGGCGTCTTCAACGGCGCGACGCTGAACAACCTCGACAACAACAACGACAAGGACCTCGGCTTGCGTCTCGAAGCCTACCCCATCGAGGCACTGGTGCTCGCGGGCGTGGTCTACCGCTCCGTCGGCGAGCGCGTGGCCAACGTAAAGGACCGCTACGAGGCCGACGTTCGGTTCGAACGCGGCCCGTTCCTCCTCCAAGCCGAGTACATCCGCGCGCACGACGTGGGGAGCAGCGGCACGCCCGTCGATGCGCACGGCTTCTACGGCGCCCTGGCGTGGACCTTCGCGGACGTCATCCAGCCCTGCATCCGCGTCGGCTACCTCGATCCCGACGTCGATCGCGACCTCGACCCCGCAACAGCCAGCGGCCGGGACGAGGTCTGGCACTTCGAAACCGGCGTCAACTACTACCTCCGCAGGCATGAGGCGAAGCTCTCGCTCGCCTACAGCCGCTTCCAGTTCGACGACCGCACGGCCAACAACGAGGTCATCCTCGCGGCCCAGGTGTCCTTCTGACCGCCATGCCGCCCTCACCAGTCCGTCACCAAAACGTCGCACACCGCCCCTATCACCAAGGGCGGGTGGAAAGGAGCGCCATGAACCGAACGATCGGGCTCGCCGTTCTCTGTGCGGCCCTCGTGCTCGCCACCGGGTGCAAGAAGCAAGCGTCGCTCGTAAAGGTCGACGGCTCGAGCACCGTCTTCCCCATCACCGAGGCCGTCGCGGAGCAGTTCCAGAAAACGGCCGGCAGCGCTCGGGTCACCGTGGGTATCTCGGGGACCGGCGGAGGCTTCCAGAAATTCTGCCGCGGCGAGACGGACATCTCGGACGCCTCGCGGCCGATCAAGCCAACCGAGGTCGAGGCGTGCCGGAACGGCGGCGTCGAGTACGTCGAGGTGCCGGTCGCGTACGACGGGATCGCGATCGTCGTGAATCCCCGCAACACGTGGGCGAACGACATCACGGTGGAGGAGCTTCGACGCCTGTGGCGGCCCGAGGCGCAGGGCCGCGTGACCCGCTGGAACCACATCCGGCCGAGCTGGCCCGACCGCGAGATCCACCTCTTCGGCGCCGGCGTGGACTCCGGTACGTACGACTACTTCACCGAGGCGATCGTGGGCAAGGAGCACTCGAGCCGCGGCGACTACACCTCGAGCGAGGACGACAACGTCCTGGTCCAGGGCATTGCCAGCGACGAGCTCGCGCTCGGCTTCTTCGGCCTCGCGTACTACGAGGAGAACAAGAGCCGCCTCAAGGTTCTGCCGGTCGATGACGGCAAGCCCGAGAACGGCGCGGGTCCGATCGTGCCCTCCGTCGAGACCGTCCGCAACGGGACGTACCAGCCGCTGTCGCGACCGCTTTTCATCTATGTCTCGAAGCGCGCGCTCGACCGATCGGAGGTGTCGTCCTTCGTTCGCTTCTACCTGGAGAACGGGCAGCGCCTGGTGGGAGAGGTCGGGTACATCCCGCTGCCCGACCGCGCCTACACGCTCGCCCGCGAGCGAGTCGACGCACGGCGCACGGGCTCGATGTTCGGTGGCCGGGGCTCGCAGGTAGGCGTCTCCATCGAATCCTTGCTCGAGCGGGAGGCGGAGACTCCGAGGTAGGATGCGCGCCCACCGGACGGCCATCTATGCGAGCCTCGAGGCGCCCCGCGCGCTTTCGGAGCGTCCGGTAGCGGCGTTCCTCCTTGCCTGCGCACTCGTCTCGGTCGTCACGACCGCCGGGATCGTCATCGTCCTCCTCCGGGAAGCGCTCGGCTTCTTCCGCGAGGTCTCGCTCTCCGACTTCCTCGGCGATCGCGAGTGGACGCCGCTCTTCGCGGACAAGCACTTCGGCATCTGGCCGCTATTGTCGGGGACGCTGCTCACGACGGTCATCGCGGTCGTCGTGGCCGTGCCGTTGGGGCTGCTCGCCGCCATGTACCTGAGCGAGTTCGTCTCTACGAGTGCGCGGCGGATCCTCAAGCCCGTGCTGGAAGTGCTCGCGGGTGTGCCAACCGTCGTCTACGGCTACTTCGCGCTGATGTTCGTGACGCCGGTCCTGCAGAAAGTCGTGCCGGGGCTTGCGGGCTTCAACGCGCTCGGACCCGGCGTCGTCATGGGGATCATGATCCTTCCCATCGTCGCGTCGCTCAGCGAGGACGCCATCTTCGCCGTGGCACCGAGCCTGCGCGAGGGCGCCTACGCGCTCGGCGGAACGAAGCTCGGGACCGTGTTCCGGGTCGTGCTGCCGTCGGCATTCTCGGGCATCGCGGCGTCGGTCGTCCTCGGCCTCTCCCGCGCCATCGGCGAGACGATGATCGTTGCCATTGCGGCCGGGCAGCAGCCGCGGCTCACGCTCGACCCGCGCGTCCCGGTCGAGACGATGACCGCCTACATCGTGCAGGTAAGCCTCGGCGACACGCCGACGGGCACGCTCGAGTACCGGACCATCTTCGCCGTCGGCCTGAGCCTCTTCGTCATGACGCTCGTCTCGAACCTCGTCTCGCACCGCCTGCGACAGCGCGTGCTGAAGGGAGGCGCCCAATGACCACAAGCGCTGGCATGGCGCCGTCCCTCGCAGGAGGGTTGCCCAGGTCCCTCACGGAACGCACGAATGTCGGTCCCGAGCGGGCGTTCAAGGCGATCTGCCTCCTGGCCATCGGCCTCCCGCTGCTGTTGCTCTTGGCCCTCTTTGGCGGCGCGCTCGTCCAGGCGTGGCCGCGGCTCGGCTGGGACTTTCTGACGAGCTACCCGTCGCGCTCGCCCGACCTCGCCGGCATCCTGCCGGCCTTGGCCGGGAGCGCCTACCTGATGGTTCTCACGGCGGCGATGGCGATTCCGGTGGGCCTCGGTGCAGCCATCTACCTCGAGGAATACGCACGGCCGGGACGGATAACCTCCCTCATCGAGGTCAACATCAGCAACCTGGCGGGCGTTCCCTCCATCATCCATGGGCTCCTCGGCCTGGAGCTCTTCGTGCGGGTGATGCGTTTCGACCGAAGCCTGCTCGCGGGCGCGGCCACGCTCGCGCTCCTGCTCCTCCCGATGGTCATCATGGCCTCGCGCGAGGCGCTCCGTACCGTCCCACGGTCGCTTCGGGAGGCCTGCTTCGCGCTCGGGGCCGACCGCTGGCAGACGCTGTGGCGGGTGATCCTGCCGATGTGCATGCCCGGCGTGCTGACCGGGATCATCCTCTCGCTTGCCCGCGCCATCGGCGAGACCGCACCGCTCATCACGATCGGCGCGCTCACCTACGTCGCGTTTCTGCCGGACTCGCTTTCGAGCCCGTTCACGGCACTGCCCATCCAGATCTTCAACTGGGTCTCGCGACCGCAGCCGGGCTTCCACGTGAACGCCGCTGCCGGCATTGTCGTGCTGCTCGTGCTCATGCTGCTCATGAACGGCGGGGCCATCTGGCTACGCACGCGCCTGCAGCGGCGCATCTACTGGTGAGTCATGCAGGGATCCCTTCGACAGCCCGCACGGGCGAAGCGGCCGGGTGACCAGCAGCGGAACAACGGGCAGGACACACGCATGGTCGTCGAAACGACTCCGGAGCCGAAGGAGAAGATGCGCACCGAGGACCTCCGCGCCTGGTTCGGCGACGTGCAAGCGCTCCGAGGGATCACGCTCCCCATTCTCGAACGCCAGGTCACGGCGATCATCGGGCCGTCCGGCTGCGGCAAGTCGACGTTCATCCGGTGCCTCAACCGCATGCACGAGGTCGTCCCGGGTGCACGGATCGAGGGCCGCGTGCTCCTGGATGGGCAGGACATCTACGGCGCGCGCATCAACTCGGTGCGCGTTCGGCGCCACGTGGGCATGGTCTTCCAGAAGCCGAACCCATTCCCGACCATGTCCATCCGCGACAACGTGCTCGCGGGCCTGCGCCTGAACGGCCTCCGGCCGAGCGACTCCGGGGCTCTCGTCGAGACCGCGCTCCGTCAGGCGGCGCTATGGGACGAGGCCAAGGATTCCCTCGACCGCTCCGGCGCAAGCCTCTCGGGCGGCCAGCAGCAGCGCCTGTGCATCGCCCGGTGCCTGGCGATCGAGCCGGAGGTGATCCTCATGGACGAGCCCTGTTCGGCCCTCGATCCAATCGCCACGGCGAAGATCGAGGAGCTCCTCCACGAGCTCAGGCAGAGCTACACGATCGTCATCGTCACCCACAATATGCAGCAGGCGGCCCGGGTGGCCGACTGGACCGCCTTCCTCTACCAGGGCGAGCTCGTGGAGTACGACCGCACGGACGCGGTCTTCACGAGGCCCCGGCACCAGAGGACCGAGGACTACATCACCGGCCGGTTCGGGTAGTGGTGATGACGGAGAAGGACATGACCCGGCAGCACACCGACCGAGAGTACGAGAACGAGCTCAAGAAGCTCCGCGAGCAGCTCCTCCTCATGGGCGCGAAGGTGGAGGAGATGATCGGCAGCAGCATCCGGGCGCTCCTGGAGCGCGACAGCGAGCTCGCCCACCGGATGATCGAGTACGACCACCAGGTCGACCGGATCGAAGTCGAGACCGACGAGCTCTGTCTCCGCATCCTCGCGCGCCGGCAGCCCGTCGCCTCCGACCTGCGCTTCATCACGATCGCGCTGAAGCTCGTGACCGACCTCGAGCGGATCGGCGACCTCGGCGTAAACATCTGCGAGCGCGTCATCGAGCTCAACCAGGAGCCGCCGCTCAAGCCGTACATCGACCTGCCCAGGATGGCCGAGGCCGCCCGCGGCATGGTCCGCGAGGCCCTCGACGCCTTCGTCGCCGCCGACGCTAAGCGCGCCCAGCGGGTGATCGACGAGGATCGCGTCGTGGATGCCTACTACGCGCAGATGTTTCGGGAGCTCCTTACCTACATGATGGAGGACCCGCGGAACATCTACCGGGCGACCCGCGTTCAGTCGATCGCCAAATACCTCGAGCGCATCGGCGACCACGCCACGAACCTCGCCGAGATGGTCGTCTTCATGGCCAAGGGCAGGGACATCCGGCACATGGGGCGGAGCGAGGAGACGCCGCCCAAGCGCGTGCCTCACGGCGTGTTGTTCCTATGCGTCCAAAACTCTGCACGCAGCCAGATGGCCGAGGCCTGGGCGCGAAAGCTCCTGCCGCCATCCATTCGCGTGTGGAGCGCCGGCTCGCAGCCCGCCGAGAAGGTGAACCCCATGGCCGTCCGCGTCATGCAGGAGGTCGGCGTCGACATGTCGAGCCAGCGACCGAAGCGCATCTCCGACGTGCCCCTCGGTGACGTCGACACGGTCATCACGCTCTGCTCGGAGGAGGTCTGCGTGGGGCTTCCATCCGATCTCAAGCAGCAGGCCTGGGTGCTCGCTGACCCCGCTTCCGCGACGGGCTCAGAGCCTGAGGTCGAGGCCGCCTTTCGGCGCGTGCGCGACGAGCTGCGGCAGTGGATCGAAACGCTCGTGACGTTGTAGAATCAGGCATGCGGCGGCGCGGTTTCCGGCAGTGGTTCTACCTGCTTGCGACCCTGCAGTTCCTGCTGACGACGGTCACTGGTCTCGCGCTCTACTTTCGGCCACTGCGAGATCGGAGCGGTGCGTACCACGAAGGACGTCGATCTGAGGCGGCTACGGCGGCGGCACCTTCCTCGGGTGCAAGGGCAAGTAGCGAGGGGGGTAGAACATGCCGCGCGCGGTCGTAGTATGCGGCTCCGGCAAGGACTTGCCGGTCAGGGCGAACGGGGTTGGGGCCCCGTTCGCGGGGTCTGGGGCGAAGCCCCAGCGTGAAATTCTCGCCGCGGACGGCACGCCAGTGCGACTGCTTCGGGCGGGTGGGAGGGGCGACGGCCGCAGGGCGTTGCCGCTCGCGTCTGCCCGCTCCGTTCGCCCGGGCGTATCGGTTTCACCCTTGAGGCGCAGACGCAGCCCGCGTGTAGCATAGAAGCTGCGTCCGCGTCAACGCGCCGATGGTATACTGCCCGCGTGCCCGCCGACGACGAGCTCGTGGGACAATGGGAAGCCGACTTCGCTGCCGCGGCCCGCCGGCCGCTACGGCAGCGCTTCCGCTACTCGTTCATCCGCACCTACAAGCCGGTGCTGGACGACAGCCCCTACCGCTCTTTCGACACCACTGCCGCGTACCGCGCCTGGTGCGAGGCCAACCTGCCGCGCTGGCTGGGGTATGCCCGCACGCTTTGAGTACGCCCAGGCAGAGGAAGTCCGCGACGCGTTCGCGCGCCATGGCGTCCGCTACCTGTTCATCGGCAAGTCCGGCGCGATCCTGCTCGGCTACCCGGACACGACACAAGACGCGGACCTGTTCCTGGAGAAGAGCCCCGCGAACGGCGGGGCCGCGGTCGCGGCGTTGCGCGAGCTGGGCTTCGACCTGAGCGACGAGCAGGCCGCCGAGATAGTCAGGGGCAAGGACTTCGTCCAGCTCAAGAACGGGCCCTTCGACCTCGATCTGGTGTTCGCGCCCGACGGGATCGAGACCTTCGCAGAGGCGTGGAGCCGTCACGTGGAGGTGGAGGGCTTCGCCGTATGCCACCTCGACGACATCATCGCCAGCAAGGAGGCGACGGGCCGGCTCAAGGACCGCGAGGCGCTGCCGCGCCTGCGCGCCTTCCGCGAGTACTGGGCGAGGCTGCTCACCTGCGGTAGACGTAGACGTAGTGCATCTCGCCGCCCTCGCTGAGGGAGGCGTCCTCGACGAGCTTCTCGTCCCAGCCCGGGATGGCGTAGTTGTGCGAGAGCACGCGCGCGCCCGGCCGGAGCTGTCGCTCCAGCACCGGCCGCAACAGCGCGTTGCTCTCCGGCAGGAGGTAGAGCATGACCACGGTGGCGGTCGTGAAGTCAGCCTTGGTCGCGTCCTGCACGCGGAACTCGACGAGCCGGTCGACGCCCGCCGCGCGAGCGTTCTGGCGCGACTGCTCGACCAGCGCGGGATCGAGCTCGATGCCGACCCCGCGGCAGCCGTGCCGGCGTGCCGCCTCGATCACGATCCGGCCGTCTCCACAGCCCAGGTCGAAGAGCACGTCGTCCGGGCCGAGCCGGGCGCGCTCGATCATGGCGTTGACTACGGGCGCCGGCGTCGGGACGAAGGCGCCGAGATCGGGCGCATCGGAGCGGCCGTGGGAGCCGACGAACAGGTCCCAGCCCTCGGCCTCGCTGTAGCGGAACAGGTAGGAGCTGCCCGGGCTGACGCTGTAGGCCCGGCTGCCTGCCGGCGTCTCGTAGTGGACGACCACCGGCCGGTCCGCGGCGAACCGGTCGATGGCGCCAGGCTGGAGCAAGCGCGCCTGGCGGCCCTGGCCCTCGGCCCACGGCTCGAGCGCGTAGCTCACCGGCCGGCTGCCGATGTTGCGGATGGCGATCGCGCTCTGTGCGGGGGCGCTCGCGCTGGCAGCGGCGGGGCGCGCCGAGGCGGCAGTGGCCTGGCCGGAGGCTTGCGGCAGGCGGCGCTTGCGGCTGCACGCGGCCGTGGCGGCGACGGCGAGCCCCAAGAGCAGCAGCGCCAAGACGTTCGCGCGCCTGCGCTTCGCTCCAGGGTAAGCGTTCACGCATTCTCCCAGCCGGCTCGTCAGGCGGCCGCGAGCGCGAGCGCGCCCACAGGGCCGGCCCGGAGCGTACTCCTGTACGTGAGGAGCCGGCCCGCGGACGTAAGCCGCGATCGCGGCCGACTCGGCGAGCCGTTGTTGCTGGCACGCAAATGCCGTGAACGGATACGCTCCAGGACGGCGGGCAGGCGAGCGATCGGTCGAGGCCCCGGCCCTTGTCATGGCGGCGCCCAGCGCCCGTAGGTCGTGAACGACGTGCCGTAGCGCCACACCCGGCCGGCATCGCCACTACAGCCCGCCTGGTAGCCCCAGTGCGGGCAGCCGCCCAGGCACGTGCCGAAGCCCATGCCGGCGCAGTCGCCGCCGTGATCGGCGCAGCCCTGGCCCTGGCACAGCTCGCAGGCCTTCTTGGCCTGGCCCGAGTCGAACTTGTTGATGGGCTTGACGTCGCACCATGTCTTGGCGTTGGTGGGGCAGCTATCGTAGCCGATGCTGTAGCAGAACTGCGGGCTGAGGCACTGGCCGTTCTGGCACGTTTCGCTCTTGGCGCAGTTCTTCCCGCAGCTCCCGCAGTTGGCCACGTCCGTGTTCAGGTCGATCTCGCAGCCGTTGCCGGCCTGCTTGTCGCAGTCGGCGAAGCCGGCGTTGCACGACCCAATGCCGCACTTGCCGTCCGTGCAACCGGGCTTGCCGTTCGCCACGTTCGGGCAGGCCGTGCCGCAGCCGCCGCAGTGGCTGAGGTCCTTGTTGGTGTCGAGCGTGTAGAGGAACCAAAAGGGGGCGACAGGGAACAGGTTGGAAGGCGGTAGCTACATTAGCGTACCATATCCTACCTGCTCCTACCTATACCTACCAGGTTGATCCCTTCCGAACCTGCCCGCGGGCAGCATTTCGGCCTGTTGCGGCGGGGCTGGGGCAGACGTCCGCGCTGGACGCGGCGGGCGGCCCAGGGCGCCTAGGTCGGGAGGGGGGCGGGAGCGGCGTGCTCGTGTCAGTGTGGCGGCAGCGTGGCGCGACGCGGACGTGCCGGCGGGG